>JAWQFQ010000130.1:0-25350 GCA_035967975.1 Scytonema sp. PMC 1070.18
ACTTCTACAGGTAAGGGATTGAGAAATTGTGCGGCGGCTGACAACATACATTTCTTTCAGAAGGCAGCTATGCTGAGGGCAGAGGGCAGCTATGATCCCACCCTTAAAAGAGTGGGATTGAAGCATGGACCGGAGGCGGAGCGTCTCCGGCTCCGCGCTGTTTTTCTTCGCCCAAGGGGCGACGCTGCGCGTAGCTTGCTTCTCCGGAGGAGTACGTGCAAAGCCGGAACGAAAAACATCTTTTTTTGAACAGAAATGTTGAGCGCAGTCCCTACCTATAATTTTAATTTAGGTAGGGTAAGGGAAATTAATATAAAAAGCGCAGCTACAGTTTACCAGAAATTTTAACGGGAGAATATATTCAGAAAAGTTTATACCCACAGCCAATTTTAGATTGGGCAAAGACCAGGCGAATCAATGGCTTGATAGTCTCTGATATTCGTAAACGTGTGAGAGAACGTTTGTTGATTGTTGGTGGTGAAGAGTTGGAAAGCGCCCAAGCTACCAAGACAACTGTGGAGAAATATTTTGAGTCCAAGGATAAGCAATACAAGCGTTTTAAAGATAAAGAGTCTCAAGCAAAGGATACTTAACAATGCTGCTTAATAAACCAAGTGACAGTGCCATACAGGATATATTAACAACAACAAAAGTTATTGCTGTTGTCGGTCACTCCGATAAACCAAATCGTACCAGTTACCAAATTGCCCAATTTTTAAGAAAAGTTGGTTATACTGTTTATCCTGTCAACCCACAAGTTCAAGAAATTGATGGTCAACCTAGTTATCCTTCGTTGAAAGAAGTGCCATCACATATCGATATTGTCAACGTCTTTCGTCGCTCTGATTACTTAAGTGAGATTGTAGCTGAAGCGATCGCTATAAATGCCAAAACAATCTGGGCGCAACTGGGGGTATCGGATGAAGCAGCAGCACAAAAAGCATTGGATGCGGGAATGAATGTAGTGATGGATGCTTGTATTAAAGTTGAATATTTACGCTTGGGAAGTGTATGATTTTATTCAAGCGATCGCGTCCAAATCGCAAAGAACCCCATCACTGCGACCATAACATTTTATAGCCAAAACTGCCGATAGTCCTCAACGTACTGCCGCATAGTGATTGGTGGGCGAGAAAGCAATTGCTCCACCGATTGCGTAATATGACTCGCCAATCCCAAACGAGCTGTTGTGTAAATTCCAGTCATAACTAAAACAAAGTCCATCGGTAGTCCGCGATGACGCATTTGTCGAATGAAGTTTATCACAGAGGGATGAGTATATTTGTAATAACCGCAATAACGGGTATGTTATGCTCATTCAGCATTCTGACAAGCTGTTCTTCTGCTTTCTCAACCCGACGTGATTCTTCAGATATGCAAATCCAGGCAACATGGATATGCTGACTTGGGTCAATGCTTCTACGCTCTTTAATACATTTACGCAAAGCCTTCAATGTTTCAGAGAAGTTAGCAGAGAGATAATTGCTTTTGCATTACTTTCAGGTAAGCTCCCAAACCTGAATGTGTAGTAAAGTGAGCACTGCCCACCTTACTTTTTGTTTTTGCTTGCACCCTGATTTGATGGCTATCTAGGTCTACCGAATACTTGAGTCCAATAGTTATTAGAATACCCTACTCCAATTTCAGTATACTGAGGATTAAGGATATTCTGGCGATGTCCTGGACTCTTCATCCAAGAGTTTACCACTTGTGAAGGAGTTCTTTGACCCACCGCAACATTTTCACCAACGACTGAATATCGATACCCGAATCTTTTGACGCGAATGTCTATACTAGAGCCATTAGAACCTGTATGACTCAACCTGTTCATGTTGACCATATCTACCGTATGATTTTGAGCCGCGCCATATAATCGACAATTAAATCGTAAAGGTCTTAAACTGTATTGAGCACGTACTTTATTAGTAAGTTGAGCAACTTTAAAAGCAGTGGAAGAAACTTGACAGCTTGCTGAAGCAGGTTCTACTGGAAAAAGAAAGGGAATAGCAATTGTCGCCGCAGATAAAAGTCCGACAGTATTCATTAAAACTCTTTGAGGGTTAGCTTTTGTCATCATGATTTTCTCCTAGTAAGTTGTTTGAATTTCTTTTTTCTGGTGCTTTAATAAGGTTAGAAAGAAGCCAATTGCTTCTTTGCAAAACTAACTAGAACTTACGGACTGTATAAAAACGCTATAATGTGCATTAACCCTAAACAAAAAGTAGGGCTTGATAGAGAGAACAGTCTGAATGTTAATGCGTAAGTCCTATACATTTAGGGATTGAAAGTTTTAGATGTTTTACTTAACCCCTTCACCAAATAAATAGGTTTAATTACAATTAGTTTTATGCACGAATGATACTAAGATAGGCTCAAATGCTGGCTCTAAAGGTTTTCAAGCTGAACCAATAACCCTGTAGAGACTAAGCATGACAAGTCTCTACATATCTGATAATTATCATCAACAACCTTTAACCGAACCGTATTGAAATGGTGGAGTGTGAGTAATAAGTGCAATTCGGGCGGCTGTTGGGTTGTTGCGTGTTTCTTGCAGAGCGATAGAAATACGATAAGTTGTACCTGTAAAGGTGCTCATGTAATTTTGTTTACGTTGTTCTGAGCCTACAGCAATTAGGAGTGCTAAGTGCTTTTCTTCAATTTCTAGTCCACGCTGTAACAAATCAGTAGCACAAAACACATTCCCCTGTACGTGGTACAGCCCAGCGAAATTGTTCAGGGAAGCTCCGACATCTGGATGTTCGGTACTCAGCGCTTTCTCTAGCTTGCGAGTAGCGTTCTAACAATGATTTAGCAAGTTGATAGTTCCCCTGTGTTTGGTACTGCACAGCGAAAGTGCATAAATCTTCAGCCAAGCAAACCTATTAAACAAATGAATAGGTTCAAACCTGTTTGTGTTAAGAAATTTTAACAAAGGTAATCTTATGGCTATAAATCAGTTGAATTTTGTAATTTGAAGATGCTTAACTAATACGTAGGAGCAGGAGGTTTTATGACAAAGAGAATTTTGCCTAATTTCTACGAAGATATTGTTAGAATTGATGCATCTGGTAAAGGAGAAGGCTACAAGGTCGAGAAAGTTCAAAGCGCCAAACAGTATTGTGATAGAATATTCGCTCATTTGAACCGTTATTCTTATATATCGGCTCAACAAGATAAGGAGATTCAAAACCAGCTAGTAAGTTCGTTACTTATGGAAGAATCTTCTAAAGATTTGCCTATTGATGCTATAAGCAATTCTGTTGAAGGAACTTGTTTAAGGTGTTATATATCACATTTTATTCTACAAGCTTGTAAAGAAAGATACACACGCTTTGGTTTGAAAGGACAGCGTTTTCAATTGCATGAATTACTACCTCTAGTTCTCAATGATGATGGTAAACCAGTGCCTAGCTTGGGGGTGAAAGAACGTTTTCTCCCATATTCCTTGCAAATCCTGCAAGAATATATAAAGTATAAGCCCAAAAGTGGTTTGGATAAATGGACTTTAATGAAGATAAAGCAAAGTGATGCTATCGAAGAGTTTTTGTTGCAGTGTGGTGTTTGTATCGATAGTGATTGGGGAATACTTAACACAACTAGTTATGCAAAATTAGAAAAAGTGTTTCGTGAGTTTCATGTTTTTTCGGAAAGTGCTATTCAGCACTTAAGTGAAACAGAAATTCAGCAAGCGAGAGCTATTTTGCAAAGTTTTCATGAGATTTATCGCGGCGATCGCCAAAAAAACCATCAATATGGACGATGCGAACCACCTAGCGATACTCAACTGCAACGGATGAGTGAGTATTTATGGACAACGTACCAAATTAAGATGACTCCTCAGAGATTAATCAAGGAAATTCAAGCGATTGCTAGCCGTTTGCGAGATTACCGTCTTTGTGAGTACCAACCACCGCAGATATCAGTACTGGATTCAAATACCGGAACTAGTGCTTATGAATGGATTCCAGATACAAGTTCTCTTAATAATCTTCAGTCAGAAGATGAAGAAGATTTACAAAGGTTACTATCAGAAGAACTTGTTTCATATTTGGATAAAGCAATAGATAAAGGATTCGAGGATGTAATCAATTCTTTAAGTTTGAAGTGCGCTCATCTTGCAGATTACATTAAACCAGCCTTTTATTGTCTTTATTGCGAAGGAATGACTCAAAAAGAAACAGAATCACGTATAAAAAAATTAACACAACCCCAAATAAGTAGATATATTAAGCCTTTATTTCCGAAACATCTCCAACAAGTTAAGTTGAGAATTCAAGAGCAATTATTACAGCTAATACTTGAGAAAGTAAAACGTTGGCATATAGTTGAAAATCCTGAAAACCTGGACTATTTCAATAACTTATCAATTCAGATTGAGGCTTTTATAGAGCATGAAATATTTTCATCAAGTCAGACAGAAACTAAAGATGCTAAAGCTAGCTATATGAATAGTTTGTACATCCAAAGATTGTGTGTCTACCTATCTAAATACAAGGAGATGTAATTATGAAAAATAATTTGATTGATAACGAGAATATACTCTTGGCTTCACCCTTAGAAGTTATTGAAATCGAACCAGAAGATTTTCAGCAAGCAACAGAAATTAGTCGTCAAATTACTGATGAAGCTTTACGGTGGCAAACTTATCAGAATGCTTTAGGGTTAATTGGGTTTGAAAATTGGCTCAAACAACGAAAACCTGAGTTACATATCGATAAGAGTCAATGTTCAATTCTCCAACCTCAATTTGTTACGATTGATGCTGTATGCCATCTCAAAGTTAATAATTTAATGGTCGATTTAATTAACATAAATGATTTGACTGATGAGTTTGTCGCCATCAAGAAAAACGTTGTTGATTCACCAGAACTCGTAGGTCATTTTTACGTGCTAACTGAGGTTTTAGAAGAACAAGAACAAGTTACAATTAGCGGTTTTGTGCGTTATGACCAATTAAATAATTATCGTAGCTCAGAAAATTTGTCAACTTCTCAGAATGAGTATTACCAAGTACCACTATCCTTGTTTAACGCCGAGCTAAATCAATTATTGGTGTATTTGAATTTTTTAGCACCCAGCGCTATTCTACTACCAGTAAAAGAAGCTTCGGGCAAAGCAAGCCAATCTATAATCAACCTAACCCACTGGCTAAATGGTACTTTTGATATAGGTTGGCAAACCTTAGAAAGTCTTTTAAATCCATCCCAAGCAGCATTAGCTTTTAGATTTAGAGATGGGAATCGTCAAAAAAACAATACATTAGACAATTCTTCGTCTGCTTTAAAAAGAGGAAAGTTACTCAATTTTAGATTAGAACAAGCAGATGAGTCAGTAGTATTATTAATAGGTTTAATGCCAGCAGAAGCACAGAAAATCAAAGTTTCAGTGGAGGTGTATCCAATAAAAGGTAAAACTTATTTGCCGCCCGACTTACAATTGATAGTTCTTGACGAAACAGGCTATTCTGTAATGCAAGCTCAAACTCGAAATACCAACAAAGACATTTATTTAGATTTCACAGCTAATCCAGGAGAACAGTTTGGCATTAAAATTGTCTTAAATAAGATGAATATGACCGAACATTTTGTAGTTTAAAATCCGGTGCGTCTTTTTTTATCATGGGAAAATTAGTCATCTTAAAATTTGATGGCAACTGGGAAGAGCGAGGTTTTTCGGTGCATTTAACTATTAGTCGAGAATTAGAAGAATCTGACGGTAGTTATTTGTTAGCAAGTTTACTAGAAATGACTCGCTCTTTACCTCCGAATCCAAAATTAGCTTCTCATTTACAAGAACATTGGCAAGATAAATATCGTAAATTAGGAGCGCCCTATCGATTAGAAGCAGGTATAATTAAGTACGGCGGCTCTGTGAATTCTCTCGTTGAGGAATGCAATCAATCAGCTTCCGAGTTGTGCCTGTATTTGAATTACTGGCTGAAGTCGGAACAGTTTTCCGATATCAAAGACGAATTACTGGCGGATTTATTGCCAGATGAAACAATCCGATTTCTGATTCGGACTGAAGATAGGTTGTTGCAAAAGCTTCCTTGGCAAGAATGGGATTTAATTAAGCGCTACCCACTTGCTGAAGTTGGTTTAGCTCCTTATGATAATGCATCGCCAAAACGTGTAGATGCTTTCAAACAAAATTCTCAGGTAAGAATTTTGGCAATTCTAGGTCATAGCGAGGGTTTGAATACCAAAGCCGACCAAGAATTGTTAGAAAAATTGCCCAATGTTGAGATAACTTTTCTTGTCGAACCACAGCGTCGGGATATTAATGACCAATTATGGGAACAACCCTGGGATATTATCTTTTTCGCTGGGCACAGTGTAACAGAAGGAGAAAAAGGTCGGATTTATATTAATCCCAACGATAGTTTAACAATCAATGAACTTTGCTATGGCTTAACAACGGCAGTGCAAAGGGGTTTAAAATTAGCAATTTTTAACTCTTGCGACGGATTAGGATTAGCACAACAACTGAATAACTTGCAGATTCCTCAAGTGATTGTGATGCGGGAACTGGTACCAGATAGGGTTGCACAAGAATTTTTAAAATATTTTTTAAGCGCTTTTTCTAGTGGTAAACCGTTTCATTTAGCTGAAAGAGATGCAAGAGAACGCTTGCAAGGGCTGCAAGATGAATTCCCCTGTGCTACTTGGCTACCAGTTATTTTTCAAAATCCTGCATTCAAGCAACTAAGTTGGCTTGATTTACAGGGAGGAGAACAAAAACACCAAATACAAAAAAGTACTTGGAATAAAGGTATCCTGCGTAGGGGAATTATGGTTAGTGTCGCAGTTACAGCTTTATTGATGGGAGTGCGATATCTGGGATTTTTACAAGAATGGGAATTAGGTACTTATGACCAAATGTTACGCTTACGTCCGGATGAAGGAATAGATGAGCGCCTTTTAATTGTGACTGTCACGGAAGACGATGTTGATTATCAAAGAGAGATGGGTTGGGAAAGGGAAGGTTCTTTATCTCATACTGCTCTTGCTAAATTGTTGAATAATCTCAAACCCCATAAACCACGAGCCATTGGCTTAGATATCATCCGCGATTATCCCGCAAAAGCCGAACAAAAAGATTTAGCTACCCAATTAAAGCAAACTAATAATTTTTTTGCGATTTGCGAACACAGTACATTTGAGCAAGCGGGAAACCAGCCACCACCAGAAGTTTCCAAAGAGCGCTTAGGTTTTAATGATTTGGTGGAAGATGAACCATCAAAAATTATCCGCCGTCATCTATGGTATATGACACCTAATCTAGATAGCCCTTGTCCTACAGAAGTATCATTCAGCCTTCAGTTAGCAACTCATTATTTACAAGCAGAAAATATTTCTCCTCAACCTAACCAAAATGGTTACTTGCAGCTTGGTAATATTCGTTTGGGACGTTTAGCTTCTCATGCAGGAGGTTATCAGGGAATAGATAATGGTGGATATCAAATATTACTTAACTACCGTACACGCGGAGATATCGGTAAAACACTTACTCTTAAACAAGTATTAAATAATGATTTTGACCCCAACTTAGTAAAAGACAAAATCGTTCTTATCGGCGTGACTGCTCCCAGTTATAAAGATTATTTTAATACTCCCTTTCATAAAGATATGCCCGGAGTATTTATTCACGGACAGATGGTTAGTCAAATCCTTAGTGCGGTGTTAGATAAACGACCATTGTTGTGGGTATTACCACTATGGGCTGAGGGATTTTGGATTCTCACTTGGGCATTAGTAGGAGGTTTCTTAGCTTGGCGATGTCGCCAAAAAATCATATACTTATTGCCAGTGGTGGTGGTTGGTACTGGAGTTTTATATGGGTTTTGTTTTATAATATTTCTTAACCAAGGCGGCTGGATACCTGTAGTACCATCAGCTTTGGCTTTAATTATTATGAGTGGAATGGGAGCCATTTGGATGGGAATATTTTCTAACCAAAGACAAACGCAAATTTTCAACTTGACTCCATCATCATGATTAGCTCCAAATTACTAACATTAACTTTTTTTTTTAACTGGCTTATCCGTAGATGTTATCAGTTTTTCCGTCAGATTTTTTAAAGACGCAAAAACAGTTGCCCCTAGCTCAGTAGCAACTAAGTTGCCCATGCAACTACCATTAAAAATAAAAATGCCTCCGGAAGGTTCACCCAGCAGGCGTAGAGGAGGGGGTGGGCGCGCTCCAGAGGAGGGTGAGCGCGATCTTTTTTGTGGTGTCAAACCTGATTTAACAGCATTAATACCGCGTCGGGGTTTGGGGTTAACCTCCCGAAATCCAAAATTCTGGTTTTACGTTCCTTCGCAAGGAAATACTAGTTATTCTGCGGAATTTTTATTGTCAGATAAATCCGACAAAGGAAATCAAGTATACAGTAAGACTTTCAAACTTGAAAAGACACCAGGGATTATGAGCATTTCTCTTCCTAACAATGTCAAACTAGATAGCAATAAAATTTACCAATGGAAACTTTCTGTCATCGTTAATCCAAAAGATAGAAATGATGATTGCTTTATTTTCGGAGGAGTAAAACAGGTTCCACTAACACCTGATGTGAGTGACAAATTAAAGTCAGCTAAAACTGCACGAGAGCGTATTGCTATTTATGCAGAAAATGGCTTATGGCATGATGTTCTGACTGATTTAGCAGAACTTCGTCGCCAAAATCCTAACGATGAAACACTGAAATCTGACTGGAACGATTTATTAGGTCATCAGGATGTACGTTTAGAAGATATTGCGTCAAAGCCAATTGTATCCTGTTGTGAATTTAATTCTCAGCCATAAAATAGACAGAATTCCGCTATTTATATAAAATATAACCTTCAACATGGAGAAAAAACTGAAAAAAACGATTGTGACACTGGGGGATGCGGAATGTCGGTTCTATACCTAACCGCCTGAATTCAATTGCGATTTCTGAAGTGGAGTCCAATCGCCAGAAGCGACAAAGCTCGCCCAATATTTAGGCTGATGGTAGTTTGATGTCTTAAGCATCTCTAACTGTGCTTGTCTCAATGCTTCATGCCTACCTTTACCTGCTTTCAATTTTTGATAATAATTTACCATCAGGTCTTTAGTAGCAGCATCGTCCACTTTCCACAAACTCAACACTTGGCTTTGAGAACCAGCAATCACCAAAGCACGACGCAAGCCGTAAAGTCCATCACCTACACTAATATCGCCCAATCCTGTCTCACAAGCAGACAGCACCACCAACTGTGTTCCGCGTAAATTTAACCCCGCCACTTCTAATGAGGTGAGTACTCCATCATCAGCGCTAGATGATTGGTTGCGCGAGTTAAAACCAGCCAAAGCCAAACCAGAGCGAAGTAGGGGGTTTTCTCCTATAATGGTAGGAGGTTGTTGTAAATCGAAATTATTGAATTTTGGTTTGATTTGTTGGTCAGTTAAAAAGAAACCATGAGTTGCTAAGTGTAAAATGCTGGGAGCAGACAGTTGCTTGATGGCTGTTTCTGTGGCAGAGTTACCACGTATTATTGTTGTCACAGGGAAGATGGCTTTGATTTCTTCTGCTTCAAGTAGGGTGTTCTCTAATTTTTCAAAGCGCATACCACTTGTCAAGTCATTGGAACGTCGGTGAGTGCTTCCACCCCTGGTTGCAGATTTTGGTGCGGTAGCGATAGTCTTTTGTTTGTCGTAGTCGATATCTGCAAACACCACAGGAGCAGAATTATTGTTAACTGTGGATGGAAAGCGCAGTAAATCCCGTCCGGTGGTAAGATAAGAAAACGCATAACGTTGAATTAAGTACTGATTTTTCTCATCCATCAGCGCTTCAAAAGGAATCAGTGAGAGTTGTCCATCGGGAGAGATGATGATATGCTTTGCATCGCCAAGTAGTGTCCGAATGGGTTCCATGACTTGCTTGTATAAAGTCCGAGCTGGTTGTTGCCATGAGGGAGCATTTTCTTTGGGTTCATTTGGGATAGAGCGCTTGCCCTGTTCTCTGCTCAGAGCCACTCGTAATGATGCAACAGTTTTGTTAATCTGTGAGGCTTCTCCTAAGTCTATCCATTTTGGGACTCCGTGCGATCGCACCACCGCAGCTGCATACCGTGGAGATCCCCATTGTTTAGTGTTTTTAGCTTTGGCATTAAATGGTTGATACTGCACAATTTCAACCATTGCTGCGTCCTTAGGTATTTTAGCTTGAATTGCCGCCAACTCTACTGGTTGAATGGCGTTGCGAAATTCTGCACTTTGAGTGCTGATTTTTTCTTCCAACTTTTGTCTAGTGGCTTCAAGTTGGGAAAATCTCTCTCTGTAGAGTTGAGGTGTTGTTTTTTCTCCGTATACTAGTGCGGATTGCTGCTGTAGAGTACTTGTCCACTGATCAAATAACTGTTTGAGTTCAGGTTTGTTTGGTAGTTGAGCTCGCAGAATTTGAATGCTATCAGCGACTGCATCCAACACTCGTCCTTTACGACGGAATACTGTAGTAAGTGCGAGTTTGTCTGCTGTTGGATTGTTACGGGTAAATTGTAGAGCCAGAGAAATGGTACTGTAAGTTGTATTTGTAAAGGTACTCATATAACTTTGTTTGCGTTGTTCTGCTCCCAGAACAAAGATGAGTTCTAGGTTCTTTTCTTGAGTTTCTAGCCCACGTTGTAAAAAATCAATGGCATCAGAAATATTTCCCTGCTCTAGGTATAGTCCTGACAAATTGTTAAGAGAAGAGGCAACACTTGGGTGTTCCGCTCCCAGTACTTTCTTTCTAATTGCAAGAGAGCGTTTAAACAACAGTTCAGCTTGTTGATAGTTTTCCAGGTCTAGGTATAGTAAAGCCAAATTGTTAAGAGAAGAGGCAACATCAGGGTGTTCCGCTCCCAATACTTTCTCAAAAATTGCAAGAGAGCGCTTATACAAAGTTTCAGCTTGTTGATAGTTTCCCTGGTCTTGGTATAAATCAGCCAAATTATTGAGAGCCGTGGCAACACTTGGGTGTTCCGCTCCCAGTACTTTCTCTCTAATTGCAAGAGAGCGTTTTAACAAAGGTTCAGCTTGTTGATACTTTCCCTGGTATTTGTATAGTGAAGCTAAATTGTTAAGAGAAATGGCAACTTCTGGATGTTTCACTCCTCCTACTTTCTCTCTAATTGCAAGAGAGCGTTTTAACAAAGGTTCTGCTTGTTGATAGTTTCCCTGGTTTAAGTATAATCCTGCCAAATTGTTAAGAGCAATGGCAACCAAAGGGTGTTTCGCTCCCAGTACTTTCTCATTAATTGCAAGAGAACGTTTTAACAACGATTCAGCTTGTTTATACTTTCCCTGGTCTTGGTATAGTGAAGCTAAATTATTAAGAGAAATGGCAACTTCTGGATGTTCCACTCCCAGTTCTTTCTCTCTAATTGCAAGAGAGCGTTTATAGAAAGTTTCAGCTTGTTGATAGTTTCCCTGGTTTTGGTATAGTGAAGCCAAATTGGCAAGAGCAGGGGCAATATCGGGGTGTTCCACTCCCCGTATTTTCTTATAAAGGGCAAGAGAGCGTTTATACAACGGTTCTGCTTGTTGATAGTTTCCCTGGTATAGGTATATAGTAGCCAAATTGTTAAGAGACTTGGCAACATCAGGGTGTTCCGCTCCCAGTACTTTCTCATTAATTGCAAGAGAACGTCTTAACAACGATTCAGCTTGTTGATAGTTTCCCTGTTTTTGGTATAGTACAGCCAAATTGTTAAGAGAAGTGGCAACATCAGGGTGTTCCGCTCCCAGTACTTTCTCTCTAATTGCCAACGCACGCTCTGCTAAAGGTACAGCCGCATCATATTGACCTTTATTATACAACTCTACCGCCTGCTGACTTAATCGCTTAGCTTCTTCAAGAGATGTTTGTTGCTCTTGTGAGAGTTGTGAATTCGGTGAGTTTCCGGGCCTTGATGACTGACTAATATGTAAGGGCGGTCGTGCGATCGCAAACCCTGGAATACCTCCCACTGCTAGAACAACAGCCATTGACAATAACATTAGAGGTTTTGGTTTTGATTGGTGTCTCAACATCTGATAATGCTGCCTGCATCTAGAGAATAAACTATAGGTTCATCCTAAAACCATTAGTGACTAGTTTTGGCAAGATTCCTTTTGTTAATAGTACTGGCGCTGTAAAATAGACATTATTCCGCTTCGCTAATCAATGTAAAAGCAGCCCAATTCTTTGAATCTGGTGATGGTCCATTCCCAATCCCTAGTGGATTGGGTGGAGCCTGCACTAGTAAGATATGTTACTAACTCCCAAAGATTTGGGTGCAAATTGCACAACTTTCGATTCTTAAGTATTGATCTGCATCTTTATTCCTTCTAATGATGTTTGTTTAAGATTGGCTCCATTGGTTTCTGTTCTATTTGTTTGCAGGAGTAGTTACTGTTACTACCCCTGCACAGGATTAATCATCGCAGATTTCTATTTCGCGCCTTTTTTGGAAGGCTTCTTTTACCTCTTCATTCGTAGGTGGATTACCGTCGTTATGAATAAACAATGCTTCTAATGTCGCGATGTAAGTCTTGCCAAGTGTTGTAGTAATTGCAGCAGCTACACCCGCCTCAATAAAGCCAGTAACACCAAAACCCAATGGAAATAACCATAAAAGATTCAGCACAATTTCTCTTCCTACGAGACTACCTACTCCCCCCGTAATGGTACTAGCCACCATCGTACTAAGAAAATTTTTGTCAAGTGATAAGCCGAAAGTTGCCGAAATTGAAGCAATCATTGATACTTGAATTGGTACGATAAGTGCAGCATCAGCCAATGGGATTGGTGCTGCACCCACTGCAGCTGCACTTGCAGCTGCACTAGCTACTATTTTATTGCATCGGCTTTTCTTCAGTTCTATATCTACTTTTTGAGATGCTACAAAGGCAGACTTTTGGCCTTCTGGGACGACTTGCATTGTCAAGTCCACAAGTTCTTTAAGACCTTTGGGCTTAATAACAATACCATCGTCTAACTCTGTCATAATTGAGTTAACACGAATGGCATTTTTTACATCTGGAAGTATATTAATAACTTCATCTTTAAAGCCACCGTCAGACATAGCTTTCGTAATAACTGCAATAACGGGTATATTATGCTCATTCAGCATTCTGACAAGCTGTTCTTCTGCTTTCTCAACCCGACGTGATTCTTCAGATATGCAAATCCAGGCAACATGGATATGCCGACTTGGGTCAACGCCTCTACGCTCTTGAATACATTTACGCAAAGCCTCCAATGTTTCAGAGAAGTCTGCCATTTCTAGTCCGCGAGTATCAAAAATAGAAAGGGGAATACCTTCTTTTTTGATTTCTCTGGTATTTTGTGTAATCGGTCGCCCTTGACCAGTAGTTGCAAATTCACCTTCAAAGACTGCATTGATTAGGGTACTTTTTCCTACACCAGTGCGTCCAGCGATGAGAATGTTCACATGATCGCGTTCTCTCAAAGCTTGCTTATAAGAATTGTTAATAATCTCATAATAATTCAAATCCTCTGGGTTGTTCATATTTTTTTGATCAGTAGTTTGAAGTTCTGTGACGGAAAATTGTTCTGGCTTTGCAAATGGATTTAGCATTGGTGTTTAATCCTTCTAACAACTCTTTTCTAAGTTTGAGAAACCGTAATTTTTAGGTAGAGAAGAGTAACTCTTGTATCTCTTCAAAACAATCTCAGCCTTTAGCTTCTAAGCATACCTGCATTTATCCAAGCATTTTTGGATATAACCCTGGAACTCTTGAAGCTGTTATTTCAATCCGATTTAGATAAAGAAGGGGAAAGGGGAGAGGCGTAAGGAGACAAAAGAACTGAGAATTTCATTAAATTTTTCGCTCTTGTCCTTCGTTGCTCGACCTACCCAGCTTCTTTCCCCTTACTTTCCTAATACTTGTCTATTGAGGCTAGTTAGGGACATAGAGATGTGAAATTTCGCGTCTCTACAATGTTTTTCTGTTGGCAAATTCCCTTAACCGAGCAGTATTGCTTACTTTCTTACTTGTCTCTTCATACAGCAGTACCATCTTCCTCCAAAAGTCGTACCAATGCTGAATCTGCCGTTATCATAAGTTCCTTCAATCCTAGCCCGCTGACAACGAGCTTTGTGGTCGTTAAAGACGCACCATACTTTGTCATCCTCCTTAACTGTCCCAGTTGTTTGTATCCCAAGGTGTCCTAGCAGAGAGATGATTGCTCTTGCATTACTTTCAGGTAAGCCTGAAACGTCAATATTTAAACCCATATTTTGTGTCTCCGAAGAATCAAACATTTAGGGATTGAAAGTTTTAGATGTTTTACTTAACCCCTTCACTAAATAAATAGGTTTAATTACAATTAGTTTTATGCACGAATGGAACTAAGATAAGCTCAAACGCTGACTATACGTCGATTACATAAAATCGTGGAAACTATCGAGTACGTATAAATGTGCGAATCCACAAATGTATGTGGGTTCGCGCATAAAGTGGGCGCTTAAGGAATGTCTTCACATTTCCGGTTTCCGCTTTGCGCCGCAACATAGGTTAATCGTGTTGCGGCTGATGTTGAATATTTCACTGGCTTTGCTTTTCGCTTTTCTTCAGTCTAACTTGATCGCTTGGATCACTTTCAATTCTACTCGGTTAACAATAATTGAGATAGCAGCAAGGTGCCAGAAACCCGGTTTCTTGAAGAAACCGGGTTTCTAATTTTCGCTTAACCGAGCAGTATTGAGATCACTTTCTGACGAAAGTCACAACTGTGTGAAATGCGAGCCATTCGTATAGTAATATTTTATAACCAAAGACAAACGTAAATTTTTAACTTGACTACATCATCATGATGAGCTCCAAATTACTAACATTAGCTTTTATTTTTACCAGCTTATCCGTAGATATTACCAGTTTTCCCGTCAAATTTTTTAAAGACGCAAAAACAGTTGCCCCTAGCTCAATAGTATTAAAAATAAAAATGCCTTCGGAAGGTTCACCCCGTAAGCGTAGAGGAGGAGGTGGGCGCGATCCTTTTTGTGGTGCCAAACCTGATTTAACAGCATTAATACCGCTTCGGGGTTTGGGGTTAACCTCCCAAAATCCAAAATTCTGGTTTTACGTTCCTTCGCAAGGAAATGCTAGTTATTCTGCGGAATTTTTATTAGAAGATAAATCTAATACAGGAAATCAAGTATACAGTCAGACTTTCAAACTTGAAAAGACACCAGGGATTATGAGCATTTCTCTTCCTAAAAAGATCAAACTAGATAGCAATAAAATTTACGAATGGAAACTTTCTGTCATTGTTAATCCAAAAGATAGAAATGACGATTGCTTTATTTACGGAGGAGTAAAACAGGTTCCATTAACACGTGATGTTAGTGACAAATTAAAGTCAGCTAAAACTGCACGAGAGCGTATTGCTATCTATGCAGAAAATGGCTTGTGGTATGATGTTCTGACTGATTTAGCAGAACTTCGTCGCCAAAATCCTAACGATGAAACACTGAAATCTGACTGGAACGATTTATTAGGTCATCAGGATGTACGTTTAGAAGATATTGCGTCAAAACCAATTGTATCCTGTTGTGAATTTAATTCTGAGCCGTAAAATAGATACTATTCCGCTTCGCCAATCAATGTAAAAGCAGCCCAATTCTTCGGGTCTTTATACTTTTTTGTCTTCAGAATTTTCAACATTGCTTGGCGCAGTGCTTTTGCTTTATCCTGCTTTTGAGTCTTGCTCAAATGAAGATAAAATTCGGTCATTAATTCAGATGTTGGTGCATCAGGTACTGCCCACAAAGATACAACCACGCTGGGAACTCCTGCTGCTATAAAGGAACGAGATAATCCCACAACCCCATCACCTGTAATTTCACCCCTACCAGTGTTACAGGCGCTTAAAACAACCATTTGTGCTTTTAATTCCATGTCCATAATTTCGCTGGAAGTGAGGAAACCACTGTCTTTATGGGAAGGTGCTAGAGCAATAGCACCGGGAGGACTTAGCTGTTTCGTTTCTTCCAAAAGTCCAAATTGCTTAATTTCATCTAACAATCCATGAGTCGCTAAATGGATTAAGGAAGCATTAGGCATCTTTTTTACAACATCAACTTTAGTAGCTTGAGAACCAGTAAGAGACGTAGTTTGGAGAAACTCAGCAATATTGTTTGCTTCAATTCCTGAATTAGGCAATGTTCCCAAAGGTTCTTTTTCTCCTGGAATAGTTGGCATTGTGGGATTACCTACCACTAACGCAGACTTAAAATTATCTTTGATAATAGAATTTTTGAGCCGATGGGTAAAGCTAAGCACTTGAATTGAAGGTGCTGTCAAGATTGTATGCTTTTCAATTAAATATTTTCCGTTGCTATCTTTCAAGGCGGCAAAGGGAACTAAAAATAAATCTTCTTGGGGTACAAAGATAATGCGGTTTTCTGGTTTTTTTGGTAAAATGTCCGCTATTGGTTCGATTAGCAATTGATGAAGTTGATATAAATTTTGTTTTTTAGCTTTAGATGAATTTTCAATAGCTTTCACATCACTTATTGAATGTGTAATTGCCAAATTCTTTTCATCTCCAGGCTTCCAATCTTCCTCTTTTCGCCAAGAGGGATGTATTACATATATCTTGTCACTTGTAGAATCTACATCGACAACTTCCCAAACATCCAGGGGTTTATCTTTGAGTTGTACCATATCCCCAACAGAAGGAATTAATTCTTTGGTAGTACCACGACATTCATCTTTGATAACGCAGGTGCGCCCACTATTAACAAGTTCTTTTAAAGAAATTTTCTGCTCAAGTTTATGACGACGGAATTTAACTTTACCTGTCGGTTTAACTACCCAAATATATATTTCCTCGGCTGAAGCACGTAATTTACCCCGATGTTTGAAATCGTCGGATGGAACTATTGTGTATTCAACTAAGGTAGCATTTTGTGCTTTGGCAGTTTCTCGAATTTCTTTGATTGAAGGGTTGTTTATATTAAAGGATACTTGAGAATTACTTCCCTTGTTTTTCACTGTTTTATTTGCCAGTAAATCAATAAAAGCACGCGCTCGTCCTTGTTCTGCTACTTCTAGTGCAGCTTCTGGTTTGTTTTGAGCAACTAATATCTGTTGCAATAGATTGTAAGTATAAATTTGAGTATCAAAAATGGAAATTTGGTAAGTATCGCTAAGTTCCGAACGCAATTTATCAAGTATATCAACTGCTTTTCTAAGTTTTTCTTCTGCCTTGGTTAGGCTACCAGACTTGAGTAAAGTATGTCCTAAGTTGTTGAGGGTTAAAGCTTGTGCTTTAGGATTATTTATTGAGATGGCGATCGCTAAACTTTTCTCAAAACATTCAATTGCTTGGGAATAGTCCTTCAAATCTTCATACATTAATCCCAAATTAGTTAAAGCTTCCAATTCCCGCTGTTTATCTTTTACCTGGCGAGCAAGTTTGAGACTTTGTTGATAATTTTCCTTTGCTTTATCCAGCTTACCAGAAACATGATAAACCGAACCTAAGTTAATCAGGGTACTTGCTTGACCTACAATATCATTTTCAGAAGAACTGATTTTAAGACTGTCTTCTAAAGTGGCGATCGCCTCTTCGTCTTTACCTTGATTGGCATAAACTTGTCCTAAATTATTAAGAACAAGTCCAACTTCATTTTTGTCATTAATTTGACGAGCTATTTCCAAACTTTTATTATAGGATGCAATAGCGTTATCATAGTCTCCCAAAGCTTCGTAAGCATTACCTAGGTTGTTTAAAACCTTTCCCTGATTCTTAGGGTTATCTACCTCTTGGAGAATCTTTAATGATTGTTTATTAAATTCAATAGCTTTGACGTAATTCCCCAATGTTTTATAAGCAATGGCTAAATTAGCTAGAATAATTTTTTCTTGTTCTTTATTATTCGTTTCACGCACCAAATTTAAAGCTTGCTCATAATACTCTGCAACTTTGATGAACTTACTAAGTTGTGTGTGGGTTTTTGCTAGAGTTATCAGGGCTGTTGTCTCCCTCGATTTATCTTTAATTTCTCGCGTTAGGGTAAGATATTGCTGTAAGTAAGCGATTGTTTTAGAATAATCTTTTTCCAGGTTGACAGCGATTAAATTTTCTAAAATTGTTAAACTTGCTTTTTTGTCATCTAACTCAAGATAAATATTTAAAGCTTGTTGCCATAAATCTATAGCTTTTGGTAATTGATTCGCTTGATACTGTTTTGAAGCTTCTTGGAATAATTTTTCAGCTTCAATGCGATTTGATTCCAACTTCCCTCTGTTTACCAAGGAGAGGAGGTGAGGTTCTACGATAGAAACTGCACCAGCAAAATTAACCGTTAACAAAATAATTAAACCAACCTTACTCCCCATAATCATTGTGTTTCTAATGTTAGATAAAAATGTAAATAAGCCGATGTGAAAAAATCAAAGTATGTCATTGCGATTGCCTACGTAGCAATTCCAAGGTTTAAATAGTTTTACATTTTGTTACATAGCTAGGTTTATTTGTGTAGATTTCCTTAGTACTCCTTTAAAGAAACAAAGTCTGGGTAGTTTTCTTTCCACTCCGACCCTACTCCTTAATCTCATTCAGCATTTTTATCTTAGTCTAGTAGCAGGTAAAGCAGAATTAGAATCGAATCGAGTATCTGGAATTACTTTAAGGATATTGTTATTATTGTCAGATGTTTTGCAAGGGACATTATTTGCTGACTGAGAATTATCTGTAGTTCTTCCACTGCGAGTATTTTCTGTTCTATTGAAAGCAGCAGTTGAACTTTTGGGATCACAAATATTATTTTGTTCTTTCCTAGTTAGCTGACGTTGAACAGCTTCTGTATCTGCATTGGAAATTGATTGTTGGTCGGAACTTACTGAAACCTGACCTTCAGTAGCTCCAGAAGAAGTATTGTTGCTACTTTCTAAAGAAGTATCTTCGGGAATTGGTTGTGAGTCAAAAGTAACTTGAATCTGACCATCATCGGGAATTGATTGTTGGTCAGAACTTACTGGAACCTGAACTTCAGCAGAGCCAGAAGAAGTATCTTCGGGAATAGATTTTTGATTGAAAGTGATTTGAATCTGATCATCTTTTTCTACATAAAAAGTATTGTTGGTACTTTCTAAAGTACTATCTCTAAAAGAAGCCATTGATATTGAATTTGTATCCCTGATAGTTATAGCCCCAGCAGTAAAGCTAGTAAAAGCCCCAATGTTAGCTTCATTTACAGGACTACCAATTACAATGCCGTCTGTTAATATATTATTATCTGCATCCCTAACGAATCCAGAGAGTGCATCCACAGTGTAAGGCAACAAATTACCGTTATCATCCCTAAATACCAACTTACCATCAGCATCCCTTTCAGATTGAGGACCGATAATAAAGCTACGACCACCATGTTGAATACTAACAGTAATAGGATCATCCAATTGTGTTGCATAAATACTTGTAGGAATTGAACCTAAAACTTTCTCTCCTTGTATGTTCTTACCCGTATCTAAAGGACCTGAATTATCGGGGACTAGAAAAGAATCAGTAGCTCGGAATAGTCCACCTGCAATTATTTTGATATCTCCACTAGTATTAGTGTTGGTACTTATGGTTTTAACTTCAATATTACCTGTTGCTTGCAGGTCAACAAATCCGTGTAAATCATTATAGTCATTTCCTGCGGTTATAATATGTCCAGTATTGATATTACCAGTAGCGGACATCGTTACGGAGCCACCTGGACCACCAACAGAGGTGTCGATATCTCCGACTGTAATATTTGCTGACGATGATTTTCCTGGAGATGTAAAGTTTGTACCACCAACGTTTTGATTGGATATATTAGGCGTATTTTGTAATTTGTCTACTCCTGCTCTAAGAACTAATCCCGGTCCTTGAGTTAATAGAGGAATATCTGGATCGGAACCTGTAAGATTAGGATTGGAATCATTGATGGTAATATCACCACCTGTAATACTTCCTTTAGCTTCTACCTTCAGCGATAAACCATCGTAATTACCAAAACTGACATCTCCTTCAGAACTAATAATACTATCAAAGTTAGGAATAAGAGTTTGTTGAAAATTCCCCCTACTACCTCCTACTGAAATAGTAGAGAAATTCCCACCACTAAAAAACTTAACATTACCCGTAATTACACCATTGCTAATAAGTGTAAGGTTGTTTCCACTTTCAAATATTGAATCTGGATTTTTGAAAGCTTGAATATTAATCCTTTCCTCACCTTGAATTAATAAATTTCTACCTGCGGTGATAATTGCTGCTGTATCAGTATAAGTCTTTTCAGTATCGTCACGGATTTCTACTTTATTTGCTGCAATAATATTTGTATCCCTATTGGCATGGAGTTGATTGCTTTGTAAGTTTATATTTCTTCCTGCTTGTAACTTTAAATCTCTGCTGGCTTCTAATCTACTGTTGTTACCATACGTAATAATATCTCTGTCAGCTTCTAACATAACATCTCTATTTGCTTTTAATCCTCTAATTTCGATGTCATTTTTAGCATTGATCTCAACATTATTAGCGATCGCATTGTCTGATCCTGATACAGTCACATTGTTACCATCAACACTCAATTTTTCTAACGCATTAGCCTCAGAAGATGCAGTAAAATTTACGTTTCCTTTTCCTGCAATTAAAGTTAAATTATGGGGTGATGCAAAATCACTACTAATATCTTGAGATGAATAATAAATTTTAATATTTCCTATAAGTACATCCCCAGTACTAATAGTTATATCCTTGGTCAAATCAGATGTACTCAACGAAATATCTCCACCATTGGTAGTTATATCACCGCTGAGAATTGTTTTACCATTGATACCTACATCCCCAAATAAATCTACTGATCCATCTAGGATAGTGTTGCTACCATCATCACTTAATGAAATATTAATCTTACCCCTAGTTTCACCAGAAGCATCTATCTTGTTAGAAATAACTGTCGTTCCAGCCCGAACAGGAATTTGGACACCAGAACCAGTCAACTTGACAACACCATTTTCATCAACTTCAACACCTGTTGCGTTACTCAAGTTACCTCCTGTCAAAAGTTTAGGTAACGACAATGGGGTAAAAAGCTGATTACTAACTACTGCTTTCGTTTCTACAGGTAAACCAAAACTCAGTAAATTTCCTTGTTGAGTAATCCTGACTAACTTCTCTTCGGGTACAGCAGCAACAGTGATGTCTCCTCCTGGTGCTTTCAGTGTTCCGGTACTAATAACAGTTCCACCTAATAAAGTTAAATTTTGCCCTTCTTTAACCGCTAAATTCCCAGAATTTAATATTGTTCCTGATTGAGTGAATGCAAAAGCATCGGGATTTTCAATCAAACTAGCGTAATCATTTGTACCAAATGCTTTCAACCACTTCTCCCCAAATCCAACTCCATTTGCTGTTGTCGCAGTAAAAGCAGCTGGTACATCAAGCGAAGCACCGGAACCAAATATAATACCTGCTGGATTGATTAAATACAAGTTAGAATTGCCACCTGTGACTTTTATCAATCCATTAATTACCGAAGCATCACCACCAGTTACTCGACCTAGAATGTTCTCAATTTCAGGTTTGGACATAAAGTTAACAGTTTGTCCTTGCTTGACTCCAAATTTCTCAAAGCTATGGTGTAGATTCTTTCCAGCTTCGGTACCACCTTGAATGTTTAAAGTATTGCCACTTTGATTGACAACAGTACCAGCATCATGAGGATTTGCTGTAATTTGTGCAACCGCTGAATTTTGTCCTATAGCTGTCAAAAGGGATACTAACACACATAAACCTGTGCTCCCGAGTAAGTTAATTCTAGTTTTCATAAGTTATGTAAATATACTTAATACAGCTAGAGGCAAACTATCATAACTCCAGTGCGTAAGAAAAATTCTTTATGTTTATTTCTTTATTCCGTTTTACCAAGCAAATAATCATCACTGATGTGTAGTTGCGCTCTTGGCGTTCTCAGCATCAGAAAATGGCAACGTACTACAACCATAATTCATAACACAATTCAGCAATGCCGTGTAGTCAAAAACTTCTACTACCACTGAAATCCTCTTGTACTGTAGTAGCAAACTTTAAAACAAGCTTAAGATGTTGATTTTACGCACTTTTTTTCGTCCATTCTGGGAGAAGGGGTTAGGGGATGAGGGTTTACAAGGTTTTTGCATTTTTGAAATGCTCCCCACTTCTATCTTGGTTGAGTAGTAGGTATAGAATTAGAATCGAATCGAGTATCTGGAATTACTTTAAGAATATTGTTATTATTGTCAGATGTTTGGCAGGGGTCATTATTTGCTAACTGAGAATTATTTGCAGTTCTTCCACTGCGAGTATTTTCTGTTCTATTGAAAGCAGTGGTTGAATTTTTGGGATCACAAATATTATTTTGTTCTTTCCTAGTTAGCTGACGTTGAACAGTTTCTACATCTGCATTGGAAATTGATTGTTGGTCAGAACTTACTGGAACCTGACTTTCAGCAGAGCCAGAAGAAGTAAAGCAGCTGGTACATCAAGCGAAGCACCAGAACCAAATATAATACCTGCTGGATTGATTAAATACAAGTTAGAATTGCCACCTGTGACTTTAATTAATCCATTAAGGCTCTTTCGTACTTGTTAGTTTAGCATAACAAGTACTGAAGAACCTCCATTAATTACCGAAGCATCACCACCAGTCACTCGACCCAGAATGTTCTCAATTTCAGGTTTGGAAATAAAGTTAACAGTTTGTCCTTGATTGACTCCAAATTTCTCAAAGCTATGGTGTAGATTCTTTCCAGCTTCGGTACCACCTTGAATGTTTAAAGTATTGCCACTTTGATTGACAACAGTACCAGCATCATGAGGATTTGCTGTAATTTGTGCAACCGCTGAATTTTGTCCTATAGCTGTAAAAAGGGATACTGACACACATAAACCTGTGCTCCCGAATAACTTAGTTATAGTTTTCATAAGTTGTGAAAATCTTTTTAATACAGCTAGCGGCAGAATATCATAATTGCAGTGCGTAAGAAAAGTTTTTTATATTTATTTCTTTATTTTGTTTTTCCACGCAAATAATCACTGGTATGTAATATCATGTTCGGGAGATTACTTATAATTAAATTGATTAAAGTAGGTTGGGTTGAACAAAGTGAAACCCAACACCAGCTAAGCGTTCATGTTGGGTTTCGTTCCTCAACCCAACCTACGGATATGATAAGTGTTTAGCCGAACCTGATATAATTGCGCTTTAGCGCTAGTTAAATCATCTGCCCATATCTGCGATGAACAGCACCAGATTTTTGCTATCATAGCCATAGCTCAAAATCTTACTTCTGCCCACCAGCAGTATTTTGTAGAGACTATCGTTGGGAAGAGCGGGGAGGGAGTGGGAGGTTCGGATTCTGTGGGGCTTTGGGGGCGGTAGTATTAGCAATACAATGTCCATTGTTAATATGTGCCCAAACGTGGTTAACCCGATTAGGATTAAAATTTCCCCTTAAACGACCTGTAGCCTTTAATTGCTGGAAAACATATCTACAGTATCTGTTGCCTTTTTCTTGAGCCATCGATTTTATGCGCTTATCATAGTAAAATGGATTTTCATGAGGGCCATAAGCAAGTGCAGGTGCAGCAGCACTTACAGCTAGAGTTACACCAGTGAAAATTAGAGCCAATTTGCTTTTCATAGATTGCTTAGTAGTAGTAGACATGATTTTCTCCTTTGAAAAATAGAGTTTTTTAGGAAATGCATTTGGGGATTGAAAGTTTTAGATGTTTTACTTAACCCCTTCACTAAATAAATAGGTTTAATCACAATTCGTTTTATGCACTTATTGCCCAAATTGGTGGCAAGAACAGCATAATAAGCACTTAGTTCATATTTGCCAATACTTATTATCCATCCAGTGTCTAATGCAACTGTTGTCGGGTAGGAGAGCATACGTCGCCGCATCTCTCCCCCCTAAGAACCGTACTTGACACTTTCGCATCATACGGCTCAAGCCTCCAGAACCTCAGAGTTTTTACCCGTGTGTACGTGCTTGTGGCAGGTGAGGTGTAGGTGGACTAGGTTGTCTTCCCTATCACTTCCCCCATCTTTTACTTGCACTTTGTGGTGGGTGTGTAGCTTTTCTCCATTAAACAGGTGTTCCCCGCATACTGGGCATTTCCATTTTTGGTTTTGGGCTACATTGTATAGCTTTGAACCTTTGGCAAAGTATGTTTTTCCGTAATTGGTTCTACGTTTTTCCCAGTATTCGGTTAGGTTGGGGTCATCAGGGGACGCCGTTCCTTTGATTTTTATGTGACGGGTTATTGGTAAGTCTCCGAGTTTTGTTAGGATTAGGTTTTTCCTCTTCCCATTTTTGTCTTCAACTATTGCGTGAAAGTTCCATTTCCTGCCATTGACAGTAATGAAATACTTTCCTGCTACCCATTTCTTCCCCTTGCTTGGATGTCTGCTTAGTGACCATTTCCAGATTGCCTGAAAAATTTGGTGGTCAACATAGCTGAATACTTTGCTGCTTACCCCGTGTTTATAGTAGTTTCCCCATCCCCTAATTCGGGGGTTTAGGTATTGGATGACTGCTTCTGGGCTGGCGTGTTTGTTGGATTTGAGCCATTCCCGTATTTCTCTAAGGAATAGTTTTACTTTTTCCTTTTGAGGTTTTATTAGACAGCTTCCCTGGAAGTGGCGGACATTGAACCCCAGAAAATTGAATCCTTGTTCTACGTGAACAATATTGGTTTTGTCCTCATTTAATTCCAGTCCTCTTGTCTTGAGGAATTCCTTTACCGAGGGAATTATTTCCTCAATATCCTCTTTTGTTTCGGCGGTGATAATGAAGTCGTCAGCGTATCTGACAAATCCATATTTGGGCGCTCTAGGAGATTTGTTCTTCCCTTGCCTTTTCTTAAATTGGCTCAGGAATTTTTCTATTCCGTCCAACGCTATGTTAGCTAACAGGGGTGAGATTATCGCCCCTTGTGGTGTTCCGCTTTCCGTTTCGTGGAATATCTCAGATTCTACATATCCTGCTTTCAGCCATTGTTTGATTAACTCTCTGCCTGGTATTTCTCCCATAGTTTTGAGTATGAAATCGTGACTGATGTTGTCGAATGCGCCCTTGATATCCGCGTCTAATACCCACCTGTCGTTCCCCTGTTTATTTAGGCGAACCCAGGCGTGTTCTATGGCATCGTGACAGCTTCTACCAGGTCTGAACCCATAACTGCTACTTTCCATTCGGGCTTCCCAGCTTGGTTCCAGTGCATTCTTGACTACTGCCTGTGCTATGCGGTTCTTGATTGTGGGGACGATATACTAAGACTGCACACAACTTCAATAAGCCTTTGGGAAAC
>JAWQFQ010000131.1:0-9646 GCA_035967975.1 Scytonema sp. PMC 1070.18
ATGGGACGGCAGAAGCCCACTGTGACCGCTTGCGGCACTGTGGGTAGTTCACATATGTCCCTTTTAAAAAACCGAGAATTTAGTATTGAGGCGTTGATGAGTGAAGCGCAGTATTTTGCGGAGAGGATTTATACTTTCTTCCGATGGGCGGTAGAAGATGATTTTTTACGACGATTTGGAGGTAAATTATAATGACCTTATTAATGAGGTATACTAATGAGCTAATATCAACTACTCAACTCAAACAATCAGATACTCATCGAATCATTGCCTCAAGAATCTTAATAGCTTCTTCTGGTACAACTGCTTCAAGAGAAACTATTGATCGAAATTTAGTAGCTGCTTCGGAGATGACAACGAGTGGAGTGACTCTACCAGTAATCAGTGCTCCAGAAATAACGCAGAAAGCCGTTAATGAGCTAAGAAGATTGAGTGGATTAACCTGGGATCAACTTGCCAAACTTTTCAATGTTTCACGTAGAAGTCTTCATTCTTGGGCAAGTGGAGAGCGGCTAAAACCCTTTAATGAAGAAAATTTGAATCGACTTTTAGGTACTATTCGGTACATTGATCGAGGAAGTGCAAGCCTGAATCGTAGTCTCTTGCTACAACCTGATAGTAATGGTAAACCTATTTTTGATTTATTAGTCGCAGGTGAGTACGAAGCGGTTAAGAGAATTCTCGGTCCCGGTAATGCTCGTCAGAAGCCAAAGTTAAGTTCATTATCTGAAGATGCGCGTATGTCACGTGTACCACCGAATCCAGTAGATCTGGTTGATGCTCTCCAAGATACTATCCATCGTGAGGTTGGGCGCTCCAAACCAGCTAGAACGACAAGGAGTAGTAGAAATAGTAGTGGGTAATGAAAGGGATGTTTGGATTCTGGAAGTAGACGCCGCTCTTAGAGAGTGGTGTCAGGGTGATTGCGTGGTTGGGGAGCATTGGTTCTTATACCGCTTTAATCCTCAGCGTCCTTTGACAAGTGACTCTGCTAATCTTGCACAAGAAGAAAAAGTAAAGCTCCAACCCGTTTTTAGTATAAGTTTCTTTAATTGGTCGAAAATGTAACATTTAATGAAAGAGCATTTCGTATAAACCTTCCCACCATAAGATTACCGATTTTCTTCTCCTCTTTACTTCGTGTACTTCTCTTCTCTTCTCTTCTCTTCGAGACGCTACGCGAACGAGAGGCTCCGCCAACGAGACGCTCCGCGAACGCGTCTTTGCGGTTCATTTAATTAACTACCTTCAAACTCCCGCCAACATAGATACAGCGCACGCGGTACGTGGAAACAGCCCTTCCATTTACCACCTTTGAGGTTAAGCAGCACTTCTCCACGACGGTTGAGGTAGCCGAACCACTCCCCATATTGTGAATCAGCAAAGTGTGACCAGGCATAATCATGCATCTTTTGATACCATTCCCAACACACCTCACGCCCCGTCAAGCGATCGCCCATGACCAATGCAACCAAAGATTCTAGATGTACCCACCACAGCTTTTGATCCCATTCCAATTGCTGTGGGGGATGACCGTTTGCATCCATAAAGTAATACAATCCCCCATATTCGCTATCCCAGGCAAAATCGAGGATATTAAGTACCACATCAACAGCTTGGTCAATCGTTTTGGTGTCGTTTTTCCGAGCGGCGATATCCATAATGAACCACATCGCTTCGATACCGTGACCGGGGTTAATTAACCTTCCTTCAAAAGAATCAATATGGGAACCGTCGGGAGCGACATTTTCATATATTAATCCCCGTTCTTTGTCAAGAAAATCGTTCATAACTTCTTGAACGGTTGCAGCTAAGACATTTTCAAGGGTTTCACTAGGTAGCAGCCACTCCATTTCTAGAGTTAGGTTAGCTAATATCATTGGCACTGCTAAGGATTTCATCAAGCGCGTGCCAGGATAAGTCTTGCTATATTTGCCTTTGGGGTTATCTTTGCGACGCAATACGTTGTTATAAGCCTGCATCGCCACATCTTGCGCCCAATCTTCTCCCGAAGCAAGGGCATACTGACTAAATGCCATTGCTGCAAAACAATCCGAAAAGATATTATAAGGCTGAACAAGCGGTTTTCCTTCACGAGTTAAAGCAAAGTACCAGTTTCCTTCATTATCTCGACCATGTTGGGCAAGAAAATGAGCACCGTTGCTAGCAATTTTCAGCCAGTTTTCACGTTTTTCTAGCTTGTTGTAAAGCATAGAAAACGTCCAGACTTGACGATTTTGCAGCCAAATAAACTTGTCGGTATCATAAACCTTACCCTCCCTATCCAAGCAAGTAAAATAGCCTCCTTGCTCCCAGTCTATCGAGTGTTTTTCCCAAAATGGAAGTACGTCGTTCAGGAGTGCATTTTTGTAAAGTTCCGCCAGCGCTTTAAAGTTTTGCTCCATATCTTTAGCTATCAGCTATCAGCTATCAGCTATCAGCTATCAGTCATCAGCAGCATAGGTGTTTTTAAAGGTAGAAGTGTAAGACTACGAAGAAAATACACTGAAAAGCTTTTGGCTGATGGTTAAAAACTGAATGCTTACGGTAATTTTACCAGATATATACCATTCCTCACTCCTTCGTAAAAGGCGAGAAACCCGGTATCTTTGAGATACCGGGTTTCTGTATCTCACGAATGATTTAGGACTGCTATATCAGTTAAAATGGAGTATAGTATTGGGACTGCTGTAGCATTACATCTCTGAATGCTGAATGCTGAATGCTGATAGCTTACATTACAAATTCCCGCATATACTGATTGACTAATTCGGGCTGCTCCTGTTGTACCCAATGGCTACATCTTGGAAGATATTTGAGTTGCAACTGTTTCACATAGGCTTCAGTTCCGTAGGTGAGTTCCATACCCAGAGCAGTGTCGTTTTCTCCCCAAATCATTAATGTTGGAACTTCCAGTACGCCCCAATTGGAATTTATGATGTTTTGTTGAAAAATGTTGCGATAATAGCTTAACATTGCTGTGAGAGCACCACGTTTGGCTGCTGCATTCTTGTAAGCTTCTATGTCTGGTTTGGTGAAAGCAGTTTTGTCCACCGCCATTCCAATAAATGTATTTTCAATGAATTGATAGTCTGAGGCTTGTATTGCTAATTCTGGGATTCCAGGAAGTTGGAAAAAGAACATATACGAGCTGCGTAGTAACTGTTGGGGATTGCGTAAACCTTCGCCTAATTTAGCGGGATGAGGACTGTTAAGTACGATTAATTTCTCAACCATTTCTGGGTGAGCGTAAGTAAAACACCATGCGATCGCACCTCCCCAATCATGTCCAACCAAAATACACTTGTCGTATCCCAAACCTCTAATGACTCCCTCAATATCACGGATCAATTCATCCATCACATAAGCAGATTGCTCTTTCGGCTTATCGCTGTCGTTATAGCCCCGCAAGTCAACGGCGACAACTTTAAAATTTTTAGCAAATTCTGATATCTGGTAACGCCACGAGTACCAAAACTCAGGAAATCCATGTAACATCAGCATCAGAGGACCTTCTCCCTGAGTGACGTAGTGTAATTGAATACCGTTTGTTATTATATACTCGTGATTCCAAGGACTATCAACAGTAGGCATCATAGAAACACTCCTTGATTTCAGATAAGATAGAAAATATCTAGATTTGTCAATGTATCAATCCTGTACCTTAGAAACCCGGTATCTGGGAGATACCGGGTTTCTTTATCTCACCAATGCTTTAAGACTACTACAGCCGAGCGTGACAATTTTTTCCACCTACACTTCTGCACCCTCACCTCCCCTATTTTCCACCTCAAAAATCTAAAAGCGAAAAAGATTATCAGTTTAATGATAAATAAATCTTACCTCTTTACTCAGAACTCCTCATTTTCCCTTAGATAGATGCATATATTAGGCAAATTCTGTTAAAAACATAGCCATGATTGCATTAAAAAACGATGATACAACAGCTAACAACCCACCGTTCAAAGAAGTGGATTGAGCGCCTTGCTCGATTCGGTTATATTGCCAAAGGAGTAGTCTACAGTATAGTTGGGCTATTAGCTGCACAAGCAGCATTTGGTACAGGTGGTAGAGCGACCGATACGGAAGGTGCTCTTCACACAATTGTCAGCCAACCATTTGGCAAAGTTTTACTTGGTATGGTCGCAATTGGGTTAGTTGGATATGTGATTTGGCGTTTTGTACAAGCAATCAACGACCCAGAAAATCAAGGTACAGATGCTAAGGGATTGGCGGTTAGAGCTGGTTATGTAGGTAATGGTTTAGTGTACGCTGGTTTAGCCTGGAGTGCTGTGCAAATCATCTTTGATATGGATAATGGCGGTAGCAGCAACTCTACACAGGATTGGACAGCGAGATTACTTTCTCAACCCTTTGGTCAATGGCTAGTAGGAACTGGAGGAGCGTTCTTTTTTGGTTTGGGTTTCTACCAGTTTTATCAAGCTATTAGTGCTAAGTTTCGCAAACAGCTTATCTTAGCTGAATTGGATGATGAGCAACGCAAGTTAATTATGGGTATTAGCCGATTTGGCTTACTAGCACGAGGCGTTGTATTTTGTATTATTGGTTGGTTTTTGATTCAAGCAGCCATCCAGTCTGATGCTAGGGAAGCGGGGGGTTCGAGTCAAGCTTTGGAAGCCTTAGCAAGACAGCCTTATGGTCCCTGGCTTTTGGGCGCTGTAGCACTGGGTTTAGTTGCTTATGGTATTTACATGATAGTCCAAGCGCGATATCGTCGAGTAGTAGCTGATTAAGGGTGTAGGGGTGTAGGGGTGTAGGGGTGTATGTGCTTAAATTGAATTGTCTTGGCTTGAAGTATCTGCAAAAATTCTATTTCCCCCTACACCCTTACACCCTTACACCCTGACACCCCCAATTATGAAAGAAATACGCGGCGTCTGGATTACCACTACTGATAGTAAAGTTCTTGATTCTCGCCAAAATATTGCAGAAGCAATGAGGTTTCTTGCAAAGACGGGATTCAACGTTGTCTTTCCTGTGGTTTGGAACAAAGGAATGACGGTGTATCCCAGTAAAGTCATGCAACAGACTTTTGGTATAGAAACTAACCCGCAATTTTCTGGACGTAACCCTTTAGCAGAAGTCATTGATGAAGCACAGCGAGTTGGTTTAAAGGTTATTCCGTGGTTTGAGTATGGATTTGCCAGCTCTTATAATCTCAATGGTGGACCATTGTTGGCAAAAAAACCGGAATGGGCTGCTCGTGACAGTCAAGGAAATTTACTGAAGAAAAATGGATTTGAGTGGCTAAATTCCCTCGATCCAGAAGTTCAAGAATTTGTGCTAGACCTAATACTGGAAGTCGTTAAGAATTATGAAGTTGACGGTATCCAAGGTGACGATCGCCTACCAGCTTTACCAAGTGAAGGTGGGTATGACCGAGGAACGGTGGAACGGTATCGTCAGCAGTTTGGTGAGGAACCTCCCACAAATCATAAGAGTGAGCAATGGTTGCGATGGCGTGCTGATATTCTCACAGATTTTTTAGCCCGTCTCCACAAAAAAGTGAAGGCTGTCAATTCTAACTTATTCATATCTCTTTCTCCTAGCGTTTATGATTGGGGTTATAAAGAATACCTGCAAGACTCTCCGACTTGGTTAAAAAGGGGGTTAGTGGATATTATTCATCCGCAAGCATATCGTCGAGATGTCCCTATCTATAAAGATATTATGGACAAACAAATAAGGGATTTATTTGCGGAGGTCACTCTCAGTAAGTTAGCACCAGGAGTTTTGATTAAGTCAGGCTCATACTGTATTAGTCCAGAAGACTTATTGCAAACTATTGAGTATAACCGTGCTAATAGTATTTTAGGAGAAGTCTTATTTTTTTATGAAGGATTGCGAGATAATAATGATGCGATCGCTCAAGTATTGAAACAAAGCCCTTATGCTAAGTTTGCTGCATTTCCTTCTTTATCGGAGTTAAATAAAGGTATAGTTAAGAAAAAGCCATCTTCTTTTCAAGATGAGATGCTGAGGTTTTGGAGAAATCTCTTTCAGAGGTGAATGCAATACTGCTCCGTTAGAGTTTATTCGCGTGCTCACCAAACCCGGTTTCTTTGAGAAACCGGGTTTCTATTCCGGCTTAACCGAGTAGTATTGGAGGTGAATCAGTGGAATATCAATTGCAGGTAGAACAGCACATAGAGACTCTCAAACAAGATTTACCAACTCTTTTTGAAAAGGATATTTCCTACGACATTTATACACGGGATATTTACTTTCAAGACCCAGTGAATAAGTTCAAAGGAAAATTCAACTACCGCATCATCTTTTGGACTTTGCGATTTCACGCACAACTCTTTTTTACTGAGATTCACTTTGACCTACATGAGGTATATCAGTCTGCTCAAGATATAATTTTGGCAAAATGGACTGTTAGCGGTACTTTGCGCCTCCCTTGGAAAGCCAAAATATTTTTTAATGGCTACTCAACTTACAAACTAAATCAAGATGGTTTGATTTACGAACATATAGATACCTGGGATCGCAAACCAGGAGAAATCTTGAAGCAGTTTTTTCCCAGATAATAGGGGTGTGGGGTGTAGGGGTATAACAATAAAATTATAAAGCTGATGTGGGATTGTTGTAGGATTGATTTCCTAGGGGAATACTATCACCAGGTTTTGAGGGCCATCTAATTGTTAAAATAGTGGAATCAGATTCAGCAGCCCAACAATGAGGTACTTTAGGACACCAAAGGACATAGTCACCTTCGGTTGACAGTATGACCTCTTCATCTGGAAATTGAAGCCGGAATCTTCCTTGAATTAGGATACAAAGTGTTGTTGCTTCTGCATTCATCGCCCATTCTTCTCTCATCTCTCCTGCTTTGTGAACAGTCCATTTCACCTCTACATCAGAAGTTGAACGGGGACTGTCCATTGGGTTGATAAAGTGACCGATGAACCAACCCCAACGTGCTTTACCATCAGTAGCGGCGTTTCCAAAAACAACTTGAGACTGCATAAGCTTATCGTTTTTTGTACAGTTATAGACTCGGTAACAGTGGGACAGCTAATCTACTTTACAGAGGATTTTCCGTGTTCGGGTCATATTAGCTGAATATTATGTTGTTTTTTCTCTTCTTAAATATCAACCCCTTTGTTGGAAATTTAGCGGTCACGATGCTGACTTTTGTTTATGTCTTTGGGCTGTTAGCGTTTCTGAATTTTTGTGTGACAAACTTTGGTCTACCACAGGATATTAGTCGCAAAATTGCCCACATTGGTGCGGGATCGACAATCGGGTTTTTACCTCTCTATAGCGATTTACACTGGTCAAAGTACTTAAATGTAGCGATTTTTGTGGTCTGGATAGCCCTGTTGGTCCAGAAGGGGTTGTTTGCTGACCCTGATGATGAGGCTGTTAAGACCATGACTCGCACGGGTGATAGAGGAGAACTCCTGAAAGGACCTCTGTATTTTGTGATTGTTGCAACAATTTGTGGGACTTTGTTTTATAAAACTTTTCCGGGAATTATTGCGATCGCAATTCTTGGTTGGGGTGATGGTATTGCGCCCATCATTGGTTCTCGTTACGGAAAGATAAAGTACACAATTTTTAGCAACAAAACCTTAGAAGGAAGCCTTGCGATGTTTTTATCCGCTTTCATCGCTAGCATCTTTTTTGTTTGGCTGATCATACCAGGTCAACTTGATGTTACGAAGATTTGGATACTTGTGTTCATTAGCACCTTAGTTGAAGGATTCAGCCCGAAAGAAGTGGACAATATACTGATTCCATCAGCCGTTGTTGCGGCTGCGTATTTAGTTTTATAGTTCGTAGTTACGCTCTCTTCGTATGCATTAGACATTATCTCATCTCTTCCTAGGTTTGGGTGATTTTTCTGCCCAGATATGTTGTATTCTAATTACATTTTTATCAAAGAATAAACTGCCCAAACTATCCAAAAAATTCCTAATAAAATATTGACATAATGACCTTTCCCATAATTTTCGTTTGAAAGAACAACAATAGCTGGTAAAAATAAGGCGGCATATACAAATACATCACCATAAATAACAACAACTTTACTAGATGGCTCCCAAGAGACTGCAAAGATATTAATAACGCCGAAAAATGTGTTAGTTGTTGCAGCCCACAACAACCACAAAGAACCATATTTACCAATATCGTAAGACTCAGTAATTATCCCAGTCCATTTCCTTAATACCTTGTCGGCAAAAGTTTTATTTAGCATCAAATATAGAAATACACTGCCAATCAGGTTCCAGAAACCTACTGCTAGGAAAAAATTGTTTTCCATAAATCAAAGTTTCAGAAGTCAATATAATAATCTGTATGAAAATTTTGGTTCTAAGTACGCGCTCTGCCCACTCAGTCTAATTTGGAAAAAGATTCAGTGTTTTTTCTACTCCAAATAAATATCATCCCATGCTGCCAAAACTTCTTGCCACTCCCCATCTGTTTCGGGTGATTTCCCTTTGATAAGTCCTAGAAATCTGGTTAACTTCTTTGCCTTTTGTGCATTTTCACCAAAAACTTCTACCAAATCACGCTCAAAATCAGGTTTGTAGCCTTTAGCCACAAGAGCAGCATATTCGCTATCGGTCATGTTCAAGTCAAATATGGGTTTGTCTGTCATAAAGGAGGTTTGCTCATGCTAAGTACATCTATTTCTATTTTGGCTTAGGAACTTCCATATACAACAGCATTTTTCCCAACTTTTTGCTGAAAGTCTTTCTGTGTCTGGGCTAGAAGTTATTGCCAGGAGGTTTTGTAACAGTGTTTATTGGTAATTTACAGGTCCTCAATGACCTGTTGTGCGATCGCCAAACTGGATTTTGGGTCAAGGATTGCAGAGCCAGCGTCAAATTAACTTCCAAACTCAGTAAACTGACGTATATATGGTTCATGAAATGCCAAAATAATATCTTGCTTGGGTACTCCCATTTCCACTAATTGATTAGCAATTCCAACTTCAGTACCATCATGTTGAATCCAAATTTTCCCATCTTTAATATCAAGATGTAAAATGCAACCAAAATCCCGTTTATTTCCTCTCCAACCGACATAAAGTAATTGATAATGGTCTTGTTGTTCGTCAAAAATTGTTTGCACCTCATACTCTTCATAATTTCGTGACATCGAAGCTCGCTTTTGCCGTTCAGAAAGAAGATATCTAATATATTGCCGATATTGTTCTATAGCCATTGACTAATAACCTCCCCTTCTACATCGTAAATCATCAATCGTAATTGATATTTTTTTACTGCAGATATAATAAATTTTCGTTGAAAAAAAGTTTCATAAATAGGCAATCTTACAGCTAAATAAAGTAAGCGTTCGGGTTCAATTTTTTCTAATGCATCTCGATAATTTAAAAATTGTCCCAAGGCAGTATGAAATTCGGAAATATTCGATGGACTAATAAAACTTTTAATTTCTACCGCTATTTTTCGTCCTTCTCTCTCTGCTCCTAAAAAGTCACAGTACCTAACCTGGTGAACAAGCGTTGTGATTCAGAAACAAAAGAGTCTACCCTACCAGACAGTTGGTCAACTCTTGTCGTCAACTGGTCAAGTTGCACCTGAGTTCGCTCTTGCTTCTCACCTAGCTGGTCGATCTGTATCTGAGTTTGCTCTTGCTTCTCGCCTAG
>JAWQFQ010000131.1:9746-25269 GCA_035967975.1 Scytonema sp. PMC 1070.18
CTGGTCGATCTGTATCTGAGTTCGCTCTTGCTTCTCACCTAGCTGGTCGATCTGTATCTGAGTTCGCTCTTGCTTCTCACCTAGCTGGTCGATCTGTGTCTGAGTTCGATTTTGAGCAGCTGTTAGCTCACCCATTCCTCTACTGGCAGATTCGGCATAGGTTGCTGCTGACGCTAGCAGTTGCCTTACTTCTCCTAGCTCGTTTTCAACCCTATTTAGTCGGTCGTTCGCTTGCGTCATTTTTCATCTCTTATAAAGTCACGGCTTCCCGTAAAACTTTATCCTTAATCATATCGTGTAAATTACTAATCTTAGCAATATCAACTGAACGTCCTAATAATTCTTCTAATTCTTGTTTTAACCCAATACGATCTAAGAAATTTCTTCCTGTCTCCATTTCTACCAAAAAATCTACATCACTATTATCTCTTGCTTCATTCCTCGCTACCGAACCAAAGACTCGTATATTATACGCGCCATACTTAGCCGCAATTTTCAAGTTCTTCAAGTGTGATTGGTGTTGCATTTGCTCTTATCCTGTCTGCTCGTAAAATGCTTCCTTATCTTCTGGATGCTGCAATACATAAGCCCGTAATTCAGCTTTATTCATTGTCTTGAAATTTGGTTTTGTCATAATTTACCCTTCCTTAGCGGCATAATAGAATTACCCTAATTATGGTAGTTGCCATGACCCAGTTATCACAGCCGCGCCGCACGCGTATTGTGCCGCCATTTCCAGCCGATCCGGAGGTAGTTCAGCGTGAGCGAGAGAAACAACGTGCCCTACACGAGCAATGCCGTCCCGTATTTGAGCGTCTCCGTCCCACTCTCAGAGAAACCTATCCGAAGTGGTTTATTGCTATCGATCCTGACAATGGGGAGTATCTCCTCGACCCGACCTTGCGAGGCATCACTCACCAAATTAGTCAGACAAAGAGCAGAAACATTAGGATGATCTTCCGGCTTAATGATACCGGAACCTGTGGCAGGCTATGGGTGTAGCAACTGTACTGCGTTATTATAAGTTAATAACTCAAGGTTTTAGTTTTGAAGATTCTTTGAGCTTCTTGTTGATATAATTTTGCATTATTGATAGCATCGATATCACTTGTAGAATTTCTTTTTTGTTCTAATAATGCATGAGCAACACTAATCCGGATTGAATTAACTTTTCGGTATAACATAGCAAGCTTGCTATCTCCGTGTTTATTAAGCAAAAAATCTTTCATTTCATTACGCAACTCCTCACTTCTTGGATCTTTATCATGAATGTCACATAAGTAAGTAACGATCGCCTCCGTTAGTGTAATATAACCCGTGGCATATCTTTTATTATCAAAATACCAACCAGCCAGTTCAAGTTGATATTCATAATCCTCAGCCGAGGACCTAGCAAACTTTTTCACAAAATCTTCTAAATTTTCTCTCAAATAACTAAAAGGACTATTTGGTACTGGCGTCTGAAGAACATTTTTCAAAGTAGAACTTCTTTGCTTAATAGCTGTCACATAATTAAGATTCACAGCTTCAGATAATTGTTCTATCTGACTTGCGAGTTTTTCCTCTCCTTGAGCTTTGAGTAATTTAGCAATTAAATGACCATCTCCATAACTTTTTAAGCTGTATGCTCCTTTAATCCAAGAAGTCATGTCAAAAAGTGGTTTTAAATCTACGACTGGTGTATATCCCAACTCTCTTGAGATATCAAGCATTCCATAATAAACTCCAACAATTTCAATTTCTTTTTCAGCTACCAAATCATTAATAAAAGTCAGAGCCAAAAATAGAAAAAGGGATAAAGAGCGAAATGAATGAGTAATATCGATGTATAGTTTATCACCCTTTTGTAAAAAATCAACAATCTTAATAATTCTTTCAAAATTTTCCCACAATTCTGATTCATTTAGACCGTACTTAATCAAAATGCATTCTGAACGGGAGCCAATAACTGTTCTAATTTTAGACAAATTCAAACATTGCAATTCACTTTCATGATTCAAACTATCAATCGTAATTGCCAAATTATACCAATAGTCCTCCTCTATCATTACCTTGTTCTTTTGACAGAAAAACCGATAAACTTCCTCCCACATGGATTTAACCGTGCCTATAAAAATAATACCATCTAAATCAAAATGTTCATAAAGAACAGAAGCCATGAACCTACTTTTGGGATAGGATTTATCCTGAATCTTGTAAACAGTGTCTAGATATTCCCTATCATGAGTTTCTGCATTTTTAAATCTTCCTCCCACTCCGATAGGGGAAATAAGAATCTTTGCCATTTTCCTTAAACTCCTTCTATAGAAAAATTAGTGATTCCTTCAGAAACGAAACTTTTGAGTAGTGAAATCACCCACTCTACACCAATATTGCAAGAGATAAATCATTTTAGAGCCATTCAATTAATTTCCATATCAAAGCCCTACTTGCAACTACCCAACACTCCTTAACCTCTAACCCGTTTTAAAGGGTTTCAGCTTTCAGCCCGAATTTTAATTCAGGGCTCCAATCTGCTACAGGCTGCGGTTAATTCTTCCTTCCCATACTTATGTCCATTGTGTTTGTCCCATCCCCAAACGAGTTTTCATTCCCGTACCTGCAAACCGAGCATAATGAACCAATAAATGGGCGACATTAGCCAGCAAAGAATCTGCACGATTGAAAACTTGTAATGTAATTTTCCCAACAAATCCATTCACAAAACCCTTGTGTAAGTGGAAACTACGTGTTTGAATGTTGTGGTGCTTGAGCATAACAGCATCGTTAAGGTAAGCAATTAAATCATCACTTCCCAAATACACAGGAGCAAAATGATTCCAACGCTCCACCCAACTGCGAAACATTAACCCAGGAACAGGGAGCGGTAAGTTTGTCTTACCTTGGGAAAAAGCTGTAGGTGTAGTAAATTCCAATTCAAATAATCGGACTGGCTCTGGTTCATTAGCGACCAAGGTGGTGTATAGTTCTTCATAGCTGGCGATCGCATCTTCACGCTCAACAACGTTAAATTTTGCTCCCAAGAATTCCAGAGATGGCTGAAGTTCAAAAGAAGAGATAGCCTTTGCGGTTACCTCCTGCAATCCACACAGAGATAATTGATAAAATTCCTCTGGATGAAAAGTCAGGAAATCTTTAGAAACAGAGTTAAAGCCAAGGATTCCAGAGAAAGAAGTCGAAGGAACAGTTTCCTTTCCTATCTCCACCCCCAATTGTTGGTGTAGCTGTTTCACCAGTTCCAATTTGTAGGAACGGGGTAAAACAGTAGGTTCAGATACACTCAATGTCCAAGTGGAACGAATTAGCATAGACTTTATCAAGTTTTAAACTTAACCCAACCAGGAACAAATTTGATTTCTTCATTGAAACTCATCACAGTCCGTCTCGACTTTGGAGCTTCAAAATCAGGAGCTTTTAAACCACAGGTATCGCGGATTTGTTGTCTCAACTCGTCATCAAGACATAACCCAATTGTGGTTCCCGTCATTCCACTTCCCCAACCCAGTCTTAAACTATATGGACATTTTTCTGACTCGTAGAATTCACGGATAGAGTTGAAATCTAAATTTCTTCCCAACGCATTAGGATTATTTTCAATTTCTTGCCAATAATCATACTCATAATCCCATTGTTCTTGAGTAAATTCTTGACAGATTTGGAGAAGTTCATCCAGAGAATGAAACGGTAAATTCATACCCTGTTTATGCTGAAACCGGGCTAGCATTTCTGTATCTAAACTCAGAGTAAATTCCGTGCGGATATTCTTGACCATTTCTACATAAAGAGAGGCTCTGTATTTAGCTAGGCGATCGCGAAATCTACTAGAAACTATAACCTCCACAACAACAGGTGTATTGATAGGGATTTTTCTTCCTTGTTTATTTGTGATTTCAGATTCCAAAAGAGGTTCTGTATCTGACACCTTCAGACAACGTAAAAAATCTGTATTCTGACTTTTACTAGAATAAACTTTATCTTGATCAACGAGATTAAAATCAGAAAACAAACTCTCCATAAATAAGTCATCGTCAAAAGATTTCTGACGATGTTTGTTACTGAGTTCTCCCAACTTTTGTCGCAAAGTTTTCTCAATCTCACTCACGCGTTTTGTCAAATGTACTTTATACCGCTCTGGATACTTCAGTAAATAATAAGCTATAGCAGTTCTCATAGCTCCTTTAATAGAAGAACCAGGAATAAAAAGTTCCCCCATCCCATTACGAATCATAGGACGCAAGTCAGTGATATTGACATTTGTCCATTTTTGGCTAATAGCATTTTTAGGAAAAATAGCCTCTCCTTCCGCATTAAGAGTGTTCCACCAATCCCTACCAAAAGCATCTTGTAGGAGTTGAGAAATATCTTGACGGTCTTCTATCAATCGAATATAATCATTTAAAAACTTACCTCCTCGTTGCAGCAAAGCTTTTGCGAGTGCTTCTTGATTGGGAAGAAAAACTTTTTTCGCTGTCTGCACGTATTCAAAAGGATTTAATCTAGATACAGCTGAACCAATATGTAAAATAGGACTGGTCAACTGTACCCTTTTTGATTCATAAACGTCAGGTTTTTTAAGTGAAGATTCAGGAGAAACCACCATAACTTTATGTTGACTGTGCTGTAATGGGTAAAGTTAAACTAATACCACTGCGGTAAATTGAGTGTGTTGTAAAATCTTTTGGAGTCACATTGGCGAGTTTTCCTTGTGGAATTTCAGGAAAAACAGAACCTTCCGCAAACATCCGGATGAACTTACGTCGTAATTGACGACTGGAGAAGGGAGAGGAAATCCAACCACCCCTTTCTTGTATTTCATAGCTGCATTCTTTTGTGATAAGTTTCTTTAAGCAGGAAGCGTCATCATTCCAAAACAAACTGATTAAGCAGTGATGAACTGATGGATTGGAAAAATCAACAATTTTTTGCCAAGTTTTAGGTAATTCCAACCAGTCAACCTCAAATCTCCCCGCACCACTGGAACGTTCTCCCCCCAATCCTTCTTCCCCCAATAAATTGAAAGCAGCATGGAGATTGTTTTCTAAACAGGAGTCAGTTTTGGGAAAATGGAGTAAGAAATATAAACCAGAATGGCGGTTTCCTGTCTCGAATTGCACGAAACCTGTATGATAGAGGTTGGTGGCTCTGGTAATACGGTCTACGGCAATTTTGGGTTGTTGACCTATTTTGTGTGTTTTGCTATAGTCAAATGCGCCAGCTTGCTTCAAATCTCCGTTTGATTTACCGTTGATTTGGTCAATGAATTCTTGGCGATCGCTCTGTTTAAACCCTTCTCCCTGATACCACCTTTGCCATATTTCCAAAGGTAAATATTTCAGCTTTCTATAAGTTTTAGAAAACTCCAAGTCCTGACCGCGAGGATACTTGATAGGAAATGCAAAGGGACGGGGAAGATAATAGGTGATGCGTTCATCATCTTGTCGGTAAATAAAGGTAGAACTCATCCTTGCTGGTGGTGGAGAGTGGTGCAGGAATTGCTGTAATAATTCCTCAACCTCTTTTTTACCAAACAATCTTGCATAGGTGCTCATACAAGCACTGAATAAAGTGTCTGAGTGTACCCGTTCGCTACTTTCTTCAATCCCTATACCCAATTCTCCAAAATGAGCGGGAGAACGTCCAAAGTTGAGTTTGACTAATTTCCAGGTACTCATGCTCAATTACCTGACTCTAACTGTCGCTGGAGATTATCACGCAAGCGCCCAAAGTTATCTAAGAGTGCTTGTGTGTTAGAGACGGATTCAATAGGTTGTAAACCCGATGTCCCTGAAGGGGTGTTGGTAATCTGGCGGTATTGATTTAAGTTCCGGTAGGAGAACTCGAAGTTTTGAAACCTAACTTTCCCATAACCCCTGGAACCATGTCCGCCAAGAGCATCATCTTCTAGAATGGCGAGAGCGATCGCAATATTTTGCAAATCCTCTATAGCTTGAGTCGCGTCTTCAACGGTGTAGATTAACTCAAATTGAAACTTTGCTCCCGCTGGTACCCGCTCCAACTGTCTGGGGTTAGCAGCGGCTGTCACTCGGTCAATACCATTTTCAAACTTCCACTCCGTCATGTAAAGACCGGTATCCACTTTTTTAAGTTGTTCTGCTGATTCCGGTAACAAATGACAGTCCCGAACAATCAAACGAGCAGGAGCATTGCGTCCGCGATTGATTTTCGTGTATTGCTGATTTTCGATAGTGCGAGTGGGACTATTGTTTTCAATCAAGCTCTGTTCAGTCGCAATATCAGTTCGCATCCAAAATTTAGAACCGCCAGTAGAACCAAAGACACGGCTAATTTGACAGGTACGAGCACCTTCATAAGGAATCAACAGCCCATCCACTTCTGTTTCTGTAAACCCATCATCTAAATCATCACTTTCATAGCGATAGGTACCGCTTCCTCCTTGTCGGTTGAGGGGCTTGTTGAATAACCGTTCTAAAGTAGAGCGCAGTTTTCCCTTAATCGATGAACCAGGTAAGTAAGGGTGTTGTGTCAAGGGATCGCGAATAACAGGTTTATCCAATCCACCAATGTCTAAATTTTCTCCACCACCACCGATGTGTAAACCTGTTTCAACTTCAAGATGGCTGGTGAGGCGAAATTTACCGAGTAAGGGTTTCTGTGATAAGGATGCTGGCATATTTATTTTCCACCTTCAGCTTTATGGTAAGCAATAATTGACTCAATCAATTGAACGAGACGTTCAAAATCTTCGTTACTATATACTTTGTCAATGGCTGCTGACATGACTTCTCCTAATGGTTTAGCAGCTTTTTGTCGAGCAGCGGCGTAGGCGAGTTTGGGTTTTAGCAAAACCACCTCTGTTTCAATTTTGGAAAAATCGCCTTTTTCAGCTAAATCAGCTTTGAGTCGATTTATCGCATCTAAAAACTTGCGAACTTGGTTTGTTTCTAATTTTTCTCGTTTGAGATAGGGTCCGAGTTCTTCTGCATGTTTAACCAGTGTGCGAATCGGATAGGCTTTTAATCCATCTTTTAAGTTATTGATGGTTTTAATAATTTCCTCGACAATGTTCGTTGACGGATTATTGTGAGGATTTTGGTTCGATTGTCTTTCTATCCGGTTATTTGTCTGAATTGGTTTATTATAGTTTGGCATAATCACTGACGATTTAGAAGTTCTATCCAAGTTGCGATCGCTCGAAAATAAGGCGCGTTATAAGGGCTTTTTAAAGAAGTACGTAATTCTTCGTCTTCTAGTACATTTTTAGGTAATCTTGCCAAAGTATATGCTATTTTCGGTAAATGTAGGTAGTAGCGAATGTCCATAACATCATTGTTGATTCCTTTTTCATCTTCAGGTTTCTTTAAGATTTGCTGTACTCGAATGACCTCCTTTGTTTTTCTCTCTTCCATTTTCTTTAAAAATTGTTCTTGTGTTTGAGCAGTTATTAACAAGTTACGAACAAAATTTCGAGAATAGTTAAGCTCCATTTGATAAGATTCTAATTTTTCAACAAATGGTAGAACACCCATCAACTCTGGTGTAGATTTTTCTGCTTCTTGAAGATAATGAGTGATTTCTGTACCAATAATACCCGTATCTTGGAATCCCAGCCATTCATCCCACTTGAAAACCTGACCAAATAACCCCAAGCTATCTCTACCATTCCCCTTAGCAGCGTCTTCAGCGTGTCCCGATTCCTCAGCAGCTTGATACAAGGGAAATTTCGCATCTGCAATGCTAATTCCTCCAGACAAAGTAATATCTGGGTTATATCCTGTATAAGCCCGGAAGCTTTGGTAAACGTCAAAAGCGAATTCTACAATCTCGTTCCATGCGCCACTGATAAATAAATCATCACCTCCAGCATAGATGAATAAAAGATTTTGTCGAGGTTCTTGAGTCAAGGTTTTAACTTTTGTATCTTTGGGTAAGTTTTCCAGACGTTGTTCTGCCAAGCTGTTAAGATAAACTTTGAAGAAATAACTTATCTGACGGGAAAGCCCAGCTATTCTTGGTAAGGTTTTCTTCTCTTTCAATCCCTGAGCAAAAATCTGTCCCAGTCTATCTACGTCCATTCGTAAGTATCCAACTCTAGAGATACCTTTGGCTGTTTCTGACATTTCACCAGCGGACATAAATCCTGGCTGTTTTTGACTTTCTATATCTTCTTTGGAACGTGTAGCATAATTGCCTAATAGTAGTGGTAAAGTATGTTTTGATTGGTAATGTTCTATTCTCCAATCGTTGATGCTGAAAACTATTTCATCACCCTTCGCTGCTACAACTGCTTGCTCCCATTCTTGAAAGAAATAGTAGTAGCGGTTAGGAAGGTAAATTCTATCTAAATGTCCTTTAATGTTTGCTCTTTTAGAACGGAGTACCGCTTTGACATCAAATAGATTATCTCCTAATTTAAACATAGTACGACACATCCAGCAAGCGGAAGAAGAATCTGGGTTGAGGCGGATTAAGGGTTTTAAACTGGGTAAATCATCGCGATGACAAATCCGACAAGGTTCATAACTGGGTGTGGCTTTGATAAAATCTTTTATGTCACTGGCAAATTTTTGTGATTTTTGTTGAGTCAGATTTTTTGTTGTTACATTTGACCAATAGTTTGCAAAGTCTTGATTTCTTATAGCTTCAGTGGGGACAGATAAATAATCAAGGGCTAAAAAGAGCGAGCCATTAAAGGTATTTCTCAGCCATCGATTGAACTGCTGGCGAACTTTACTGACAGCTGTGTCTACAAGATTTAAATCGTGGGATGCGAGTATATAAAGATTACCACCGCCAGCATAAATAATGTTAGTGCGGGGAAGCTGCAATTCTTCTAAAAGTTGCTGTACGAGTTCTTCTGTGACTAACTCTAAGTAAAAACTTCGAGCGCGGAGGGATTTGAGCGCACCATCGGAAGATATGGTGTAGATGAATTTTTGAATACCTGACAAGTCGCCTGCGATTAAACTGATTTCTTTGGCGTTTGGACATTGCGCTAGTGCTGCGGCGACGGCTGCTCTAGAGCGTGCTATGTCTACTAGTGCAATATCATTTTCATCATAGCTGATATATGAGCCGAATTTTTCTAGAATTAGCATCAGCAGGGGTAAATTTTGCCAGTCTTTATCGTTAATTTGTTGCAGCGCTTGTGCGACTTCTCCCCGCAATTCTTTTAAGTCTGGTTCTTCTGATTGGGGATAGTAAATTTTGGGGTTGCGATGGGCAAAGCCCTGCCTTCGGCAATCGCTAATCTTCTTCGCTTCCCAATAGTGTACCTGCTGTTGTTGATTCTTTTTCAGTGTCACGCTATCAAATAACAACCGTAAAGGCTGAATTTGAGATTGATTGTTTGACTGTAAAATCTTGTTGACGCTGTTAGTGTCAGTATATCCTGGAGGTAGCTGAACTTTTGCCCAATTTGCTAAGATGGTCACGGCTTGTTGGATAATTTGTAAAGCAGCATTGTGTGCAGGGTTTGATTGAGTCATGAAACATTAGAGTAAAGTACGGAAAATGGTATGTGGGTGGGGGATATGATATGTGAATTCTATTTAAGTGGGGTACTTTGGGGAAAGAATTAACCGCAGATGAAAGCACATGAACGCAGATAGATTTGTGCTTTAGTGGACTAGTAGTCCATCGCAAAAGTTTTGATAGGACTATCCAAGATTGGCAGTTGATAATCGTTTCTACCTCAGTGACAACAGTGTAACTTGCTAATAATTTTATACTTTTTGGAGATGACAAGTACCGAAATAGTATCTCGTTGACGAATTCGCATAATTGTCTCCTCACGCGTTTGTTTGAACTAGTCTATTTATACACCATGCTTGGAAATGGGGGGTTCCAAACAGGATAAAGCTCAGTACCTCCTCTCATGTTTGTCTTTGATGACTTATGTAAACTTTGCACGGGAACAAACAGCAGATGAGCGATTCAGCTAAAAGCTATAAGCTATAGGTTTTTGGCTGAAAGCTGAAAGCTGATAGCTGACCGCTTAAAGTATAACTGTTCGCTATTTTTTATATGGGTAGATTTCTCTGTTGATTATGCACTACCGACGGAAAAGTTTTAGAGCACTAGTACAGTAATCCCAAAAATCCGGTTTCTTTATGTTGGCGCAACGAAAAATCAGTCTTTAAGGGCGAGAGAAATCGGGTTTTTTAGACCAACGAGTCAATACTGTATCGGCGCTCTAGTTTCTCTGCGGTGAGAGTTTAATATCTACATCCTGAAATTCCCACATCTTACGCAATACTGCAAGGGATACAATCGTTGAGGAGCCAGAAACCCGGTATCTTGGCGATACCGGGTTTCTAATTTTTGCTTAACCTTTTACGTACATGGAAAATGCTATTTCCACCCATAGGTGTAGAACTATAAAGAGAGAAAGAAAAGCAGGCGTTACTTCTCTGTTCTCTTTACCTTCTACTTCCTTTCTTAATATGACCACAACCCTGTATTTAACCGAACCACCGAACCGTTGTCCGCTACCGCAATGAATCACTGGTGATTGTCCACAAACAACAAACCAAAACTTGTAGACTGACAGAATTATCTCTGGTGGTGGTTTTACCTGGAGTTCAGTTCACTGATGTGGCGATCGCGCAATTACTGGAGCGCGGTTTAGAAACCATCTTTCTTTTCCCTCAGAATGGTTTTTTACTGGAAGAAATCGCCGTCCACCTCTTGACCCAATCAATGCGTTACTCAGTTGGGGTTACGGAGTTTTGTTGTCACGGGTCTACAGAGATGCAAACGCTTCTCCCTTCTAGCTTTTGGACCATTTTGAACCATGTCAAGAAGTGTAAAGATGACTAGAAAATTGTCGCACAGAGTATTTGGGAGATTTTTAAAGAAATGTCGTTTAATGAAAAGAAAATACAGTTTTTTTAGCTTGCCTGACTCAAAATTTTCTAGTATATTGAATGTAGAGCCAAATTTCACTCAATTGTGTTTGGGATTTAAGGCACTGGTAACTTAGATGACGCGCCTACATCCGTACTCCGGCGCAACTGCACCTTGAAAACCTTATAGCGCAAAGGTTTCCTAAGCATAGGGTCAGATATGACCTTCTCCCCGCAAGGGGACGGAAACATTAATTCCTCTAATTCAGGGAGAGGTTGAGAAGGAGCTATGTCAGATATGACCTTCTCCCCGCAAGGGGACGGAAACCCCAGAATCAAGTCTCTGCGCCTTATTCAAGTTCTCAACAGGTCAGATATGACCTTCTCCCCGCAAGGGGACGGAAACGCTTTAGATGCCTCTCTTGCAATCTCCTCTGCTGCTAATGTCAGATATGACCTTCTCCCCGCAAGGGGACGGAAACTCCTAAATTTGGCTCTGCAATATGCAGAGCGTAACAGCTTTGTCAGATATGACCTTCTCCCCGCAAGGGGACGGAAACTTGATTTCCACTTGAGCCAATTCATGATCACGTTCAAAATTGTCAGATATGACCTTCTCCCCGCAAGGGGACGGAAACGTCATAGTCATCCGCAACATCAATGATGTTATATTCGTGTCAGATATGACCTTCTCCCCGCAAGGGGACGGAAACACACACCTTTGAAGGTATCAAGGTCAAAGGTATTGTTCATTAGTCAGATATGACCTTCTCCCCGCAAGGGGACGGAAACTAAGCTGTGCGCCAAGAAATAGTTCCATGAAATTTAGTCAGATATGACCTTCTCCCCGCAAGGGGACGGAAACATTTTTCTGGCAGCAGTAGATGTTTGCGTTTTTGGCAGTCAGATATGACCTTCTCCCCGCAAGGGGACGGAAACATCATAAATGTAGGAATAGTAATATGGTTTACTGGAATATTGTCAGATATGACCTTCTCCCCGCAAGGGGACGGAAACATCTGCTGAAGGATCAATTAAAAAGATTGGTTTCCCCCTTTTCTGTCAGATATGACCTTCTCCCCGCAAGGGGACGGAAACCATGGAGATTAATTTGTTCTAATGGTCTTACAAGGAAAGTCAGATATGACCTTCTCCCCGCAAGGGGACGGAAACTCGTTGGCAACGGCGGGTTCAGTGGGGTTGCCGAGGCCGCTATCTTGTCAGATATGACCTTCTCCCCGCAAGGGGACGGAAACAACCAATTAAAATAATTAAATATTATTTCTATTAATTGTCAGATATGACCTTCTCCCCGCAAGGGGACGGAAATTTTGGTTAATCATTATTACACTTCCACTTTCTATTACACTCTCCGTCAGATATGACCTTCTCCCCGCAAGGGGACGGAAACGCAAAGTTTATTCCTTTTTCTTTTTCTAGGAAGTGTACATGTCAGATATGACCTTCTCCCCGCAAGGGGACGGAAACTTAATCGATATTTCTGCTTTAAATTGAAATAATCTAACTGTCAGATATGACCTTCTCCCCGCAAGGGGACGGAAACAGATGCAGGAAAGCTGCTTTTTCTTCCTTTCCCCAATTTTCAGATAAGATATTCTCCCCGCAAGGGGACGAAAACTCTCACTCACTGAGTTTGTTGACTTTTTCGGGTTGGAGTTGTTAGATAAGATCTGAGCAGAATTATATCTAAATGATGCTTTAATCTATCCATTGCACAATCACCCAATTATGCAACTGCGAACTCTGTGTCCTCTCTCGACTCCGGTGAACGAAATCCCAACACAATCCGCTCTTTTGGCACACCCGCCCTTAGAAGTTCGGCAGCGATTCCCTCTTCAGTGCCATCACGTTGAATCCAAAGTTTACCATCAATGATGTCAATAAGAATCAAGCAACCGTGAACCCGCCGAGTGACGGTAGGCGAGAAATCGTAAGCTGGTTCTCTTCCCAAAATCATCAGTAGGTAGCGATCTTGTTCGCTGTCAAAGACCGTTTCAAATTGAATATCGCCATAGCTGAAAGGGATTTTTGTATATTCAATTAAGATATTCCGAATCAATTGCCTATATTGCTCCAAGGTATCCATCTGAAAATAATCTCCGACTCTAGTTGGAACACAAGGATATTAACTTTGTAATCTTCTACCACAATTTTAGCAATTGGCTCATCAAAAATATCAGCATACACTACGTCTCGAACAGCAAGATATAAGACGCGGTTGGGATCTATTCTCAGAATAACAGAGAGAGATATCTGATTGTCAATTACCTGGTGTGGAAGTTGTATGTATTTGATCTATTGAATCAATGATTTCTTGCGGAGATTTTTCTTCGATGACTGCTAGTAAGTTTATGGCTTTTGTTAATAAGCGATCGCTATCTTCAAAATTGTTGTGACTAGGTAATACAAGCTGGATAGGATTTCCTGCATCGTCAGCAGCACCTTGAAATACTAATAAACGTGGGTTAGGATGGGTTACTGTTTGCCAACCACTATGTTGGAGGTAGAATACAACATCTGCAATTTTAAGAGGATGGGTTTGTAATTCCTCGCTGAGAATTTGTTCTGTCATAACCACTCTCCTGTTTTTACTTTTTCTATTAAATCTAACAAAGATTCTGGAGTTAAACGTTGTTGTCTAGGAATCCTAATTCTAACACTTTGCCGATTGGCTGTTGGTTTACCACGAAGATATTCCCAGTAACAACTGCCACAGAGCCGCATTTCATCTTCATTGTATGTTAACCACTGGGATGAATCTAGAGGCAATGCAAATAGGATAAGGATACAAGGTACAGCCATTCGGAAATTACGTCGAATGACTAAATCATTGTAAGTTTTGGCTTCTAAGTCGTAGGTTATGGTGTAGTCATCTCGCTGCCATTGGGTTGAAGCTTTTAATTGGAAACTGAGGGAAAAGCCTGACTCTACCCGTCTATTGTTGCGGATAGTGATTTCATCAAAGTTTCCATCTACTCCATAATCATATTCTCGGATGGAGAGATTTAAGCCTACTTTACCTGCCATCGCTCGAATATAGGCTCGACTTAATGATTCAAGAATATGGGGTTCAGTCAACACAGAATTAGAAAAGCTTGAGATAATTTTGCATGATACCTCAATTTGATGCTATTTGTGTGATCAGCACGACTGGAAATTTTGAGGCTATAAATTGGAGCAACTGCGCTCGCAATTAGTAGAGTTGTTCGGTAAACGCTAAATTCCGGATATATGCTAAAATTTTTGTTAGGTAGAGCATTGTCAAATAGGAAGCATCCAAAATTAGGTCTCGCTCTCATACCTTGCCCCTGAGCGATTATTAACCGAGCAGTATTGAGACTCGCGCTGGTTTTACCGACAGTAACCATAAGAGCTAATGATAATCATTGAGATGTTAAGAAAATCAGCTATACTGACCAATCTTGAATAGTTAACCCTGGAACTTTCTCAAAATCTCGTAGGTTTCTTGTTAAGAGAATACCATTGTAACTGATGGCAATTGACGCAATGCGTAAATCTTGAGTGCCTACGCGAATACGTTGTGTTTTTAGTGATTGGTAAATTTCGTATGATTTTGCATCATATTGAAGAATATTAAATTCAGACAGTAACATAACCGTTTCTACAAGTCTTTGATATGCAATTGATTTTGCAATTCCATCCTTCGTCTCCGCAACTTGAGCTAAACGACCCCTTAGCTGTTCTTCAACGTTGATAGCTGTTGTAGTTAGTAACACCTTAGCTTCTAAAAGCCGTGCAATAACAGTTGGGTTATTTCGTCCATAAAGACTGAGATGGTCTGTATCTAAAATATAGAGTGTCATTGCTCATCTACTACAGCGTTTGATTCTTGACGGATAAGAGCTAGTTTTTCCATAAAATCATCAAATGTTGGGTCGTTCGCAAATATGCCCGCATATTTCATCTGAGGTATGGTTTCATTCTCCTGTTCATCTAGATTCACCTCAATAGTTACAAATTTACCGTTTACTAGTTGTGCTTCCAAGGCAGATTTTACTTTAGAAATAGCTTCTTCCTCTGTCTTGCCTTCGACAATAAGATTTGGCATACCAACCAAATATGCCACAAAATGCTGTTCGGATTGGCTCTGAACAAAAACTTGATACTGCATAATAGTTTTTTCCGTTAAAATAGTAAATAATATATTATGTCTCTAGGCTTACTCAATTCAAATTCTACCATTTAAGTAACTAAATCAGCACAATTAAAGTTAACTAGTACTCAACTACATTAATTTTGACAGTATGGTAGCAAATGCGATCGCGTTTACTACGCTGACCCATAGTTGCGCTTTAATGCAACTACGAACTCAAGAATATTTTAATTTTTCTTCACATAGTCAGGTTTTTCTACGTCCATCTGCTTAGAACAGATCCCTCCAGCTATATTGGGAGAAAACTCCAGCCAGTGTCAAAAAACTGGTGGAGGGGATGGTGAGCGCGAATAGAAAATTTTTAAGGGGGGCTAGGGGGCTCACAGGTGTAGGTTTTTTACATATACATCTAGAATGGGTAAGACAAGGAAGACACGGAGGGAAAGTAGACACCGAAGAGATGAAAATTTACGAAATCATACTGAATATTTTATCATTTCGTGGTAAAAAACTTCCTGGTCTACTTTCCTTCCTTGTCCTCCAAGTCTTGCCAACACCCAAG
>JAWQFQ010000132.1:0-25011 GCA_035967975.1 Scytonema sp. PMC 1070.18
TAGGGGGATGTGAAATGTGCATGCTACTGACGAGAGGACTTTTAAAACATCCTCTAAGAGCCTCTAGAAACGAGAGGTGTTAGTCTTGCGGATCTGAATCTTTGCGGTTCATTAAAATAGGTAATCTACCGTAGGAAAAAAGTTAGTCATTACCTAGTTTTTACTGATGTTCTCATCTGTACAATTTAGAGACCTTATGATTTACTAAGTAAGAACACTAATTTTGTAAAAACTAAAAGGTGTAATTTTGGCTCCGACTCTTCATTGGTGCTTTTTACCAGGGATTATAATATCCATCGTTAGCGTTTCGAGTGCAAATTGTGCTCTGGCTCAAATTACACCAGATGCAACATTACCCAACAATTCTGTTGTCACTCCCGCAGGTAACATTAATACCATCACTGGCGGAACACAAGCAGGTGGAAACCTGTTTCATAGTTTCCAAGAGTTCTCCATTCCCACTGGTGGTGAAGCCTTTTTCAACAATGCGGTGAATATTCAAAATATTATTAGCCGAGTTACGGGTGCTTCTGCATCTAATATAGATGGTCTCATCCGCGCTAACGGTACAGCGAACTTTTTTCTACTCAATCCCAATGGGATTATCTTTGGTCCCAATGCGAGTTTGAATGTAGGCGGTTCCTTTATCGGAACAACAGCAAATGCGATTCAATTTGGCGATCGCGGGACTTTCAGTGCGTCTACCCCAAATGCACCCACCCCTTTATTAACAATCAACCCCTCAGCATTGCTGTTTAATCAAATCTACCCAACAGGGATTATCAACCGTTCTCAAGCACCAGCTGGAGTCAACCCAGCCGGTCAAAATATCACGGGTTTAAGAGTCCCAGATGGACAGAGTTTGCTGCTTGTGGGTGGAAACATCAATATTGAAGGCGGTGCTCTGAGGGCTTACGGTGGTCGCATTGGCTTAGCAGGATTAGCAGCACCAGGAACGGTGGACTTAAATGCATCAGGAAATACTTTTACTCTCAGTGTTCCTAATGAAGTTACCCGCGCCGACATATCCTTAACAAATGCTGCGGAAGTCAATGTCCGTGGTGCAAATGGTGGAGATATTGCAATCAATGCTCAAAACCTGAGCTTAGCAGGAGAAAGTAAAGTCCGAGCCGGGATAGACACCGGATTGGGTACACCCCAAAGCCAAGCCGGGGATATTGTAATTAATGCGACAGGGGCAATCAGTTTAACTGATGGTAGCTTTATTGCCAATGTTCCCCAACCAAACTCTGTAGGTAAAGGTGGCAACATTAATATTACAGCAGGCTCGCTAGCACTATTTGGTGGTAGTGACCTGAATACTAGTTTACTATCGCAAGCCGTAGGTAACGGAGGTAGTATCAATATCATAGCTGGGTCAGTATCCTTCGCAGATGGCGCTTATCTGGATGCCAGCACCTATGGACAAGGGGACGCGGGTAGTGTCTCAATACAGGCTAAGGATGCTGTCACATTCTCATTTGCCGATATCTACAGTAATGTAGAAGCAGGGGGAGAGGGCAATGGTGGCAATATCAACATTAGCGCTTCTTCACTCACTCTCAAAGATGGTGCTCAACTGCAAACTTTACTGCGTAATGCGGACACCCAAAATAACCTCCTTGGAGGTCGTGGCAATGCAGGGAATGTCAACATTGATGTTTCTGGTGTAGTCAATATCACTGGGCAGAAGGATGGATTTACGAGTGGGATTCTTAGCTTCGTAGGAACTGGAGCAGAAGGTAAAGGTGGTGATATTACAATCAAATCCGGTTCGCTGTCCATATCTGATGGAGCTACTTTAAGTGCCAGCACTTTTGGAAACGGGAATGCAGGGAGTGTTTTGATTCAGGCTTCTGATACTGTTTCCGTTTTCAACGGAAATATTTATAGTTTTGTGGAAGAAAAAGCTGTAGGTAATGGTGGTAACATTGAGGTTCGGACGAATGACCTCTTTGTTACAGAAGGTTCCGAAATCAATACTAAAACCTTAGGTCAAGGGAATGCAGGTAATATCACCATCAATGCCAACGAAGCGATCGCCTTAGACGGTAGAGGAAATGAAATCTTCAGTCGCATAATTAGCGCGGTTAATCCTGAAGGTATGGGTAACGCGGGAAACATCCAAATCACAACAGGTTCTCTAAAATTGACGAATGGAGCCTTTATTAGTAGCAGCACTTCAGGAAAAGGCGATGCGGGGAGTATCACCATTAATGCCCGCGATACAGTTAGCTTCGATAGCGGTGGTGGTGTCCAAAGTTCTGTGTTTGATACAGGTGTAGGCAAAGGGGGAGATATCAGTGTCACAACTGGGTCACTTTTGTTAAGCAATGGTAGTCAAATCTCTAATAACGTTACAGGAAAAGGGAACGCAGGTAATATTACCGTCATTGCCCGCGATACAGTGAAGTTGGATGGTATAGTAGGCAACGCCATCAGTGGTATTCAAAGCAGCTTGCTGACTGGGGGTAAAGGTAAAGGGGGAGACATCCGGGTCACAACTGGTTCGCTGTTGGTCACAAATGGTGCTAGTTTGAGTACCGACACTAACGGGCAAGGAGATGCAGGCAATATCACAATTGATGCCCGTGATACGATTACCTTTGACAGCGCAGGAAACAATAGATTTAATAGCAATGCTAGCAGTACAGTAGTATCCAATGGAGTCGGCGACGGAGGCAACATCCGCGTCACAGCAAGAGCACTTTTTTTAAACAACGGCAGTCAACTCAATGCTAGTAGCTTCGGGCAAGGCAATGCTGGGAAGATTACTATTGATGTTCTTGACACAGTTGCCTTTGATGGTGTAGGAAGTGACGGATTGGAAAGTGGGGCATACACCTTAGGACTAGGCGATGGAGGAGATATCTTAGTATCCACCGGAACACTCTCCCTCACTAATGGTGCTAAACTGTCTACCTTTGCAAGAGGCAGTTCAGGTAATATCACTATTAATGCTCGTGATGCTGTTAACTTTGATGGCGTAGGTAGCAACGGAAGACCCAGTGGAGCCTTTAGCTTGCTATTACCTGAAGGAGTTGGTGGTAAAGGGGGAGATATCCAAATCACAACGGGTACCCTTTCTGTGACCAATGGCGCTCAACTCTCTTCTAGTACTGCAGGACCAGGAAATGGCGGTAATATTACCATTGATGCCCGCGATGTTCGTTTTGACGGCATTGGTAGCAATGGAAACTTTAGTGGTGCCTACAGCACTGTTGAACCAACTGGTGTAGGTAATGCAGGTAATATCAAGTTGACAGCTAATTCCTTATCTTTCAATAATAGAGGGATTCTCAATGCTAGTACCTTTGGGAAGGGAGACGCAGGTAACATCTCAGTGAGCGTAGATGGTGCTGTTACCCTTACCAACTCCAGCGACATCAGAACAACTGTAGAAGCGGGGGGTGTTGGTAAGGCAGGTGATATTGACTTACGAGCGGGTTCTCTCTCTGTAACAGGCGGTTCTCAAATCCAGTCTCTCCTTTTCCGACCTTCCGGAAATCAGCCAGCTGCTCAAGGGCGTGGAGGAAACATTCGGGTAACAGCTTCTGACTCTGTTACACTTTCTGGCAGAGGTAGTACGGGATTTTCAAGTGGATTATTGACTAGCGCTGAGAGAGAGACAATAGGAAATGCTGGTAATATTACGGTCAATACTGGTCAATTTAGAGTTTTTGATGGTGCAATTGTTTCAGCCAGTAGTGATGGTACGGGTAATGCTGGCAATATTACACTGCAAGCTAGTACTCTTACCCTTGACAATAAAGCTTCGATTTCTGCTCAAACTGCTAGCAGCCAAGGCGGTAATATTAATTTGCAGTTAGGACGATTGTTATTGCTGCGTCGTGGTAGCCAAATATCTACAAGTGCAGGAACTGCTCAAGCTGGTGGTGATGGTGGTAATATTACAATTAATACAAACAACGGCTTTGTGGTTGCTGTCCCATCTGAAAATAGCGACATTACCGCCAACGCCTTCACTGGTAGGGGAGGTAGAGTTGATATTAGGACATTGGGTATTTTTGGGATTGAATCGCGCCCAAACCCAACTCCCTTGAGTGACATTACTGCAAGTTCTGAACGTGGAATCAGTGGCGAAATAGCAATTAATCGACCAGATGTTGACCCCAGCCAAGGAATAGTAGAATTCCCCACAGTGTTGGTTGATACAACAGAGATAGTAGACACTGGTTGTGCAGCCTTTGCAGGAAAAGAGGATAGCGAATTTATTGTGACCCAACGCGGTGGTTTACCCCCCAGACCTGATGACGTTCTCAGTATGGATGTTGTCTGGTCTGATACTCGCTTACCCAATATCACCACACAACAGCAAGCTCAAAAGAAACCTACTGCTCAACCACGGTCTAAAACTGATACTGTGGAAATTGTACCTGCAACTGGTTGGGTATTTAACGACAAAGGTGAGGTGACGCTCATTTCTCATACTTCAGGTGCTGGTGGTTTGGTTGATACTCAATGTGTCAATCGCTCAGGAATTTCCAAGAAATAAATCCTCTATCTTGTGGGGTGGGCGTCAAAGCCCGCTCCGCTCCTACTTGTTGAGGAATCCGGGAATAAATTGAGATGAGTTAAGCCCTAAATTAAAATTTGGGCTTAAAGCTCAAACCCGTTAAAACGGGTTCAAAGCTAAGTACAGTCAGATGAATCTGACTTTAGCTAAAAGCGGTGAAATTTATTTCACAGCGAGAAACCTACGCAGTATTGCATTAGCTATAAGTTTTTGGCTCTTAGCTGATAGCAGCAAGTGCTGAGTGCTCAAAGTATAGCAATATTGCTGGTTGACGAAGAGACTTTAGTACCACAAGAGAGATTGTTTGACTTTTTTATTTGGAGGTCCCAATACAATAAAAAAATTGTAATCGACCACGGGGGCGATCGCATTAAGGTACCACCAAACCCGGTAACTTTTACGAAACCGGATTTCTTATGTTTGCGGGTTTCTCATTTATGTTGATTTGGGAAGTTGCGATCGCCTCCAAAATTTTCAACTCCTAGAAGTCCCAAATCGGGCTAACAACGCCTCACGGGAAAGTTCGAGTATCAAGCGAGTGTACTCCTGTGGTGATAACTGTAGCAAAGGTAGTATCACTTGCGCTAATTCATCATCTACTGAACCAAACCGAACTTTTAATAAGTTTTCTAAGACTAAAAGTTGTCCTTCAACTCTTCCTTCAACTCTTCCTTCAAGGCGAGTTTTTTCTTCCCAATCCAAAAATGCTTTTGATAAAGCCATAATCCACTCCCGGTCGTCTTGTGTGATGTTATCTTGTTCAACTGCTACGATTCGCCAACTTGAAACCAGTCTTTGCACGTTTTGACGTAACTGACTAGTTTCTGGTAGTTCTAGCAATTCATCAATCGCTTGCTCAAAAGTTTTTCCCCTACCTAAGATTCTCAGTAAAAGTGTTTCTGGTCTGACTGGTAACTGATTAATTGCTACTATCGCCGTTTTGAATGAATCTCCCAGTAAGTATACTCCTGTTGACCAATTCTCTAAATCTAAATCCGCTCTAAAACTGGAAAGTAAACTATCAGACGCAGAAGTCGCTAGTATCCACAGATAGGGTAAATTGTCTTCTGTCAAAGATGTTCTGTCACGTCTAGCTTTGCGCTGGAATTCTGCAAACATAGACAATAACTTTAGGATGCAATTGCGTACCTCTGTTTTACTGGGTTGATGGCTGAATGGCTCCAATAAGCAACTCTTCTCTACAATTTTACCCAATAATCCCAGAGTTTGTACTTCTGCATTTAGCATGAGTGTGGGTATAAACAGTACATCAACCTGTCTGACTTCGTCGGTCACTTCTCGACTGATTTCTACTTCCCCAAACGAAGAAAGTAACTCTTCTAAATACTGCTTTGCAAACTGGTCGTATGGCTTTTGCGTCATGGGCGTATTTTCTTAACACAACTGAAGTCACTTCTAAAAAATGCACCCTATAGCAACGGTTCGTCGTTTCAAATCTTCGCTCACATGGGATGAGCTGATGTCTGTAGTGGGGCGATCGCATTAAGGTACCACCAAACCCGGTAACTTTTACGAAACCGGATTTCTTATGTTTGCGGGTTTCTCATTTATGTTGATTTGGGAAGTTGCGATCGCCTCCAAAATTTTCAACTCCTAGAAGTCCCAAATCGGGCTAACAACGCCTCACGGGAAAGTTCGAGTATCAAGCGAGTGTACTCCTGTGGTGATAACTGTAGCAAAGGTAGTATCACTTGCGCTAATTCATCATCTACTGAACCAAACCGAACTTTTAATAAGTTTTCTAAGACTAAAAGTTGTCCTTCAACTCTTCCTTCAACTCTTCCTTCAACTCTTCCTTCAACTCTTCCTTCAAGGCGAGTTTTTTCTTCCCAATCCAAAAATGCTTTTGATAAAGCCATAATCCACTCCCGGTCGTCTTGTGTGATGTTATCTTGTTCAACTGCTACGATTCGCCAACTTGAAACCAGTCTTTGCACGTTTTGACGTAACTGACTAGTTTCTGGTAGTTCTAGCAATTCATCAATCGCTTGCTCAAAAGTTTTTCCCCTACCTAAGATTCTCAGTAAAAGTGTTTCTGGTCTGACTGGTAACTGATTAATTGCTACTATCGCCGTTTTGAATGAATCTCCCAGTAAGTATACTCCTGTTGACCAATTCTCTAAATCTAAATCCGCTCTAAAACTGGAAAGTAAACTATCAGACGCAGAAGTCGCTAGTATCCACAGATAGGGTAAATTGTCTTCTGTCAAAGATGTTCTGTCACGTCTAGCTTTGCGCTGGAATTCTGCAAACATAGACAATAACTTTAGGATGCAATTGCGTACCTCTGTTTTACTGGGTTGATGGCTGAATGGCTCCAATAAGCAACTCTTCTCTACAATTTTACCCAATAATCCCAGAGTTTGTACTTCTGCATTTAGCATGAGTGTGGGTATAAACAGTACATCAACCTGTCTGACTTCGTCGGTCACTTCTCGACTGATTTCTACTTCCCCAAACGAAGAAAGTAACTCTTCTAAATACTGCTTTGCAAACTGGTCGTATGGCTTTTGCGTCATGGGTGTATTTTCTTAACACAACTGAAGTCACTTCTAAAAAATGCACCCTATAACTTGCAATGGTTCGTCGTTTCAAATCTTACTACAGAGCTGTTAGGTAGTACTGTTAGTGTTAGACGAGGGACTCAGAAACCCGGTATCTTTGAGATACCGGGTTTCTAAATACCGAGGAGCTTAGAAATCCGGTATCTTGGAGATACCGAGTTTCTAAATACCGAGGAGTTTAGAAATCCAGTATCTTGGAGATACCGAGTTTCTAAATACCTTCTCCCAATATAATCAGCTTCTGAAAGAAAAATGTTAAACAATTGGTAAATAATATTCGTTTTCTGATTATTTGTTTGATGAAGTTTAATAACGATCGCTCCATAAATCTACTGTTTTTTATTCAACTCTCAATACTGTAAAGCATACACTCAAGACATAAGTCTATAATTTTTAACCCGTTGAAACGAGTTTAAGCTTGAGCGCCCGAATTTTAATTCTGGGCTTCCATTCAGAAAAAAGCCGTAAAATTACTGTAATACCACTCTCGTGCGAATACAATCTCTTTGAGACAAGAATAATGATTACAGGAAAAACCAAACTGTTAGGGGTAATTGGACATCCGGTGGAACATTCTCTCTCCCCAGTGATGCACAATGCTGCGATCGCTCACATGGGATTAGACTATGTCTATGTTCCTTTCCCAATTGAACCACAGAATCTAGAACTTGCTATTCAAGGCTTTGCTGCGATTGGAGTTGTTGGCTTCAATGCTACCATTCCCCATAAGCAAGTAATTATACCTCTGCTCTCAGAAGTTTCTCCTATTGCTAAAGCGGTGGGAGCGGTCAATACAGTGAGTTTTCAAAACAATAAAATTATCGGTACTAACACGGACGTTGAGGGTTTCCTCTCTCCCTTGCGAACAACTTACAACAGAGATTGGACTCAGACAACAGCAGTCATTTTAGGAAATGGAGGCGCAGCAAGGGCTGTTGTTGCAGGTTGTGCAGAGCTTGGTTGTGCTGAAATTTACATTGTAGGTCGCAATCTTCAAAAATTAAACGAATTCCATGACAGTTGGGAAGAGACCTCTGTGTCTAAGAATTTACATATCTGCACCTGGGATAACTTAGCAAAACTTATCCCACAAGCAAATCTGTTGATAAACACAACTCCAATCGGAATGTATCCCAAAGTCGATGAATCACCTTTGAGTGCAGAAGATATGGCAAATTTACCACCACAAGCGATCGCTTACGATTTAATATACACCCCCAATCCTACCAAATTCCTCCACCACGCACAACAAATCGGTGCGGTTGCAATAAATGGTTTAGAAATGCTTGTCCAACAGGGCGCAGCTGCATTAAAAATCTGGCTTCAACGCGACTCTGTTCCTGTCGATGTCATGCGTCAAGCAGTGGGGGGAGTTATGAATTATGAATTATGAATTATGAATTATGAATGGGGGGTGGTGGATTTTGGATGTGTTAGTCATCACGTTGTCCGATTCGTCGCCAGTAGAAGCGGTTCCATTGGTAGAATCCTTGAATTTCATACTCTTGTCCGTTGTTGAAGCGGATGATACAGTTAGTTAGCTGACTCTGACCGTCGTTTTTTTCCTCTAACTGAACGATAATGCAAGGATACCATTCCCGACTACAGGGACCATCGTCTTGTACCCATTCCCACAGGGCGTTGCAAACTTCGATGCGATCGCCTACTTTCAAGTTTTGTGACAGTGCGTTAGCGTATTTCTCAAAATGATGTTCCTCAATGCGATCAAGCCAAGTTAGACCGTAGCGATCGCGGATAAATTGTACCTGTCCGGAGTCGTTTTCCAGCAACCAGTCGTTGAGTAACTGGGCTTTCCACGAGCAATTTTGTTCCTGTTGTGTTTTGACAAACTTTAGAAAGGCTTCGAGCTCCTCTTGTGTTAGTTCGTCTAAAGGATTTGGAGTATCCAATACATCAGGAGCGAAATTTCCCTTTACTTGTTCTACTACTTGCAGTAGTATCTCTTTCTGTGTATCAGAGAGAGGACAGCTAGCTACATCACAACGGTAAAACGCTGCTTGTAAGGCTGCTTGAATCTCATCTGGACTCATAAGGCAAAGGCTATCGAGGACTTGATAAAGCTATCAGCTATCAGTTATGAGCTTTTTGCTGAGTTGCGATCGCTTTATTTCATAATTATTACAAAAGTTAAAAGGAACTTGCCAATACCTTAAGAGTTAAATTCATGGGTATTAGGACTTAAGAGTGTGTTATCGTGACCCTAATTGTGATATGAAAAAGCAAAACAACTTACTATCATTACTGAATGTCCTGCCTTCAGGTACACAAAACGTCAAACAGTGGCGAGTCTTCCACAAGCAGCGATCGCATCCCACCGCTCATGACAGAAACACAATTGTCCCCCACACCCCCATATTTCTTCAAAGCTCTCCTCATCGCCTGTGTCTTCTGGGTTATATCATGGGTACTATCTCCTACGGCTGTAGCGCTGACACCGATAAAACTATCCAACCTCTCTTACCATGAGTGTCCGCCAGAACTAGCTCAGGGCGCTGTTACAAGTGGTGGTTCGTCAATGGCTGCTAACTGCTTTATTGTCATTGGTAAAGCTCTCAATGCGACTAGTAAAACCGTTTACGATGCAGATATTTTTGGACGTATTTATGATGCTAATAACAATCCCGTGATGCAAAATCGTACCCGTCTTGGTTCAATCGACAAAATTCCACCAGGTAGCAGCGATTTTGAATTGCGAATTTCTGTAGCTGCAAATCAGCCCTTACCTTTAAAACTCAAGCAATTTAAAGCTTCTGGATTTAGCGCTCCAATTAGAATGTAGGCTAATGGCTAATGGCTAATGGCTAATGGCTAAGGGCTAATGGCTGATTGCTTTCTTACTATTAGCAATTAGCAGTTAGCAGTTAGCAGTTAGCAGTTAGCAGTTAGCAGTTAGCAATTAGCAGTTAGCATTTTTTATTTAGAGTTACTGTATTCCGTTCTAAACAAGTAAAGACGCTTTCAAAGAAAACGTCTCTACAATTGTCATTCAGTTTTCTGAACTGAACCGAAAGATTACATATAGCTAAAGGAGTTAGCAAAGGAGCCAAGCAACATACTTAACACGTTGAGTAGCAAAAATGCCAAAATTGGTGAAAAGTCAATACCTCCCAAGGGGGGGATGATGGAACGGAACATATTGAGATAGGGGTCAGTAATCTGGCTTAAAGCCGCAAATGGCTGATTGAACCAATTGACATTGGGGAACCATGACAAAAGGACTCGAATCACCAGGAGGAGACTATAGATTTGTATGAATTGAAGGAGTGTGGTAATCAGTAGATTCATGGATGGGTTGGTTTCCTATTACGTGTCAAAAGCAGTCTTAATCATTGATTCTAATTTAACGTCTTTGATGCTGCCTACGTCAGTAAACAGTACACAATGGACAAGACACAGTTATCAGACAGAATTACCCAAGCTTCAGAAACTGATAACTGTGATTGTGTAGCCTCAGTCTTTGCGTACCTCCCCACTACGAGAAGGTTCGTTCATTTTCTGAGTTGAGTTGCCATTGACGTTTCCTAACTGCTGCCGTACTTCATCAATTGTGGCATTGAGTTGGGCAATTTTGTCTTCTAGCGATCGCCGTGCTGCTTCCATCTCCATAGCCTCTTGTTCTGGGGCTTTGATTTGACGTTTTTTCGCTGCTCTTCTAGCTTCTATTGAGCTTTGTGTCAATTGAGGGTCTTCCTCTGTGAGCTGTTCTGAATCGCGTGTTGTTGCAACCAGCGCACCGACAAGTCCTCCAAATATACCACCTACTAATGCTCCGGCTAGAAAACCACTTCCAAAACCATCTTGCTGACTCATATGTTTACCACCTTCAACTCTTTTAACAGTACACAGTTAACGGTTAACTGTTAGCTGTGTACTGTTTAGTTTTCCTAGCTGCATACTAGCTTATGTCCCAAAGATGCGATCGCCTGCATCGCCGAGTCCCGGTACGATAAATCCGCGATCGTTAACTGTTTCATCAATGGTAGCAGTGTAGATGATTAACCCTGGATATGCAGCGTTCAGTTTTTGTAAAGCGAGTGGTGCTGCTACCACACTAATAATCCGTGTTAGACTTGGATCTGCACTTCTTTTTGTTAATTCTGCCATTAAGGTCATGATTGTCCCGCCAGTAGCAAGCATCGGGTCAGTCACGAGTATCCGTGTGTCCGGTTGAAACTTTTCTGGCAATTTGTTCAGATAGCAAGAGCTTTGCAATGTTGTCTCATCTCGCACCAATCCAACATGGTAAATTGATGCCAGAGGTAGAATTGTTTGTGCTCCTTCTAATAGACCCAATCCTGCTCGTAGAATTGGTACAACCGCCACTGGGACTGTGGGATCGATAACAGTCGCCGGACAAGAAGCCAAGGGGGAATCGACTGTGGTTTCTTGAGTGGGTAACCATTCTCTAGCGGCTTCATAAGTTAGCCAGCGCCCCAACTCTGTCATTGCGCTCCGAAACAACACAGAAGGTGTCGAAGCATCGCGAGCAACAGCTAACCAGTGCTTTATTAGAGGATGGGGTGGGACATAAACACGCAATTGTAGCGTCATAGCCGGAAATTTAGGCTGTATTTATTGTATAACAACTGAAACATCATACGCTTTGCTGGTTACGGCTTCAAGCTATAATCAGAATTTTCCATTTATTGAAATTTATTTTCATTAATAGTTGACATTAATTCTCAACCAAGGTTATATTGTTGTTCAGTGTTCTCCTCTCTTTAAGGATCGGCAGACGGGATCAGCCAGCGGTAGCAGGCTCGTCCCTCTTTTTTTGATTGGATAGTAGATAGTGGTTAGTGGATGGTAGATAGTGGTTAGTGGATAGTAGATAGTGGTTAGTGGATGGTAGATAGTGGTTAGTGGATGGTAGATAGTGGTTAGTGGATAGTAGATACTAGATAATGGAACAACTAACAACTAACAACTAACAACTAACAACTAACAACTAACAACTATCCACTAACAACTAACAAAAATGCACGATGTCATCATCATTGGTTCTGGAATTGGCGGCTTAGTGACAGCAACTCAGTTAGCAGCAAAAGGTGCTAAAGTACTGGTGCTGGAACGATATCTCATTCCGGGAGGAAGTGCTGGATATTTTGAAAGGCAAGGCTATCGATTTGATGTTGGGGCGTCGATGATTTTTGGGTTTGGACAAAATGGTAGCACAAACCTCCTCACTCGTGCGCTGAAAGCCGTTAATGTCAGTTTAGAGGTGATTCCCGACCCTGTACAGATTCACTACCATTTACCTAATGGGTTGAATCTCAAAGTGGACCGCATATATGAGAATTTTTTGCAAAGTCTTACACAGTATTTTCCTGATGAAAACAAAGGAATTCGTCAATTTTATGACGAATGTTGGAAAGTGTTTAACTGTCTTAACAAAATGGATTTGCTGTCTCTAGAAGAACCACGATATTTGTTACGGGTATTCTTTCAGCATCCTTTAGCGTGTCTTAGATTAGCTAAATATTTACCTCTCAATGTTGGGGATGTAGCACGGCGCTTTATCAAAGACCCTCTGTTACTAAAATTTATTGATATGGAATGTTACTGTTGGTCTGTAGTACCAGCTGCATTGACCCCAATGATTAATGCGGGAATGGTGTTTTCCGACAGACACTATGGAGGAGTCAATTATCCTAAAGGTGGAGTCGGACAAATTGCTCAAAAGCTGGTCGAGGGTCTGGTCAAATCGGGAGGTCAAATTCAATACCAAGCTAGGGTCTCTAAAATTATTGTAGAAAACAAACGAGCCGTAGGTGTGCAACTGGCTAACGGTCAAGTTTATCGTGCCAAGCGCATTGTTTCAAATGCTACTCGCTGGGATACATTTGGGAAACTACTTAATCAACAAAAACTGCCTTCTAATGAGAAGAATTGGCAGCAAAACTACCAGAAGTCTCCTAGTTTTCTGAGTTTGCACATGGGAGTCAAGGCAGAAGCTCTACCCAAAGGAACAGAATGTCATCATATCTTGTTAGAAGATTGGGAAAACATGGCAGCACCAGAAGGTACCGTCTTTGTGTCGATTCCCACATTACTTGACCCAGATTTAGCACCTCCTGGTTATCATATCATTCATTCGTTCACCCCTGACTGGATTGATAATTGGCTTGGATTGTCGCCAAGCGAGTATGAAGCAAAGAAAGAACAGGCTGCTTGGAGGATTATTAAGCGGTTGGAGAAAATTTTCCCTAGTATAGATTCTGGCTTGGACTATCTGGAGGTAGGAACACCAAGAACCCATCGTCGCTTTTTAGGTCGCTCTGATGGGACTTACGGACCCATACCCCGGCGTAAATTGTGGGGATTGTTAAGTATGCCATTGAATCGTACAGCAATTCCAGGGCTTTACTGTGTCGGGGATAGTACCTTTCCCGGTCAGGGGTTGAATGCGGTCGCGTTTTCTGGCTTTGCGTGCGCCCATCGTATTGCTGTAGATTTGGGATTTTGACAGTTATCAGTTATCAGGTTTTACCGTACTTACCCTTAACCAACAACTATCGGTATCTGTCCTTTGATTCACACCATAGAAGGTAGTAGTTTCCTACTTGGTATATCTATAGTTGAGATAAGCTCTAACGCATAAAAAAATGCCTTATCAGTGTGAAGACTGTTAGTCGTTAGTAGTTAGTAGATATTTGTTAGTGGTGAAAGCTTTACTTTAAGCGGTCAGCACTCTAGCTATCAGCCATCAGCCAAGAAAATATTTCAGATTAACTAAAAGCTCAATTGAGTCGCTGGCGAAGTATAGCTACTAAAGACTAACCACCAACCCCTAACAGCCAAAAAATACGCAACCTATTCTGAGACTTTTGAAATGGAAACCCAATCCGAAGAACTTAAAGTTGTTCCTGACAAGATAGAAAGAGTAGCCAATGTTTTACGCTTTGTTGGTTGGATTAGCTTTTGGTTGCAGCTTGCATTGGGTGCAGCTGCTGGGCTAATGGTGATATTAGCTCTTACTGGTCGCAACTTCACTCAAGCACTCACACCACCAACACCAGGTGTCGGAGTACAGACTGCTGACTTGGGAGCAACACCAGGAATTGGTATTAGCATATTTTGGGCAGTTTGTGGCAATTTAGTATTACTTTTTAATCTTTATTTATCTTTCCGTTTGACTCGATTTGCGAGACGGCTTCGTACTATCAATCCAGAGTTACATCCTAAGAAAGCTACAGTGATGAAATTGCTGCGGATTGGTGCGATCGCTAGTTTAGTGGGACTGTTACTCTTTATTTTTGGAGGTGGGGCTGGTTTGGGAGTGTTATTAGCTAAATCCATATCCCAACCCCAAGGTGTAGCAATCTATGACCCCACACGCATCATTCGCGCTCTTGATATATTTGTAGCAATGGCAAATATGACTGGTATCGCCGCCCAGTTTACCGGAACAGTTTCTTTCTTAGGACTATTTAATTGGCTGCATCATGAAGCGTAAGGTGTTATACTTTGCACGGGAATAAATTGAAATGAGTGATTTAGCTACAATCCATGAGCTATCAGTTCTTGGCTGAAAGCTGATAGCTGGAATCTGACCGCTCGAAGCGGACTTAATATTATCTGCGAAATCTAGCTAACAGTTCCTCGCGAGATAGTTCAATACAAAAGCGAGTATATTCCTCTGGTGGTAACTGTAACATCGGCTCAACTATGCTAGATAATTCCTCATCCAAAGAACCAAAACGGACTCTAAGCATATTTTCCACAACTTGGCGTCGCTCTTGCTGCAAACCTTGTTGTAAGAGATTAGTCCTTTCTCGTTCGTAAACTTCTCTAAAGTTCATAAGAATCTCCCGATCTTCTTGAGTTATATCTTCTGGATTTGTGGTTACACTGATACGCCAACTAAAAAGTAGTTCTATCAAGTTTTATTGACAAATTACTGGTTATATGCTAAACAGCTTGATAGTAATTACCATAATAAAAACCAGTTTAAGTTATCCAAAAATTGTTAATCTATAGGTAAACAGTAAGAAGAAAAAATGACAACGATTACAGACATCGGCACACTTATTGTCCGTACCCCTGGAATTTGTGGAGGTCGCCCCCGAATTGAGGACAGTAGAATTACTGTTCAGAATATTATCATTGATATTAGAGCAGGGCTGACTCCAGAAGAAATCCTTCAGAATAAAACCCATTTAAGTTTAGCCAAAATTTATGCGGCTTTGGCATACTATTACGCCAATAAAGAAGAAATTGATGCTAATATTGCTGCGGAAGAAGCTGCATGGGAAGGAATAGAAACAGAATTTTCATACTTGTAAGCAGTTGTGACCAAGATTCGTTTATACATTGATGAAGATGCTGTTGAACGGGGATTGATACAAGCTTTGGAAAATAATGGTGTCGATGTAGTTACTACTTTAGAGGCAAATAGACTCGCTTATTCAGATGAAGAACAGTTAATTTGGGCAACTGAACAAGGTCGGGTTATCTACAGCTTTAATAGAAGAGATTTTAGCCGCTTGCATAGTGAATTCTTAGCTCAAGCAAGAAATCATACAGGAATTATTTTGGCGCAACAACAGCGATATTCTGTGGGTGAACAGCTGCGAGGCTTACTGAAATTAATTACGGCTAAATCAGCAAAGGAAATGATTGATAAACTGGAATATTTAGGCAATTACATTAAGAGTGAATAAAAAGTCTATAACTTATTGAATTTGTGAAAATTGCGACCCTTAGAAACCTGGTATCTCAGAGATACCGGGTTTCTCGCCTTTTACGAAGGATTTAGGATGGCTACATACAAGCAAAGCTTTAGTAAAAAAACTAAAATCAGTTAATAGTCAATGGTTAACAGTCGAAGTATTACCTACTTTCAAGGAGGTTTATCTGAACAGCGATCGCCAAGAACGACTAAATTTACAGCAACAGCTTCCGGAAGTTCCTCCTCAGTCCTTTACAGGCGATCGGGCTGTAGAAGAACTATTGACAGCTATTTTGGAAAACATGACTGAAGCGTTTATTAAAATTAGTAATACATACAAAATTATTTTTGTCAATAGCAAAGCAGAACAACTTTTGGGAATAACCCGAGACAACCTGCTTGGTAAACCATTGTGGGATGTATTTCCTGCAGATCCGACAACCCAGTTGTATCAACAGTGCCATTACGCAGCCGAACAGAGCCCTGGTGAGTTTGAGGAATTTTATCCGGCATTGAACCGATGGTTGACAGTGCGGCTTGTTCCTACTCAGACTGGTGTGCTGGTTTATTGTTTAGATATTACAGAACGTAAAGAATTAGAAATAACGCTGCGAAAAGAACAAGATTTTCTCAAAGTTTTACTAGATAACGTTCAAGCCGGAATTGTTGCCTGCGATGCTGATGGACAATTAAAGTTATTTAATAAGGCAGCGCGGTTGTTTCATGGATTATCCGAGCAACCACTTTTTCCCGAGGAGTGGGCAGAATATTATGATTTGTATTTACCCGATGGGAAAACGCCCATGAGCACAACTGATATTCCGTTGTTTCGAGCATTGCAGGGGCAGCAAGTTCATGATGTGGAGATGATGATTGTTCCTAACCAAGGAGTGCCAAGGGTTCTATCTGCAAATGGTCAAGCGATTGTGAATTTGAATGGTGAAAAACAGGGCGCTGTTGTGGTCATGCATGATATCACCGATCGCAAGCAAACTGAGGAAGTGCTGCGGAGAACCGAGCAACGCTACCGCTCGGTAGTAGATAACGTTAAAGAGGTGATATTCCAAACCGATGTAACAGGGCTATGGACATTTCTCAACCCCGCTTGGACAGAAATTACTGGATTCTCTATCATTGAAAGTATCGGCACCAGTTTTTTAGAATACGTATATCCCGAAGACAGGGAGTACAATTTAAAACTATTTCAACCCTTGGTTCAGCGACAAAAAGACTTCTGCCGTCATGAGATTCGTTACCTCACGAAAACAGGAGGATTTCGTTGGATTGAGGTCTTTGCCCGCCTGACTTTAGATGATGATGGCACAATCTTGGGCACCTCTGGAACCTTAAATGACATTACCGAACGCAAACAGGCTGAGGAAAAACGCGTTCAACTTGTGGGGGAACAGGTAGCCCGTGCAGCAGCAGAGGCTTCACAACAACAATCAGCTTTTCTAGCAGAGGTGAGTGCTGTACTTAGTTCTTCTTTAGAGTACGAACAAACACTTCAAAGCGTTGCTGATTTAGCCGTCCCCTATGTTGCAGACTGGTGTTGTGTCGATTTGCTCAGTGACGAGCTCACCATCAACCGTGTTGCTGTCGCTCATTGCGATCCTGAAAAGGTGAAATTGGGATGGGAAGTAGCTCAAAGGTATCCCAGGCATTTAGATGATGAGTACGGTATCTCTCAAGTCATGAAAACGGGACAGAGTGAAATTGTCACAGAAATTACCGATGAACAGTTAACCACTGCTGTTCAGGATGGTGAGTATTTACGAATCTTACGCGAACTTAGCTTAAAGTCATGCATTGTTGCACCTTTGAAAGCGCGTGGACGGGTGTTAGGAAGCATTTCCTTTGTCTTTGCAGACTCCAATCGTCACTACACTATGGCAGATTTAGCTTTGACTGAGGATTTAGCCCGTCGGGCTGCGATCGCCATTGATAATGCCCGTCTCTATCAGGAAGCACAGCAGGCAAGGCAAGCAGCTGAAAAAGCAGCAAACCGCACTGCCCGCCTTCAAATTGTAACAGCTGCCCTCTCAGAATCCCTGACTCCCTTGGAAGTAGCAGAGGTTATTGTAGACCAGAGCATGGCAGCATTGGAAGCAGCTTCTGCACTGGTGGTTCTGGTTAGTAAAGATAGCAAGGAACTAGAAATTGTGAAAGCTATCGGTTATCAAGCCGACTTAGTGAAATCCTGGCAGCGGTTTTCCATTGATACCGATGTTCCACTTGCGGAAGCCGTAAGAACAGGAGAACCAGTCTGGATGGAATCTTTAGCAGATAAAATGACTCGCTATCCTCACCTCGCTCACATCTACAGTCAATACGATTTTAATGGTTGGATGTCCCTACCTATGGTGACTGAGGGCAGATCGATTGGTGGCATACTGCTAAGTTTCAAGGAGTTCAAGCTGCTGAGTCAGGACGAGCGCGAATTTATACTGGCTCTGTGCCGTCTATGTGCCCAAGCAATTTTCCGTGCTCAATTGTATGAAGCAGAACATCAAGCTAGAGCAGATGCGGAACAGGCAAATCGGGTAAAAGATGAGTTTTTAGCAGTGCTTTCTCACGAACTGCGATCGCCCCTCAATCCCATTCTAGGGTGGACAAAGCTGATGCGAACCCAGAGATTGCAACCCGCACAAATAGATCGAGCATTAGAAACCATTGAGCGCAATGCCAAACTGCAAGCACAACTCATTGAAGATTTGCTTGACATTTCGCGGACGTTGCAGGGTAAACTCAGTCTCAATACGACTCCGGTTAACCTGATAGCCGTGATTCAGGGGGCGATAGAGACAGTGCAGCTAGCTGCTTGTGCTAAATCCATATCCATTCAAACTGTTTTACAACCTGGTGAGAGAACGGTACTGGGAGACGCTAACCGACTTCAACAAGTCGTGTGGAATTTGCTCTCCAATGCGATTAAGTTTACACCAGAGGGCGGAAGAGTCGAAGTTTGTTTGGAGGAGAATGGAAATCAGGTGCAAATTACGGTTACTGATAATGGCAGAGGCATTCAACGTGATTTTTTACCTTTTGTGTTTGAGTATTTTCGCCAAGCTGATAGCAGCACGACTCGTATATTTGGCGGGCTAGGATTAGGACTGGCGATCGTGCGTCAGATTGTTGAGTTACATGGTGGTACCGTTCGAGCAGAGAGTCCGGGCGAAGGTTTGGGGGCGACTTTTACAGTTTTGTTACCAGCGACGGTTATGCAGTTAGAATCACCTACAGCCACTCAACCTTCCACCCAAACTCCAAACTTGACAGATATTCGAGTCTTGGTGGTAGACGATGAAGCCGATATGCGCGATTTAGCAGAATTTATTCTCAAGGAGCATGGCGCACAGGTAACTGTAGCTTCCTCCGCAGCAGAAGCGTTGACAATTTTGACACGGTTTATTCCAGATGTTCTTTTGTGTGATATCGGTATGCCAGAAATGGACGGTTATATGTTGATGCGACAAATACGAAGATTGATGCCAGAACAAGCAGGGGCGTTTCCTGCCATCGCGCTGACTGCCTATACCAGTGAGTACGATCGCCATCAGGCATTGACTGCTGGATTCGTGCGACATATCCCCAAGCCAGTTGAGCCAGAAGCTTTGGTGGAGGCGATTGTACAAGTCATTTCATGAGAAAGGCGATCGCACTTGGGCGGATACTGTTGGAGAATTCATGAAGGGCATAAAGCATTATACGCAACGTGTATTAAATTTAGTCCATTTTAATGGACTTGAGCTATAAGCCCGAAATTTATTTCCGGGCGGTTGAACAATCCAAGAAAGGTTTAAAAACCAAAAGCTAAAAACCCACCATCTACAGCAATGCATTGTCCTGTCATGTAAGAGGCTGTGGGCATACAGAGAAAAGCTACCAACCCTGCTATCTCTTCTGGTTCGCCGACTCTTTCCATTGGTGTGCGCGATACAGCTCTTGTCAAAACATCTGGATTATTCAAAAGAGATTCAGTTAATGGGGTGCGAATAAACCAGGGCGCAACAGTATTGACACGAATTTTGTCTTTTGCCCATTCTACTGCTAGAGACTTGGTAAGTTGTACCAGTGCCGCTTTTGTCATGGCATAGGGTGTACCAGTGCGAACTGAGGTGAGTCCGGCAACAGAACCAATATTAACGATACTACTATTGTTTGCTACTTTCAGTAATGGATAAGCCTGTCGGCACATTTCATACAGGGAGGTGAGGTTAGTTTGAAAAATATGCTCGTACTCTTGTTCTGTATAATCCATGACTTGTTTGCGGATATTGGTACCAACATTGTTGACGAGAATATCCAATCCGCCCAAAGTTTGATTCACCCGCTCAAAGATGAGTTGACGACCATCAGCTGTCGCAACATCGGTTGCAATTCCATATGCTTTCCATTTTTGCGATCGCCAGTTCTCCAACAGCTGCTCAACTGCTTCTGCATTTCGGGCGACAATCATCACTTCCGCACCTAGAGACAGAAATTCTTGAGCGATCGCCAACCCTATTCCCTTTGTCGCTCCCGTAATCAACGCTTTTTTTCCAGTCAGTGTCCAGCGATTGCTCATAGTTTAATTTTTTCTTTACTTCTTGCACTCATCTTAATCTTGTAGAGACGCGAGCGATCGCGTCCCCACAAACTTACTGTGCGTTTCTTAAATCAGTTGCTGTGATACCCTCTAATGCCAAACCATAACCAATCCCTTCGTTAACCAAACGCTTTATCCTTTGCGTAAGAGCAACACGGGTGTAGCGTAATGTCAAAGTAGGTTGTTTTGCTAGCTGTTTTGCTAATTCCCACGCACGCTCCATCAGTTGATTAGACGGTAAAACCTCATTGACAACTCCCAATTCGTGTGCATCTTGAGCTGTTAACGTTTCTTGAGTCAACAAGAAATAACGACCGCGAGATGGTCCTAAAACCAGAGGCCATAGCACGTGTACACCATCACCAGGTACAATTCCTGCATTCAAATGTGGCATATCCTGAAATACTGCATTCTCTGAAGCAAGAATAATATCGCTAGTCAGGATATATTCAGTATGCAAAAGTGCGGGTCCATTGACGGCTGAGATAACTGGAACTTCTATATCGAGCAGATTTTGAAGGACTTTCTTACCTTCCCAGTAAGTCTTGTCCCATTCACGGGGATTGGTGACATCACCCAAACTTTGGAAATCAATTTGAGCCATCCAAGAATCACCCGTACCAGTCAAAATCACAATTCTATTATCACGGTCTCGGCTGATATCATAGAACGCATCGACAAAATCCCTATGAGTTTGACCCGTAAAAATCAGCGAATTGTTATTTGTGTGCATCCGCACTTCCAGAATTCCGTTCTCATCACGAGTAAAGCGCAGATTTTCGTATTTGGTGAAGTAGTTTGGTAAAGTTGCAGTTATCATAGTCTTTCGTTGTTTCTCTATGCACCTATGATGATTTATGGCTTAAAGTTTGAGAAGAGGGAAAAAAAGAATATAATTTATTCCAAATTAGAATAAATTCATGAGCATGGATCGCATCAATTGCATGAAGAGTTTTGTGCGGGCTGTTGAAACCGGCAGTTTTTCTGCTGTAGCGCGAGAGATGGAAACAACGCAGCCAACTATCAGCAAGCAGATTGCAGAACTAGAAGAATATTTAGACGTACAATTGCTTATCCGTTCTACAAGAAATCTCAGCTTAACTGATGAGGGCGCACGCTTTTACGAACACTGTCAAAAGATTTTGGAAGCAGTAGCTGAAGCAGAAACCAGCATTGGAAGACGACAAAAACCATCAGGGCTGTTACGTGTGAATTGTCCGGTTGCTTTTGGACAGTTTCAGATTGTACCCCGGATAAAAGCTTTTCTCGATCGCTACCCCGATATTAAAGTTGATTTAATCATGAATGACAGGTTTGTTGATTTAGTTGAAGAAGGTGTAGATTTAGCCATCAGAATTGGAGAACTGAACGATACTTCTCTGATTGCACACAAAATTGGTACTGCTCGGCGTGTTACAATTGGTTCCATCTCATACTTTGAAAAAGCTGGAGAACCACAACAACCTGAAGACCTGGTTCATTACAACTGCATTGTTTATACTGAACTCTCAACTGGGAATGAATGGCACTTTAAAGGAATAAAGGAACTTGTCAAAGTTAAGGTAAAAGGGAATTTTCAAACTAACAATTCTACTGCTATTCGTGAAGCTGTTTTGTCAGGTCTTGGAATTGCTGTGTCACCTATTTGGTTATTTAGCGATTTAGTTAATCACCAAAAAGTGAAAGTTGTTTTAAAAGACTACCAACCAACCCCTTTACCAATTCATGCAGTTTATCGTAGAAGCCGTTTTCAACCAGCAAAAGTAAGCTGTTTCATTAATTTCTTAGCGTCAGAATTTGAGCTAGACCCTTTGGTGTCCGACTATCACCAACTATGAGAAAATATTATAAGCGTTCAGCTATCAGCCTTCAGCAGTCAGCTTTAAAGCCTGTTTTTAGGTATATAGGCGTTCCCTTGTCCCATTATAAACACCTAATTAGCTCATAAAAGCTGATAGCTGATAGCTGATAGCTGACGGCTGAACGCTTACAAAATATTTATTTTTGGGTGGACGAATAACACTTAGAGGATGTTTGAAAAGTCCTTTCATCAGTAGCATGCACATTCAATATCCCCCTAAATCCCCCTTAAAAAGGGGGACTTTAATAGATTTTCCCCCCTTTTCAAGGGGGGCTAGGGGGGATCGATAAGTGCCTAAAATCACAGCCAACTACTTTTCAAACAACCTCTTAGGAAGTAACTCGTTCGTAATTGTGATGTATGCGCTAAAGCGCAACTACGAACTTAAGTCTTCTCAGAAACTTCTCATGAAATTGAATGACAATTCTCAGGAAAAACTCATTCTCAATGGGGTTTTACCAGTGAAGATGATTTTGCAGTTACAACACAACAGAGCACAACTTGCTCTACATGATTATTTTTTCAGAGGTAATAATTATGCAGTTAAACCAGTTACTAAAATTAAGTCTCGTTTCCTGTTTGGCTTGCGTCCTCTCCGTTAGTGCGGTGGAAGTATTGACAAACCCATCTGCTAACGCCATTTCTTTTACATCTAAAGATAGTAACATTCTTATCGCTCAAAGACAACAAGTTGTTGCATTATCCGGTAACTTTGTCCAAGCAGAAAAGCCTACTACTGGAACAGCAAAGATTGTCACTGAAAACGGTCAACAGTATTTGGTGCTGGATTCAGCTTTTCAAACGAGTGACCAAGGACCAGACTTGCACGTTCTTCTAGACCCGGCTGAAAAGCCCCCAATGAAGTATGAGAATTTCAGCAGATATGTGAATTTGGGTAAGCTGGAAAAATATAGTGGTATGCAGCGCTACCCAATTCCTGCAGCGATCAATTTATCTAATTTTAAGTCTGTGGTCATTTGGTGTCGTATGGCAAATGCAACTTTTGGTTACGCTCCACTCCGTCCTAGCAGAGCAATGAAATAAATTGATTGAGTGAAACTTCTACATGGGGAGTATAAACAGCCCCATGAGAAACCCGGTGTCGTACGAGTTACCGGGTTTGGTGGTGCTGCGACTATTGAAAACCATCGCAGTATTGGTTGATGTTCTGCAGTACGACGTTGGCGACATTGCTGATGCAAAAAACTTAACTTTCTTAACTAACTGGGTGTTGTTTTTAATAACGCTTTAACAAAGGTTTAACGCATTTCCTCTACACTCCTTGTCGGAGTGGTATTTTTACTGAGGAAAGTTTACCAATGAAGTTTCTTAAATATAGTTCTGTCAAAATACTTGCTAGCTTAGCAACGACTTGTGTGCTCTTTGTGTTCCAAACAAAAGCACAAGCGCTCAAAATAATGGTTGTCAATGATGATGGTTATCAAGCGGAGGGTATCAAAGTTTTATTTGATACTCTTCAAGCAGCAGGACATGAAGTGACGATAGTTGCTCCAAAACAAGACCAAAGTGGTATTGGTACATCAATTAATGCAGCTCGCATTCTCCAACCAACTGAAGTGGTTAATTATGACAGTAATCGTTGGTATGTAGATGCAACTCCAACAGTGACAACATGGGCGGGGCTGGATTTCATTCTTAAAGAGAATAAACCAGATTTAGTTATATCTGGGATTAATCAAGGGGAAAATGTTGGATTGTTTGCAGTTTCTTCTGGAACAGTCAGCGCAGCGGTGGCTGCTCTCAATCGCGGTGTTCCAGCGATCGCAATCAGTGCTGGAATAAATCAAGCAGAAAGCTCTACAGGTTACCCCAGCACTCTTCAAGCGTATAAAACAGGAGCAAACTTTATTGTTACTCTTATTCAAGAACTCGAAGCAAAGAAAAAGCCAAATTCGACGATATTACCACCAGGAATTGGCTTAAATATTAACATTCCCGTGCGATTCCCCAATGGCGTCTCTGGAATTCAAGGAGTTGCTTTAACCCGTTTTGATAGCGTCACACCTTTCGACATTACCTTTGGTGAACTACCGACAGGTACTGGAGTTGGCTTAAAGTTTGAGCCTGTGAGTCCATCATCAAACACAGCTCCTAACTCAGATTCAGAAGGGGGTCAGTTCCTTTCTGGATTTATCACAGTCACTCCTATTGATGGAGATTGGAGTAGTTTAACCTATAAAGATTGGGCAAAATTGCGCCGTCAACTTCCCGTGTTACCTAGTTCAACCCTCAAACTTTTATCTATTCCTGGTATCCCGTAAAGCTATGGCAATCCTCTCAGATTGGGGATAAAATACACAACCTCAAAAACCTACTCCCTTTCCGCCCGTTCGCCGTCAGGCGTTCCCGTAGGGTAGATTACCTATTTAAATGAACCGCAAAGACGCAAAGAGCGCATTCGCGTTGGCGGAGCCTCTCGTTCGCGGTAGCGTCCCGGAGGGAAGAGAAGCGTCTCGTTCGCGTAGCGTCTCGTTCGCGTAGCGTCTCGAAGAGAAGAGAAGAGAAGAGAAGAGAAGAGAAGAGAAGAGAAGAAAGAGGAAAAGCAGATCGGTAATCTTAAGCGCGAGAAGGGAGTAGTTCATAAGAATCTCCCGATCCTCCTCTATAATGTCTTATGAATTTGTGGTGACACTGATAGGCCAACTCAAAAGTAGTTCGATCAAGTTTTGACGATGCTCAAACCAAATTGAATCTCTCGTTCTAATACTAGAACCTTGGCACAGTATT
>JAWQFQ010000133.1:0-24964 GCA_035967975.1 Scytonema sp. PMC 1070.18
CAAAATTTGATTCCGTCATAAATCATTCCTCCATCAATGTCAATCTCAATTTCTATTGTCTCTCCAACCAGAATGAATATGCGTTTTGTTCGTTCATCTAATCTAGTCACGTTCATTGGTTTTAGCAAATTACTTGCCATAACACATATTCGGTACAGTGATTTAAGTTGAGCTATTGTTGGTTCCATCGATTACCTTTTTATTGAACGCTTTCTTAATCATGCTCTTAGCTAGTTGTCTGACATTAGGGTGATAGTCATCTTCATCTAGTTCCACATCTGGAATAGTGCCATAAGCATAACAATCAGTTTCAAACTCTTCAGGTATCTCTGTACCGTGATAATAGAAAATCTTCCCATCTATGATTTCAATTGCAAAGCGTTCATCCGGTGCCGCACCTATCTTAATAGCTTCAACAATGCAATCTTCAAGGTCTAACTCTAAGTTGCGGATATTTTGCTCTGTCACGGTTTAATCTCCTATCTATTGTTTCCATTGCCCCGAAGTGTACCGCGATTCATACGCGATTCTAATTTTTCTACGTTGGTTTGTGCTATGTCCTCAAGTTTCAAGCCGTAGCATCGCGCTACTTGTGAAACATAGGCTAGAACATCTCCCAGTTCTTTCTTGAGACAATTTAAGTCAATCGAATTATCCCTGATATCCTTCTTAACTAACTCGCACACTTCCCCCACTTCACCAGCTAGCCCGATAATGCACACAGCTAAATCTTTGTCGGGGTCGCTGATACCGTAAGCATTGCTAACAATGGTTAAACGTTCTTGATACTCTTGAAAATGCATAGTTTTTACTCCACTAATCAAGCATTAAATTTCTAGGTTGTCTGCTTGGTTTAAATTCATCTCTAACAGGTTCGGAAGTTTCTTCAGTTTCAGCAATTGGAACATTTAATCCTACTACTGGCATATTCACACCCTGATACCGATTCTCAAGAATTAAAGCTATCAACCTACTAGGCTCAATATCACGTGTTATAGCTTCCTTAATGACTAGTTCCATTACCTCTATAGGTATCCGAACCATGTTCTTTTTAGGGTCGGTATTCTTAATCATTTAGCAACTCCTGACATGATTTCAGCTATTTCACACAAACCTTGAGCATTGACAAATAAAGGATTTGGGGCAATTGTCCAACCTTTATTTTGAAAGTATTCTGTAAGACCCGGTAATAAGGCACCCCCACCAATTACACGGACAGGAAAACCCGTTTTGACTGAGTATTCCTCAACTGTTGCAATAGCTCTTTTCAGTTCGCACTTAAACCAGTCCTGTAACTCTTCAGCGTAAATCTCCCAGATGTTAATAATCTGCTTTTTGCGATATTCGATGATATCGACAGTTTCAGTACGCTTGTTTTTAACTTTCCTTTTCTTGCCAGTTTTGGTAGTGGTCTCAGTCTCTTCTATGATTTCAACAGTTTCTTGTCTGTAACTTTCAATTGCCCGTCTTACTTCGTGCAAGTCAGCGTCGTAACTGCCCAACTCTGCTTTCAATTGGTTGTTTATGGCTATACGCTTGATGAGTGTTTCAACTCCTGATTCATCAATGGCTTGACGGTTCAGAATCTTACCTCTAGAAAATGCTGTAGTAATTGCGGTACGGTTGCCAATATCGAGGGTGATTAATTCTGGTATTTGCAAAACCTGTGAGACTGATGCACCCTCATCAACCACTTTTAAAACCTCAATGGTGATTTTGTGGTCTGTGTACTTTTCTTTACCAGTCTCGTTAAGAAAGTAAACCCTGACGACGTGTTCACCCTCAAACTGAGCCTTTAACCTATCTGTGACACTCTCAGCATTAACGATGGATAGAACCATGTGAAAATGCATCTCTTTTCTAAGGTGTTCTCGCTTACTGGTTAACGCTCCTAAGAATAACGCCAGACCTAGATAAACCTTGCCGTTATCCTCATCGCCTACACGGATGTATGAGTTGATGGTACGCGCACAGTAAGGAATTTCCGAGCCAGTCCAGATTAAAGGATTCTCAGTTAAAAAGCTATTGTTACCTGAAAGATATTCAAAGCATCCTAGTCTAGTCCTATCCTTATGCAGTGGATTGGTATCAAGATAGCTCATACCGTAGATTTCACCGATACCAGGAGAGATAAAACCTTTGGGGTGTAAGTTACCAGTGTCGAAACCACAAGCATAGTGCTTTTGTAATGGGTGTGCTTGATTAGTATTTTTACTCATGAAGTCCTCTTTTGTTGCGATTGCTGTTGTTTTGTTATCTTAATGCTAACATCTGTTTTTATATTGATAGCAATTGATAGCATTAATTTTTGATAGCATTTGCTAGCGTGAGAATAGCATTTAATCTATGATTGCTAGCAGAACATTTGTACTTTTTCAAGTTTGGAAAATTAGCTGACGTTTTATTTGAGATTACATAATATGAACATATTAACTAACATTAATTACACGCATTAATTCACTAATATTAATTAAAATTGTGTTCAAATATTAGAAAATTCTACAATATTTACTAATATTAATTAACTAGTTAATACAAGCATTGTGAGACAGGGTGAAACTTTCAACTAATAGAAATTTAATCAAAGCGTCCCAAATGTCCCAAATGTCCCACACCCCCTATAAGGAAATGTCTCGGACGCGTCAACAACGTAAAATCAATGCTTTCAGCCATCAATTTGACGCCAGTGTCACTCATGTCTGGACGCGTCACGGACGCTGTAAACTAACGTCAAAAGTCTATGTCTCGCTAGTTCCTGTTAGTTAAAACTATTTGTTAGGGGATTTACGCCACGTCTTACCGCAAGCTTTGTTAAGACACAGCCATCGCTCACCCTTGGAACGATAATCTGTACTCCCACAATGAGGACACTGTACAATCGGCTCAAAAAATTTAATTGTAGTATCTGTGTTTACTTCATTCAAAATATTAGAAATTAAATCATTTTGAGTATTTATACTCATTGATGACTCTTTTTTGAACGGTTCCGAGGCAATCCACGACTTAGCATCAACCAATTCACCTTTGTGAGCCTCTGGGATTTCTAAGAGCATTGCTTTTCCTCCAACGTACAATGCCGCAAGTCGGTATTTGTTCTCTGTGTCTATCTCTTCATTGGCTTGCTCTATCGCTTTTTTGGCTTTGTTGTAACGCTTAGAGAATTTTTCAAGGTCATCAGCGTCCATCCCTAAATCTTTAGTCGCGTGTTTGATAAAGGTAGGGATAGCGTCGGTGATGAAGAGCAATACACAGTTAGTCATTTCGTCCCACTGCCAATAGTTTTTACCAACTTCCCCTGACTGCCCTATCAAAATCATCCTCATGTTGTGATGCCTGATAGTAGTCCAGATTTGGGAAGCCGTGACCTTATCATCTTTATCGTGCTTTTTGTCGAATTCATCAAAGATGCCAAGGATAGGAATATTGGGGTCAGTGGAGCTTTTAGCATCCCTAGCACGTAGCAAAGCGGCGTAGCGGTTAAAGAGTTCAGTTGCTTCTTTGGGTGTGGTCGCGGTCTTCTCACAATCCCAATGGTCTTCACTGGAACCATCTTGAGGGTCACTTAACCAAATCTCATACCCATCAACGTGTTTGAGGTAATAGTCAACCAAGTTCTTAACAGCAATACCCTTACCCCCACCAGTGGCACTCATGACCCGTAGTGTGGGCTTGCCGTTTTTTTGGTCGATGTGATGTTTGCTAACGACTTGGCAGAATTTGTCAGCGCGAATAACACCACACTCTCTGAAAATGTCATCAATGGTCGGTGTGGGTTTTTTGGTCGCTAGCTTGAACACACAGTTAAAAGTTACGGTCGCATTTTGATTGAAAAACTCTACAGTTGGACGTGTGAAATTCAAAGTAGGTAATATGTTAGCAATCCGTTCTAGTGCATTATCTTGCTCTATGTCCCTCATAATCACCCCTGGATTACGCCGAATAGAGTAGATGTATCTCACTCCTGTTTCAGTTTCTTCCCAGTCCAAACAATCAAGCTTAAATTGGTGATAATTGAAATAGTAGTCAGCGATTTTATTACCTGTAGTGGGTATCGATTGGGTACCTGTAAAGTAGAACGGATGATTTAAAGTCTCTTTCAAATCTTCATTTTCTTTTTGCAGTTCATCAATTACTAAGTTACGTTGCTCTAAGAGGTCTAACAGTTGAGCATGAATTGAGTTGTTATTAATAAGCATCGCTTCATATTTTTCTGTAATCCTCACGTCTACGTCCTCTAACCCTTCATCAAACCTCTGAGATGCAACAGTTAAAGGCATTGAATTATCTAACGATTGTCTGAGATGCTTGTTCTCTGTTTTAAACTCTCTAACTTTCAAGTCCTTCCAGCGAGTTTTAACATTTAGGAATTTATTGTCAAAAGTGAAGATAAAATCTAGAACGGTTTTGAAGTCAGTTATGTTAAGTCGTTTCATCTCCACAATTGCTTCATTCAATTCTTTTTTTAACTCGATGATGTCATCAATACGTTTAATAAAAGATTGCTTGTTAGTTTCATCGATATCTGTTTCCAATCCTTTCTCAAGTGCCTTTTGTAATCCGTCTAAATTGTCATAGCGTAATGAGAAAAAATTAGTAGTGTACTTGCGACATTCTTCTAAGAAATCTTCAACTCTAGTATCTCGCTCGTTAACAATACCTTGTAATTGGCTGATTTTCAAATCTTTTTCAGCAAGTAGTCTTAAGTACTCTTCAGCTTTTTTATTGAGTTTTATTCTAAGATTAGTGCATTCTTCAGCATACTCACCTTTTTGATTCTCAAGTACTTTCATCTGACTTTTGAGATTGTCTATATCGTGTTTGAGTCCTGTTAACTCACGGTTTTTTACACGCTCAATATCCTTGATTTGTTCGTCAAAATCGCGTTTAGCACTTTGCTCTTTACCGTCATAAGCCATACCTAAACCAACACAAACTAATGCTGAAGTGGTGCCAGCAATGCCAATACTAGCTGCTAGTTTTTGAGTACCACCTTCAGTATTCCAAGCTTGAACGATGCCAGTAATACCTAAAATAGTTGAACCAATAAACAAACCAGAATAAACTTGTTTATACATGAGATTTTCCTTATGTATGAAGTCTGTATGAGTGAGGGGAATTCCACCCCCTCATTTTATTTAGCAGTATCTAGAATCCTGCCAAAAACTTGGCTTTTGCTTCCTGCTTAATCTTCTCTTTTTCATATGAGATGTTTTCAATCTCATACTTCTGTTTTTCAACTTCCTCACGCAGTTTTTGAACTTTCAATTGTTCTTGCTCTCTAATTAGTTCGGTCTGGTTTTGAGTGCCTTCCGTTCTAATTCGTTGTTGTGTGAGAAGTTCTCTATCTTGTTCAAGTCGGCTCACTTCAGTGTCACGGGCAGTAACAGCGCGATGATATCCAACTGCCTTAGTCTCGTTGTTGACATGGGCAGTTTTACCATCAATCAACAGTCCTAGTAGCCTTTGTTGTTCTAGGTCAAGCGTTGCTAAATCTTGCTTAAGCTTGACGTTATTAATAGCAACTCCCACATAATTACGCTGACGGGCAATGATGATATTGCGCTTTGTAGCTTCTGCACTATCTATTTGTGGGATGCTCTCATCAACATCAGCGTTAGCTTTTGCGAGTATGTCCGCCGTGTCTAGTGTTCCGTTAGTGATGGCGTGCGGATCGCGGTCGTTATCGGTATCCTTTACGGTTGCTGTAACTTGACTGGCGTATTGTCCGAGTGTTTGTGTTGCAGCACTGGCAGTGTTGATGACTTGTCCTATAACTTGTCCACCCTGTTTAAGTCTTTCCGCAAGGTTAGCGCGTGCTTTAGAATCAGTATCAGCCACTTCTGCATCAGATGTTGGCAGAGTAGAGGGTGAATCAAGCTGAGTCGTTGTGGTAGATGCCTTTGCTTTCGATTCCCCTGTTACTCTTGCAGAATTAGTCAATCCGCCTTTTTTACCTCTTGCCTTATGCTCTAAATCGGCTCCTGTTACTGTTCCAGTTTTGCGAGTACCCATAGTATTCAACCTCCTAATAATGTTGAGATAAACGTGATAACGAGTGAGATACACAGAAACTTAAAGTGTGAAATCTTCATTGTTTTGGTTGAAAAAATGTGTTGATTTCCGTCGTAATGTGGCGGGAATATTCACAGAAGTTTGAATTGTTGGAACCACACCCAAAACTAGCAAGGTAAGCAGTGATAACCACTGTAAGACCACCTAAAAGCGTTAGAGATAAAACGTCATCAACCCATTTTCTCACGTCATATTTGCGCTGAAATTCCGCTTCTCTGATAGCTTCTAAACAATCAATTGCATCCCGCAAGTATTCAAGTCTTTGTGTGCGTTCTGGTGTAGCGTACAACCTAGATTGTTCATACAACTCACGCTTAAGAATTCTGATTTTATCTTCGTCAGAAATAAATCCTAGCTGTTCCGATTCTCTTTGATGTTCAATCCACTTGTCTAATTCTTGTCTTCTCATTTCGTTGAATTCTCTGTGTACATTATCCAAGTGTGCAAATAATTTCCAAATAATTTTCATGGCTATGCCCATCCTCTTGTTTTCAAATTGTTTATCCGGTCGCGTCGCATCTCTAAATCTTCTTGGTACGATTCAAGCTGTGAGTCGTTCACAAGCACTTGATTGATAGGTTTAATCAGCTTCACTCGCTTTGTAGATGTACTGGTGCGTTCGATAATTTCTTGTAGGCTACGTGACATTGTGCATCTCCTTAATGTGGTCATTAGTAGGGGTATGACCCCTACACGATTATTTAGAATTCATCCAACCCTAGTGCTACAAAGCGTTCAATTACCGGGTCTTTTGGTAGCGATTCAACATACATTTCTTGCATAGGTATCTGAACATATGGTGTTTCATTAGTTGCGGTCGCGGTGGTCGCTGTGGGGTGTGGTACCGATACAGTTGTGTTAGTGCGTAAGCTAAACAATAAATAATTCAATGCTTGAGAGAGGCTGTTAGTTTCCCACTGTTGAGCGATAGATTCCAAATAGCGAAGATTATCGCTAGAGATTGAAACACGAGTATTTTTCATGAGTTAAAATCCTTGTAGTTAGTATGTTTTCGTTAAGTATCCGCTTAGTCTGATAATCACTAGGCGGTATTTTTGTTTAGCCTTCAAACCACTCCAAACCTTCATCAACGCTGATGATTTGTTCCATAGGTGTAATAACTTTATCAGTAGAATCCACTCCATAAACAGCTTCATAAGCCAGTGCAGCTTGTTCGGTGAGTGCTTCCAAAAGAGCGTCGCGGTTTAAGTAACTGCCAGTTATTTCGTGGCTGACTCCATCCAGGGTGAAAAAGATGTTGTCGTTGGTTGCCGTAGAGATATTTAAAGTCAAGTGGTCATCAATCTTGTGAATCATGGTGTTTGCTCTGTTCATTTGCCTTACATTCACTACTATAAATCGATAGCACATCAAATGCAATACTTTTGATATCAAAGTTCATTATCGATAGTGTTGCTTTTGATAAGCAGGTCGAATATCGATAGTATTGTTTTTGATGTGCGATTGTGATTAAAGTTGTAACCATAGCACATCAATTTAGTATCGAATGCACACGAAATGTATTACAAAGGAGTAATCCTAGATGATTTCACTATGTATAGATATGGATAGATACCGCAAAACCAAAACTTTTCGTTTAGATGATTTGATACTAGAAGGTTTAAGTAAGTTGGCTAAACAACGAAACACCAGTGTTAACAGACTGGTAGAAGTAGAATTATTACAATTACTAAAAAATGAAAATATAATACCTCAAGATGTTGAGCCATTAGGTGAAACAAGAGGTGGAGACCAAAAATCTAGTAAAGGAGAAGAATAATGCTTTGGTGGTTACATCCTATAGTTACTGTTGAAGGTATTGAATATAAAGGTGTAGACAGGAGAGTAGTTGTACCTCGTGATACGTGTGGAGATATTCTTAATGAGCTTTTTGATTTGGCTATTGATATAGAAAACAAAAGATTCAGTTTAATTGTTTATAGGGATAAGGAAAATCTAGAAGTCGGATTTAATTTACCAGAAAAAGATGAATTGGGTCAATTTAACGATTTACGTTACACCGTTAAAACCTACAGGCATATTCTTGCTATTTTTTTATCGTTAGGAGTCTTACCAGCTTTATTAAACACAGAAAGGGAAGTCCAGCACGAGTTAATGGACATAGATATAAACAACCGGGCTGACACACTAGAATTTTTTCTATTAAATAATGTACGCAAAGTACCGAATCAACGCAAATATTTTCATGGAAGAATTGAATTAGATTTACTAAAACTTGTTCAAGAAATGTATCTTTTAGCTATGAATGGTAATAGTAGAACTAGATGGATGTTGTCTTTTAACACACCTTTGCAAATTTGGTTTATTACAATTGTTCAGATGGTATACACAATGTATTTCACAAAATTTGATGGAAGTAAAAGAAAATATTACGAACACATAAGTAGTTTAGAAAAAAACCTATACTCCAATTGTTTAGAAACAATAAAGACTTGTAACATGAATTTGATGTATATGAATCAGGCAATTAATTACACAGTTGCTCAATTAATCTTAGACAGAGTACCACCAATAGGGACATTTTACACAAACTATCTTAAATCGGTAAAAAAACAAGCATACGCGATACAAGCTAACAAAATACACACAATTTAATGTAGTACAAAACTACGGTTGTTACAGGAGAAATGTTATGAAACTATAACATCATGCACGTTTGTAGCCAAGTCAAAATCTTTCATCTATTGTGAAGATGTTCATAAAAAATGCCCCTACACCAGGCAGTGTAGGGACTCAAAAATCTAAACATGATTAATTCTATCTTTGATACTCCCTCACAATGTCGTCATTGTGGCAGTGAAAACTTGATTCGTCAAACTGGTACAGATGAATCAACTTTGCATTATGGGCGTCTCAGTTGCAGTGATTGTGGACGTTGGCATAGCTGGCTTAAAGACCCGACCGTATCTCTCCAATGGCAGCAACGCACTAAAGTGATTGACAAATTATTGATAGGTCACGGACATCGCTTAAGCAATTGGGAGTGTGACTTTCTGAAATCTGTTAGAGAGCAACGGGTATTGAGTCCCAAACAAAAAGACCGATTAAACGTCATCGGTCGAAAGTGTTTAGGCGTCCTTGTCTGTAATGTCGGCGCAACTCCACCTCCAAACCTCCCAATTAAAAACCCCGAACGTGATAGTAGTCGGGGTGTAGTCGTTCATTAATTGGGGTGTAGTTAGGCAGCTTGAGAATTGTGAAACACAGCACGCTCTAAAGCCTCTAGACGTGCTTGTAAATTCCCTATCTTATCCTCTTGTTGTTCTGCGGCAATTAGCAAAGTTTCACGCACCCAATCAGCAAGTGTTTTATTTTTGCTAGCTGCGTAAGTTTTCAAAGTCTCTAATTCATCCGAACTCATTCGGATACTCAATCTAGTTTCAGTTGCCATGTCTGTTTTGTGGGTGATTTTTCATTTAAATACATTATACAGTAACCCATTTAGTAACCCAATGTGTGCCAGTTTGGCAAAGTGTCTACTATAGTAACCCAATGGGTAACAGACGGGATAACTTAAAAAAAGACTAAACAATAAACCAAGCAAAGGATAGCAGATTATGTCACGCACTAAATCAACCACTTCCAAAGTTCGTAACACCAAAGCAACTTTTAAAACTGGTAAGAATCAACAGGCTGAATCTCTAATGAAACGGTCTTTTGAACCTCTTTTCAGCCCTAAAGATGGTAAAGCACGATTAACTTTTTGTGGTGTTGAACACTCAATCATTGAATGGCGAGATAATGGTAAAAAGCGTGAAAAACCAGTAATGAAACTTGTATTTTCTTGCTTTGATGTAACACATGAATCTCCTGTAAATATTGCTATTACTTGCGAATATCGCTTATCTGAGAAAAATCGTTTAGGACAAATACTAACAGTAATGGGGTATGAGTTCAAGAAAGAAACAATCAATGTTGATGAAGATGATGAGTATGGAACACGAGTTAAACACACTGACCCTGGTGAAGTTTTCGATTTTTTGCGCGGTCAATGTGGATTAGTTTTTAAAGGTAATTTAACCGTAGCCATTCGCAAAAACAAAGCAGGTGAACGGGTTGAACGTGCTGGATTGTGGGACATTGACTACAAAACTTTAGAACCTAAGCTGTTGAAGACTGGTGAACAAGAACGCGATATGTTAGCAAGCGATGTCAGCGATGAAGACTTTGAAAATCCTGATATTGCGATGGCATCCGAATCCGACTAAAGAAAACGCCTACATCGTTGTGAGCGGTGTAGGCATTACCAATTTTTGAAATTGTATGAATCAAGACTATCAAGACAAAAACCAAAATGCACCCTCAAACTTTGATGAAGATGATGAGTTTGGGGGTGCTAAACTCACCGTTGAGTTGTTCTATCGTAACAGAAAAAATAAGTCAAAAGCAACACCTACAACTGTTTTAGAGGTCGATGAAGATGATGAGTTTGGCGGTGCTAAACTTACTCCAGAATTAATCTATCGTAACAGGTCAACTACTCCAAAAACATCAACACCCACAGTAGAAACTGATGAAGATGATGAGTTTGGAGGAGTTAAGCTAACAGTTGACCAAATCTTAGGACGGAAACCAGCCAAGGTAGAAACAGAAGACAACGCGGTCATTGATGAAGATGAACCACTTTACACTTGCCAGTATAAAATCTTCTCTCCCATTATTCCTACAAACCAATGGTACGTTGACCGAGAAGAGTTAACAGACAGCGTTACCAGTACTTATCACTCAGTCACTATCCCGATAGTTATCGATACTGAATTTACTGATAAGAGTAAAAAAGAGTATCAGCAAAAATCCCGATTGGGGTTAACTACCCAGATTTGCGGCATTGCCAGTGACGCTCCAAAAACCATCTTTGCTCACACCGAACGAGTAAACGCGGGTAGGATGATGGCAGGTGTAAAACCTATGACAATGTTTGAGAGTGATTTTCACCCTGTGGACTACCTAAACTCGCTAGGTCTGGAAGTGGAAATTTGGGAAGCTACAGAAACTGAGTTGGCAGAAATACCAAAATGCTTTGTAGTACTGTATGGTCACTTTCTAACTGCTGAAATTAACATGATAGCCAGTGGCACGGTCAAGGAGAAAATAAAAGCGCTACAGAGGTCACAGGGAGAGGAGCAAATATCAAGCGGTAGACGTGCGTACTGCCAAACCACTGTAGACGGTCAGAAACTAGATTGGGTAAGTCTCAAACACGTCATTTCAATCAATGGCTACTGTTATGAGTTGTGTCTTAAGCTAGTAGACACTGGTGCTATACATGGAGTAGCGTCCTACAAAGATTTTTGTAGCGCTGTCGGTTGGAAACTACAATACAAAGACAATTTCACCTCTGAAGAAAAAGCCAAAATGTTAGATATGGCTATTGAACGTTTCAGAGATTTTGAAAACTATGCACTGGGAGATTTAGAAGTGTACGAAGCTTTAAACAGCTATTATGAACAATGGAAAATCGTTTATGAGAAGTTGGGATTAGCTGATTACTTCCAATGTCCTAAGTTAACTATTGGTGGTACTGTTAAAGATTTATTTGAAGCCGCACTAGCTAAAACATTAGAAATTTCGGCTTTAGATGAAGATAATTCACCAGTGTGGAGAGAAGAGTTAAACCTAGTTATAGAACAATTTATCAAACCCGCTAGCGCTAACGACCTACGACAATTCAGCACACATACTCGTGCATTACTAGCCAAAGTGGAAGGGGGGAGATGTCGCAATAACAGACCTACAGATATTTTTATTAGACGCCAGATTAAAGGCAAGTATGACGCTGCTTTAATCTGTGATATCGATATTTCTGGATGTTATGGAGAGGGTCAAAGAAACCAATCTTACTTCTTAGGAATTCCAGAAATCTTTGATTACAAAGCTACCAAAAATAACGATTATATCACCCTTAGAGATTGGCTTAAAGCCTATGATGTCAACGTAGACCAACTAATTAAATCAGTCAATGAAAAAGACCTGACAGCTTGGAAAAATCCTGATAATTGGGGCGAATTATTACCCGGTGCATGGTACGCCAGAATTAGCACTAGAGAGCGATTAAAGTACCCACAAGACTACTTTGCTAGTTGGTTTACTGAATCAGTCGATAGAGTCGATTTACTCGCTAAAAGTATCAGAAATATGAAATCTGATACCGAAATGGTTTCTACAGATTGGGTTGATTTTGATGAAGAGTGTGGTAGTCTGAAAATCTTCAATCATGAGATTTGGAATGCAGTACTTACCCACGACGGTTTACAGTGGATACTTGCCATATGCTCACCAAGACAACGTAATGAACTGTTAGATAAAATTCAAATCTTAGCTAGTGCAGTTTACCCACGGTCACAACGAATAACCATTAACAGTCCAAAAGAAGCGCTAGAAACACTCAAAACCACTTACAACAATTGGTCAGGAAGAAATACAACCGAACGAGTTAAAATCAATGGTCGTTCAAAGATTGTAATGAACTTTGATGAGTGTCATGCATGGTTTGATATTAACTTGGGCGATTTGTTAGTTAACAACCTACTAATTGAACGGAAAAAATCACAGAAAGTTTATGGTAAAAAATCCCCACTAGACGTACTTTTCAAGCTTTGCGTTAACACTCTCTATGGTGACATGGTTAGTAAGTATTTCATCACTTCTAACCCAGTTGTAGGCAATAATATTACAGCTAGAGCAAGATGTTTAGCGTGGCTCATGGAGAAAGGTTTGCACGGTTGGCAGTCCATCACAGATGGTTGTGCATTCGAGTTGAATGGTGTGATGTTTCCAAAAAACAAAAATATTAGCGGTGAAAGTATTAACCAACATCGACAGAAAAGTGAACTTAAGCAACGGAATTTAACCCGTTCACCACTTGCAAACGCACAAGAAATATTAGCTTATTGGGAAGATAGTAAATTAACTTTGGTAGTAGATAGTGTTGAGATAGAAAATCCTACAGATTGGATAGATGTCAATGCTATGTGTCATTTACAAAATCTGTTTCCATTAATAGACGTGCTACATAATGAATCAACAATTATCAAAATCGATGAAGAATTGAATGTAAGTTTCAAACCACGTCTAGGACAATTTAGTTTTGAAACTAAAGACGTTTATTGGTGCGGTGCATTCCACGGTAGCGCAAACTATTTATTAGCTAATCCTAATGGTACAACCATCAAAGCACGTGGTTATGAGGTGAAAAAAGCTCATAGCGCAGTAGACGGTGAAACAGTGGCAGAGGGTGATGAAGTTGTTTTTATGAAGTCCGAACGTTATGGTGCTAAAAATAATCCAGCTAAGGATTTGATGAATCAATTATTAGAAAACCCTAAAAGTGTCAAGCGACAATTACCCGCTATTAAGTCAGGTATTCTCAAAATATCCGACTATAAAAACCTAGCTGATAAATACGACAAACTAGGCATAGAACCAGGTGATGGTATACTACGCACGTTTTTACTGCAAGAGTTTAGTTTGTCCCAATTCACTTTTCAAACCTACGAACAGTACATGATGTGGAAAAAAATTATTTCACATCTAAAAGATACTGACCGTCAATCACTAGAAGGTTTCTTCCTAAATGATGATGGCACGCTTGATTTTATTAAATTGTGTAATTGGGTTGATGAACAAATAGCAGAGGGTGTAGATAAACCGTTTGATTTATTAACAGACCCCAATCGAAATGATAGACGTGCTGAAAAACGCGCTAAACAAGCTGACAAAGTTGGTAAACAACGTGGCGGTGGTAAAAAAAAGAAACGAAAAGTAATTTCACTATCGCACCCCCAGCTAGAGACGTTTAACGCTCTCAGAAGCCAGCTAAAAGACTCAGACCTAGCAGAAGTACCAGCAGAGGACTAACCCGTCTTAGAGAGCCTGACAGCGACCGCGACCGCCACTGCCCGACCCCCATTGCCCGTGAGGTGTGGGGGGTTAAGTTTTGATGGAATATCCGTATTACACCAGTATCAAATTAACAACTATCTAACCGCTTATTGAGAATAATTCTTGGGTAACTTTGGGTAGATTTTCGCCTATTTGTCGAAAGTTACCCAAATACGACCTGACAACCACGCGGGTTTGAGGTCTAACTGGACGCAAAAATCGCTATAGTAGGGGTAGGGGGAAACTCACACTTTCATCTCAAATACGTATCCGTACACTCCCCCTACCCCCATGCCTGACCCCCCAAACGGATAACCCCTAACCACTGACCCTCCAACCACAGCACTAGCTCTAGTGCAATTTAATGGCTGAGAGTAAGAAACAGTAAGGGATTGTTGAATTTTCCGACATCGACTCCATCCCCACACCAATATCCCCTCGAAAATGCCCCTAAAACCGTCAATAGTGTTCGTTAGGATAAAAGTATCCCCCTATCTCCCTACAACACCTCTAGCACCCCACAGCACGCTTCACGTTGAACGTCATAAGCGATCGCACCCCCGACCTGTGGACGCCGATAAATGTCAATAAACTGACAATAATCCCACATTCACACCCCCGACCTGTGCCGTGCCATGCGATAGCCCCAAATACAAGGTTGTAAGCAAGCCACAGTGACCCCTCTCCCCAGTCCCCAGTCCCCAGTCCCCGACCGCACCCCGACCGCACCCCGACACCACAGCCTATCCTTTGTTGATACACCCCGACCATACGCGGGACTCACCGCCACATTGATAAGTTAAATCTCAAAAAGTTGTCGCGATCGCAATAGAAAAACTTATCGACACCCCCGACCTCTGACCCGCGACCTATGCCGTGCCATGCGATAGCCCCAAATACAAGGCTGTAAGCAAGCCACAGTGACCCCTCTCCCCTGTCCCCAATCCCCACGCTGGACGCACCGCCACACGCATAACCCCTAAGAATGTTTGTTATAATGACTAGACGACTAGTATATAGATAGCACCTCACTCAACAGCACACAGTCCCCTCACTTCAGTATGGTAATGTTCATTGTCGCGATCGCAAAGCTACATTGCTTGATATACATCGTTTATAGTGTCTCAGTACAATATGTTCACTTTCCACACCACACTCACTATTTTTTGACTAGACCACTCGTATACAGATGTATCCCTTGACCAGTCTACTGGTATACACCCATATCTCCTAACCAGGCATCTGGTAGGCTGGTATATCCCTTGACTAGACATCTAGTATAAAAATATATCTCTTGACAAGAGAACTAGTATGCACTAGCACCCCTTAACCAGACGACTAGTATGCGAACATATCCCGCGATATCTCCTAACTAGTCTACTAGTATATAGACCAGAATCTTAACTAGACGACTAGTATGCAGACATATGCCTTAACAAGCCATCTGGTAAGCGGATATATCCCGCGATATCCCCTAACAAGTCCACTAGTATGCATAAATAACCCCTAACTAGACGACTAGTATGCAGACATATACCTTAACAAGCCATCTGGTAAGTAGATATCCCGCGATATCCCCTAACTAGACGACTAGTATGCAAAGATATACCTTAACAAGCCATCTGGTAAATGGATATATCCCGCGATATCCCCTAACAAGTCCACTAGTATGCACAAACATCCCTTAACTAGTCCACTAGTATACAAACATATACCTTAACAAGCCATCTGGTAAGTAGATATATCCCGCAATATCCCCTAACTAGACGACTAGTATGCAGACATCAAACATATATGCATTACTAGATGACTAGTATAGACATCAATGCAGATATCCATACTTCAATTCCATGTTCTCATGAGAACATGGAATTGAAGTATGGATATCTGCATTGATGTCTATACTAGTCATCTAGTAATGCATATATGTTTGATGTCTGCATACTAGTCGTCTAGTTAGGGGATATTGCGGGATATATCTACTTACCAGATGGCTTGTTAAGGTATATGTTTGTATACTAGTGGACTAGTTAAGGGATGTTTGTGCATACTAGTGGACTTGTTAGGGGATATCGCGGGATATATCCATTTACCAGATGGCTTGTTAAGGTATATCTTTGCATACTAGTCGTCTAGTTAGGGGATATCGCGGGATATCTACTTACCAGATGGCTTGTTAAGGTATATGTCTGCATACTAGTCGTCTAGTTAGGGGTTATTTATGCATACTAGTGGACTTGTTAGGGGATATCGCGGGATATATCCGCTTACCAGATGGCTTGTTAAGGCATATGTCTGCATACTAGTCGTCTAGTTAAGATTCTGGTCTATATACTAGTAGACTAGTTAGGAGATATCGCGGGATATGTTCGCATACTAGTCGTCTGGTTAAGGGGTGCTAGTGCATACTAGTTCTCTTGTCAAGAGATATATTTTTATACTAGATGTCTAGTCAAGGGATATACCAGCCTACCAGATGCCTGGTTAGGAGATATGGGTGTATACCAGTAGACTGGTCAAGGGATACATCTGTATACGAGTGGTCTAGTCAAAAAATAGTGAGTGTGGTGTGGAAAGTGAACATATTGTACTGAGACACTATAAACGATGTATATCAAGCAATGTAGCTTTGCGATCGCGACAATGAACATTACCATACTGAAGTGAGGGGACTGTGTGCTGTTGAGTGAGGTGCTATCTATATACTAGTCGTCTAGTCATTATAACAAACATTCTTAGGGGTTATGCGTGTGGCGGTGCGTCCAGCGTGGGGATTGGGGACAGGGGAGAGGGGTCACTGTGGCTTGCTTACAGCCTTGTATTTGGGGCTATCGCATGGCACGGCATAGGTCGCGGGTCAGAGGTCGGGGGTGTCGATAAGTTTTTCTATTGCGATCGCGACAACTTTTTGAGATTTAACTTATCAATGTGGCGGTGAGTCCCGCGTATGGTCGGGGTGTATCAACAAAGGATAGGCTGTGGTGTCGGGGTGCGGTCGGGGTGCGGTCGGGGACTGGGGACTGGGGACTGGGGAGAGGGGTCACTGTGGCTTGCTTACAACCTTGTATTTGGGGCTATCGCATGGCACGGCACAGGTCGGGGGTGTGAATGTGGGATTATTGTCAGTTTATTGACATTTATCGGCGTCCACAGGTCGGGGGTGCGATCGCTTATGACGTTCAACGTGAAGCGTGCTGTGGGGTGCTAGAGGTGTTGTAGGGAGATAGGGGGATACTTTTATCCTAACGAACACTATTGACGGTTTTAGGGGCATTTTCGAGGGGATATTGGTGTGGGGATGGAGTCGATGTCGGAAAATTCAACAATCCCTTACTGTTTCTTACTCTCAGCCATTAAATTGCACTAGAGCTAGTGCTGTGGTTGGAGGGTCAGTGGTTAGGGGTTATCCGTTTGGGGGGTCAGGCATGGGGGTAGGGGGAGTGTACGGATACGTATTTGAGATGAAAGTGTGAGTTTCCCCCTACCCCTACTATAGCGATTTTTGCGTCCAGTTAGACCTCAAACCCGCGTGGTTGTCAGGTCGTATTTGGGTAACTTTCGACAAATAGGCGAAAATCTACCCAAAGTTACCCAAGAATTATTCTCAATAAGCGGTTAGATAGTTGTTAATTTGATACTGGTGTAATACGGATATTCCATCAAAACTTAACCCCCCACACCTCACGGGCAATGGGGGTCGGGCAGTGGCGGTCGCGGTCGCTCTCAGTCATTAAATGGCGTTTAAGCTAGTGTGGCACTCAAGGGTCTGTGGTTATTTACCGATTTAACAACCATGCGCTAGGGTCGTTAATGTGTATTTCTGTTATGGCTAGCATTAACGCATATACTTTGTGATTAATTATTTCCTCATCAAAATCATTTATCTCCCTTTGTAACTCTGTGGTGTTAGGAGAAAGTAATAAAATTCCATCATTACATAATGCTGATATTTGAAATATACTTCCTTTTAAATTTAATTCTTGTGGGTATAGTGTGAAGCTTTGGAGGTTGTCTAGTTTAATATCGTTATTATGGATAACTTTGTTAGTCTTGTATATTTTTTTAAGTTTCTCAAGTGTTTCTTTAATAATTTTGTAACTGGGTTTCGATGAGGATATAACTTCTAAAACTGTAAATTTTTTGCGGTATAAGTCCACTACGACCATTGAGAAACCTTTGTGATTAGCAAATAATCCTATTCGTTTCATATTAGTATCATCCAATTAAAATCTGGTTTCAGACCTATATACTCCATATCTATATTTTACGGTAGGATATCCTAAGTCTTCCATTTTTGATTTTGCATTTAGTCCGTGCCACAGTGCGAATATTAGAGGATAGGTTTTCGTTTGTTCTATACAGTCTTTCAAGTTAAAGGTTTTATATTCATGTTCCCAATCATCAATTATGTTTTTGCTAATTTCTAACCGTTTTTCTAATATTAGACTTCGAGTAAAAACCATGCTCTTTTCATAGTTTGTGACTTCGCTTATTGCCCATCGGATAGATTCGGAATTGTACTGATTCTTTTCTAAATAACCTTTACTGTAGATTGTTTGTGAGATTTCATCACTTATTATATTTTGAATTTTATAGGTTTTGACTAAATTTATTAGGTCAATAGCACAATCATTAAGGTTAATATTTTCTTCTCTGACTTTATGGTCTAAAATATCGTATTTTTCATTATTTGCATCTATTCTAAGCACTACGGCTGAAAATGTTTGTAAGTTGGTAAAACATCCTATGATGCATTTTTTCTCTTTTGACGAATGAAATAATATATTCATGTCAACAACATCCAATTAAAAGCTGTATCTATTTCTCTCAATCCAATCATTAAAGCAAACACACGATGTGACCCTATTTCGGGGTCAAATTTTTTAATTTCTTCAATTAAATTTTGAGAGTGTATTTTTAAGTATCCATCATTTGACAGTCCAGCTATTTCAATAAGACCCGTATTTATTTTTAATTCTTTGGTATTTATATCAAATGGATAATAGTCAATCCGACTGGATATTATCTTTTCAAGTTCATATTCTTCATTGACTTGCACCGTTCTAATTTGATATTTAGTTGCGAGTTTCTTTAAATCTCTTAAAGTTTTATCAAATGACATAATTGATGAGTCAATTTCATCAACAACAATTCTAATAAGTTGGTTAGGTTCATTTATTAATTGAATTACAGATATTGCATATCCTCTATGGTCGCCATATATACCTACTACGTGATTCTTTTGATTGTAGTCTTCAGGGTAATTATGGTAAATGCCATTTTCTTTATATCCATAACTGGTGAATTCAATAACCATTTAAAACACTCCGAAACTCAGATTTGCAAAGGGAAGTTGTTTTTCTTGATTAAATGGTGACACTGTTAGCGCAAAGGCTGTACCCATTACTGTATCATCATGTTTCCCTGGTGCGGCTTCAAGTTTTTTACCATCTCTTCTAAATGAAAGCATCTCATCAATTAACGGGCAGTTGTCAGGGTAGATTAAAACGTGTTTTTCTAGTGCTAACTGCATTGTTGATATCATCACTGGTTTACTGTCGCCAGTGGTGCGTACTGCTTGTAGTTCTAGGTCTGGAAACTGTTTTGATAATTGCTCAAGGTATACCTGCCCAACTCCACCTGTGACCTCTATACCTGTGACTCTAGGCTTATAGACTTTGAGTAGTTCACCGATTTGGTACAGATGATATTCGCTTGTTTGTTGGCGCTTGCGGTAGAGATGGACTAGTGAGAACTTACCATCTTTGTGCTTGAGTATTGGCATTGTGCAATAGTCGTTACCTGTGGTCGATGTGTCCAGTCCAGCATAATAATCGGCGTCAGGGTCAGGTATCGCTTCGTATTCCCCTATAGCATTGATTCGGATTAAATCACTGGCAAAGACCGCGACAGCGCTGTCTACAAATCTTAAATCGTATTCTCTCAATACTGTTTCCCAGTCCGTACCGTCTTGCTGCATTCGATATTCAAGATAGTTTGGCATTTGACCGTAGATAGGGTGTGCTTTCCAGTGAATAATTAGTTTTACTGTGTTTGCTCTATCCACAAACCAGTACAAACCAGGTGTTTCTTTGTAGGTTTTCCCCTCTGCTACATCAATACATAATTGCTCAATATCAACATCTCCGTTATCTGCGTTAAGCTTATCCCAATACCAGCCTGATTTTGCACTAGGAGTACTCACAATAAGCTTGGTGATATTGTCTCCTGATAACGCACCACTGGGAGAACTAGCAGCATAAATTTGCTCGATACCTTCTACAAATGCAGCTTCATCGAATAGGAAATCAAGTACGCTATCGTATGACCGTGAACCTTCACGGGATGAGTTTTTGAAATAAATTTCCCCCAATCCTTTAAATTTTTTATAACCTACATTAGCTATTTCTTCTATCACATATTTACTCAAGCATCCTATCATTTGTTTGGCACGACGGCTCATAGCGCTAGCGTCATCCCCATTACGCATAAAACACATAGAAGAATAAGCTGGATTGGTGCAAGCTCGATGCAAAAACTTACTAAGAATAATCTGTGTTACTCCCAACTGTCGGGACTTTACACACACTATATTGTTGTACTCATCCATTAAATGAGAGAGAAGTTTCTGATAGAAATAGGGGTCAAATCGTTTCATTGTACCCCCACTTCTGATAGTGGTGAGTGCAACAAATTCTGACCAATTCTTAGGGACAGATTTTAGATTTGTTCCAGATGACTTTATCTTTTTCTTATTCTTGGGTAGTAACGGTACTTGTATCACTGATTTCATATCCCATTGTCAACACTCTTGTAATTGCCCGGTTGCCATCTAAAAAGTCTAGACCTCTAGCACGCCATTCTATGTCTGTATGGCGTTCTAAAGCAGTAGATAGGCTTGAAATTAATCTAGAGTTTAAAGATTCCTTTTCTAAATGTTCTTTTAACAACGTGTGTAATAAAAGCCTAAGCTCTCTACTTTGAGTTGCTATTTCATCACAATATTTTATCGCTTCTATAAACCAATCACCTGTAGATGGATTTTCAAATATTTCTAAATCAGGTTTTATTGTCGGGTTCAAACTATTAGTTAATTTATAGGGCGTCTCATTTTTCTTTTGAGACTCTTCGTTAATCCATCGATAGAGTGTTGCTTTGGAAATTCCTAAATCTTTGATAATTTCTTGAACAGACTGTCCACTAGCTTTAAGTTGTAACGCTAATTTTCGCAATTCCTCTTTGTTCATTGTGAGTTGACTAGTCTTAACTAGTCTTGAGACTTTCTCATATTGTCGCAAAAAGTCTCGGTATTTACGAGACTCTTTGCATCTTTGTAAAATTTTTAGAATTTAATTATTTCGTCTGTTTCTTCAATTTTCATTTCACTTTCGCTGACTTTCACGTAGTGAAGTGCTTTACTACCATCTTTAATTCTGATTTTTGAATTGGGGTTTTCCTGCAATTTCTCCCAAATATCAAGCGTGCTAGAAGTTAAAGCTATGGTGATAATCGTCTGTTTTTTGGTAGATATTCGCTTGCTAGGAATGGTTTCGGTCACTGGGGTGTCGCTCACTGGGGTGTCGCTCACTGAGGTTTCGGTCACTGGAGTCTCAGTTACTAATGTTGCTACTGGTACATCTGTTTCAGAGAAATTTATAAAATCGATATCTTGTTCGATAGAAGTTGAGCGACCCCGATTGTCGTAAGGATTTAACCCGTGCTTGATGTTATGGTCATCAATCATCAATTTGTACTGTTCTATAACATTTTTGATTAGTTGCATTTTGGAACCTGTAAGCGAATTGATAGCAGTCGCAGTGATGCACCACTTTTGGTTTTTCTCAGTTGCCATATCGTTGTGATGCATGATGGCTTGAATGGCTCTGTTGGAGAGTTCTTCAGCGCGACCGGGTAAAGTGCGATAACTGGAGTTGTTGAGAAGTTCTGATGTGGGGATATTGCTTAAATTTATATTCTCAGCTTGTTTAGCTTTACCTACAACGGTGGTTGCATAAACTTTACAAGCTTGTTTGATAAAGTCAAGCAGGCTCATACCGGAGTGATTTAGCGCTTCAAGCACAATGGTTTGAGTTTCGGTATCCAGTTGTAAATTTTCCAGTGTCATATTTTCTAACGTTAGTGGTTCAGGTTGTGGTTCGGGTTGTGGTTCGGGTTGTGGTTCGGGTTGTGGTTCGGGTTGTGGTTCGGGCTGTGGTGCTGGCAGTTTTGGGAGATTTTCAAAATAAGCAAGTCTTGCTTTGTCTCCAACAATTTCCCATCGGTCAGTGTTAGAAGTGAGATACCAAAGGGCTAAATGTTCATAGCGTGGTGTTTGTCCTTTACCCTGTGTCGTGTGATAGTACCCTGATAAAGCTATTTCGCTGTCTGGGAAAACTTCTTTAATTGCTTTGCGGGCATTGGACAAGCCTCTAGATGAAAAGGTTGAAGGATTTGTAATTGCTTGCTTTAATTCTTTCCAAGCTTCAATGGTCAAAGCTTTAATGACTTTTTCATCATTAATACCTTGAAGTTTAGAAGCCAGTTCTTGACCGATTTTTGTGGCGATTGCTGCTTGTGACATAATTGAGGTACATTTGTTTTTCTATCTATATCTCTAGACTAACCCTCTAGTTATCTATTGTCAAGAGGGTTTAGTATAGAGATTTTTAAAGCTTTGTTAAAGTGCCTGGTTTGATTTCGTATCGTTTGTATGCATCTATGGTCGTTTCGTCGTCGTCCCCTAAAATTTCCTTGGCGTAGTCTTTAAAGTCGTAAGGGTCAACGTTTGAGTCATTAAGGATGCTTGCCCGTAAGTATGCCGCACGAAATTTGTGATATGTCCGTTCGCTTTCAGGGAAAATATCCCAATCCTTTACGGCTAGATTCAATGTTTTAGCCCAACGTAAGTTTACTCGTTCGGGGTCTGAATCTCGTTCCAATCGTTTACCCTTGATTTCTAAGTATTCCAGCCCTAAACAAACTAGTTCGGCTGACAGTAGGGTAGGTATGTAAAAAGTAACTTTTCTTAGTGGTATCAATTTACTACCTACTCTTACCTTGCGGTCTTTACCTTTTAACTGACCCCTAAAAGCTATTTCATACTCCCCTGACTCAGAAAAAGTTGCCGAACAGTGGATTTCACCCATGCGTCTACCCGTGGAGAGTGCAATAGAACAACTTACATCAATCCAGTTTGGCTGTTTCCCCTCTGCTACTTCTGTTAATACACTGTGGGCAAGTTTAAGGGAATTGGTAAGGTCTATCTGAATCCGATTTTCTTTTTGCCGTCTTACAGTTACTTTCTCTCTGTATCGAGCATTCTGACGTTCTTTGTACTCACTGAACAAATAACTAAGAGCATTGCCGAAGTGAGTAGCGATAGTGGTTACTGGACTCACTAAAGCAGGGTCTTTAAGGTCTGTCTTTGCAGCCTGTTTCAATGCTTTTTTGAGTGCTGTAATTTGTCTCAATGCCGTGTTGTACTGGCGTTCTGCTTCCGGTTGTTCATCTGGATAAGTGGTTTTTAATATCCTTGCTTCTTGAGCTGCTAATCGTTCCCAACCTGGTAAATCTCCTACTCCCTTCTTACGTTGAGTAAGCTTATACGGAGCCAGGGCTTCAAAGAGGGGTAGTAGGTGGTTCACTCTCTCATCAATAAAAGTGTTTGTAAATTCATCAGGGTCTTTAACTTGTCTACTCATTCCATGTTTTCCAAAGTAACAGATTAAATATAACTATGGATTTATCTATTGTCAAGAGGTCTGGTCTAAATTGTCGAAAGATTGAAAAGCTTTTGAATTGGGGTTTTCAGTCGATTTGGCGAAAATGTCGTCATATCTATATTTCCCGACTTCCTCATCCACAGATTTTTTCTCCCTCAACCACTCAATTAAGTTTTTCAACCAAAGCTTGACATTATCAATTGTGATTTTTATGTTTTAACGCCCACGGTAGGTCATGAGCGTTGGTTTTATCCAACAAGATTACAAACTTTCTTCCCCTAAAGGGGACACATTTTCAAGTTCTAAATTCACTTCAACATCAACACTACCGCCAGCGTTCGCCACTGGTGACAGCATTGATAAGCTGCTAGCCGCTCCCAACACTTGTTCTTCCGATACCTCTAAGTACTTCTGCAACTGCTCTAAGTTTCGATGTCCGCTAATCTCCTGAATGACCCGTAACGGTATGCCAGCATTGCTCATTTGGGTTAGGGCAGTCCTACGAAAGCTGTGGGTACTCACGCCAGTAATCCCTACTCGCTCACAAGCTTGTCTTAAAATCCTTGCGGCTGAGTCTTCGCTAATGTGTCCATCACTGCGACCACCGAACAAGTAAGGTTTACCCGCAAATGTGTAGTAACTAGATAATAATTGTCTTAAATCTTCTATCACTGGTATAGACCGGGTAGCCAGCTTACCTTTGGTGTTAGCTTTCCTGATAATTAGCTTAGGTCTAACCAATCCCTTGGGGGTGTAGATGTCAGATGTCAGTAGCGTACACGCTTCACGAATACGGCTTGCAGAAAACAGGCATACACCAAACAAGGTTCGGTCACGGTCGTTACTCAACCCGTGGCTGAAAATTTCTTGTATCTCTTGTTGGGTAAGGATTTTCGCTTTACCGTGCCTGTTGACCTTCATCGCTCAACTGTTTTTGACCCTGTATCACAGCGTACACCTGATGTGGTACAAGTAAAATGAAAAAAGCCCCCATATGCGAGGGCTGACAATACGTAGAGTTAGAAACTGGTTGTCATTCTGGCTAGCCAGTTTTTAATTTTCTCTCAGTATTTTTGGTAATACTGTATCAATTTCTTCAGGTGGTATTTTTACACGACCGGGTGTGGCTGCTAACATATCCATGTATTTATGGAAAGCTTCTGTATCTTGAGGGTTTTTACGTACATATGCCAGTAATTCAGCCCGTGTCATGCCTTCAAAATTTGATTCCGTCATAAATCATTCCTCCATCAATGTCAATCTCAATT
>JAWQFQ010000134.1:0-24318 GCA_035967975.1 Scytonema sp. PMC 1070.18
ATGAATTATGAATTATGAATTATGAATTATGAATTATGAATTATGAATTATGAAACTTCGTGAACATCACACCCTACACCCTACACCCTACACCCTAATTAGGTGGTGCTAAAACACTGATGGCGGCTGCTAAGGATGTACCACACCAAGGACAGCCCACTTGTAAATGTTCGGGGGAGGAAACTTTATGACATTTAGGGCACTGTAACCCATAAAATCTTTGTTGGATGGGGGGGATAGGTGGATTGGGGTGATGTCCTTGATGTATTTGTGGCTGGCGAGGTGGAGTTGGTGATGCAGGTTGAGGGTTTGGTACTAACGGTTTTGGTGTAGAAAGAATTGTGGGTGGGACACTACTAGCCGTGGTAATGGAAACAGCAATCACTTTCAGTTCTTGTTGTCCTAGACAAATAATGCTACCTTCTGGTAAAGCCATTTCACCCTGAATCAATAGCCGTCCATTGATAAGAGGGGGATTTGATTCTCGTAAATTCTTAACAACAAAGCATTGCTGTTGTAGTTGAAAATAAATTTCAATATGCAGCCCTGATACAGTTGGGTGACTCAGAACAATGTCGCATCGAAGGGGATCGCGACCGATGCGAACAGTACCAGAATTTTTGCTGGGACTGTTTTCATAAATCTTCTGAGTTTTTTGTTGACCTGCATCGTACCACTGTAAAGTCAGCGCGTTCATTGTTCTAGCTCGGTAAATCCCAATATAATGACTACTCTTCTTGGCTCTACTTGGAAGAAGCTAATTTATCAGCAATGCGTGTGGTTTCTGGCAGACGATATTTTGGCGTGCAGCGCAGCACGTAGTCAATAGCTGTAGGTAAACTAACTTTATAACCGCTAGAAACATACACAGGCTTGACTCCAGTACGCGTCCGTAAAACCGCCCCAATAGTTTCTCCTTTATGTATAAGTGGTTGCCAGCTTCCTCGCGTTTCTGGCAAGTCATCGTGCTTACCAATCAACAGAGATTTTGCTACCCCAATACTAGGTATATCCGCAAGTAAACCCAAATGGCAAGCTATTCCAAATCTTCGCGGATGAGCAATTCCCTGTCCGTCACACAGAATCAGGTCTGGTATTGTTTGAATCTTTTCTAAAGCGTCTAAGACAGCAGGTATTTCTCGGAATGAGAGAAACCCAGGGATGTAGGGGAAGGTCGTAGGACGGTAGGCTACGCTGGTTTCCTGTAGCTGTAGGTCGGGAAAACTGAGTACTGCAACAGCGGCACGACTCATTGTACCATTTTCTATAAAACCCATATCTACCCCTGCAACGTATTGCACGGGCTCTTTGAGCTGATCGTCTGTAATGACTTCAGATGTTAGCTGTTCTTGGATTTTTATTGCTTCATCTACTGTCAGTGACCAAGGATGTCGTTGATAAATCTTCATATTTTTGTCAGTTGTTTAAACGTTCTGTTTCCGAAATCATCACAAATAGAGGTGTTTTATTATTTATTAACTCATATATCAAAAGTTTTGGTGGCTGATGGCTAATGGCTAACTGCTAATGGCTGATGGCTAATTGTGTTTTACTATTGGCTATTAGCTATTAGCTATTCGCTATTAACATTTTTTAAATTCTTATTTCAATATATGTTAATCGAAACATTATTTAATGACCCTATATTTTTCTTTAGGGTTGTTATACTGTTGATATTGTCAATCACTTTACATGAATTAGCTCATGGACTAGTTGCAATCAGTCTAGGGGATGATACACCTAAAAAAAGAGGACATATTACTCTAAATCCACTCGTTCATATAAGTTGGCAATCTTTTGTTTTGCTGTGTATAGCTGGTCTTTCATGGGGAAAAACGCCCGTTAATCCTTCCAGATTCCGGTTTTTGAAAATAGGTACTATATTAGTATTTGCAGCAGGACCTGCACTAAATCTTACCTTGGGTATTCTCAGTGTATGTTTAATAAAATTAATGGCTTCTTCAAATCAAGAGGGTATTTTTAGTACAAACTTTCTCTACATAGCCGCTCATCTAAATGTTAGGTTGTTTCTATTCAATCTATTACCAATTCCACCTTTAGATGGATTTTACGTCTTTAGCGAATTCTTTCCTAAATTAAAACCCTTGGAGAAGACTCAATTTGGATTGTTTGCTTTGGTGATTCTGTTTTCAATTCCAGCATTTCTGGAGGGGTTGGCTGCGATCGCGGCTTTTATTATCCAAATTATCACAAGTATTTGAGGGGGTGAAAACAATACGATTCAGAGAAGCCGACATAGAAACCCGGTTTCTTTGAGAAACCGGGTTTCTTGGACCTCAACTATTGTTAACTGAGCAGTCTTGATATTTATTCTAGAATAGACGTTTTTCCATAAACTCTACAGGAACACCTACCAACCTTCTCCCCAATTGAGATAATCTGAACTTGCGTTTAAGAGATGGGGGTAAGTTTTGAAAAGAAATTGTTACAAAACCAAAACTGCTGTAAAATTGTGCTAATCGCTGACCCAAGCATTCTAGATACAGCGGTTTATTTGCTTGATGAATCAAATGCTGTGTTAAAAAAGCCCCCAAGCCACGACCTCTCCAAGCAGCCAACACAACTAAACTACCGAGTTCCTGTGCGTCAGAAAAGTTCCTTAGCTGTCCGCATGCTACCAATTGCCTATTGCATTCTACCACCCAGAATTGCTGCCATCTTATTTGAGTAGGATCGAGTTTTGCTCCTAGTACCATCAATCGGATAGACCAAATATCATCAGATGTTGCTTTACGAAGGACACACCCTTCCGGTAAAGACAAATCATTTTTAGTATTCTTCATGCTCATTACGTTTTTTTTATTTGGAAGTCCCTTAAGGGTAGTTGAGGTACCAGAAACCCGGTTTCTCAAAGAAACCGGGTTTCTAATTTTTGCTATTTCTTGCAGTATTGGAGTTGATATTAGGAGTTTACATTTGTGGAACTTGCTTCTAAGGTTTTATCAGATGAAGTCTCTCCTCCTAAATTAATCTTGACTACACGATTGCGAACTTCTTCAACCTTGGGTAATGTGAGAGTTAGAATACCATCGCGGTAGTCGGCTTCCACCTTATCATTTTGCACTGCAACTGGCAAGTTAACTACTCTTTGGAACTTACCATAACGGAACTCAGAGTGTAAAAAATTGGATTCATTTGTAGAATTCTGGCGCTGACGTTCTCCAGTTAGAGAAATGGCATCACGGGTGACTTGCAAATCTATATCTTTAGTTGCGACGCCAGGAAGTTGTGCTTTGAAAATTAAGCGATCGCCTGCATCAATCAATTCAATTGCAGGAGCCCAATTGGCATTTGATGTGTCACTAGTTTGAGCGGTTAACTCGTCAAATACTTGATCCATTTGACGGCGAAGGGTTTCCAGTTCTCTGAAAGGTTGCCAGTAACGAATCATCATAGACTGTTTACCTCTACATTAAATGCTAACTTTGTGGTGTTATAGCAGTCCTAAATAGAGTGTAAAATTTTAGTGAGGAATGCTAACAGCTAATAGCTGATAGGAAAAAAGCAGTTAGCGGTTAGCTACTAAAATTTTCTACAAGTGATTTAGGCTTGCTGTAGGGATTTAGTAGTTCTTGCAGTGTTTTAACTGCTGACACTTGTTATATTGCCCTAGTATTTTGTGAAGTGAAATACAGACAACCCTACCTCTGATGTAGTGTTTTACCCACTCTTTTCGGTATTTTTTATAGCCTAAATTTTAATATTTTTATGTTTTCCTAAATCTTTTTCAAGTACGGTTTCCCATACAATACGGTTCGGATAAGCCGACATAGAAACCCAGTTTCTCAGAGGATGTTTTAAAAGTCCTCTCGTCAGTAGCATAGACATTTCACATCCCCCTAAATCCCCCTTAAAAAGGGGGACCGTTAGAGATTTTCCCCCCTTTTTAAGGGGGGCTAGGGGGGATCAACCATTGCTTAAAATTACAGCCAACCACTTTTCAAACAACCTCTTACACCTCAACTATGGTTAACCAACAAGTACTGTATTTTATTAGACTCCCTGTAGCAGTTTAGCAACTTGTTCTGGAGCCGGGAGTTGATGTTTTAATTCTTGTGGAACAGTGGAAACTATCTGATAAGTTGCTACCCCAATGGGTTTATTTGATTCTCTCAGTGCATATTCTACAATCGTTTTATTTTTAGATTTACAGAGAATAATACCAATGGAAAGATTTTCGTCTTTCAACCTAACTAAATCATCTAATGCAGCTAGATAAAACTGCATTTTGCCTACATATTCTGGTAAAAAATCCCCAGTTTTTAACTCAATTGCTACCAAGCATTTTAACTGACGGTGATATAATAATAAATCAATAAAATATTCGCGATCGCCTACTTCCACCCGATACTGGCTACCCACAAAGGCGAACATTCCACTCATTTCCTGCAAAAAAGGTTCAACCCTAGCGAGAATTGCTTGTTCTATTTGTCGTTCGCTATGTTCATCTGCTAATTCTAAAAAATCAAACGTATATTCATCCTTGACAGCCAGCTTTGCTTGATTGCGTATTTCCTCTGGTACGGCGCTATCAAAATTGGTTTGGTTTAGAAGAGTTTTCTCATAAGTTTTGTTCTCTATCTGGTGAATCAAGACGTTCTTTGTCCAACCAAACTTACGAGTCATGCGGATGTAAAACTCTCGTTCCAAGTCATCCTTACATTTCTCCATAATGACAAGATTGTGAGTCCAGCCAATTTCTCGCACCATTGGTGCGAGTTTTTCATTATTGGCATATGTTCCGTAGAAAAGCCTCATCCGCCAGAGGTTTGCGGCGGAGAATCCACTTATCCCAGGGAACTCTGTTTGCAAATCCTTGGCTAACTGTTCCACTACCGACTTTCCCCAACTAGCCCCCTGTTGGCGTGTCACAATCATCTTACCAATGTCCCAATAAAGAGTGATGAGTTCTTTGTTGACTGCTTTAAGTGCTTCATACTGGGCGGAACGAATGCGCTGTTGTACTTCAATTAGCAAATGACTATAATCATCTGGAATAAGATTGCTCATGATTGCTAGCTACTGAGGAATTCCTCTAAATTAGGTACATTCACCCAATTATATGTCTGATTTGATTCATGAGATAAATCCATCAACAACTGAGAGTAAATCCCTTCTCGCAAGGATGGGAGTGTCTGTTCCTGACTTTCGATCCCTTGTACCCACTGGTCTACAACTCTAAGAAATGCTGAAATTCGACCATCTGAATGATTTTTGGGAAATAATAGTCGATTGGGAATTTCTACTTCTGCTAATGGTTTGTCTGGTTGTGACGACCAAACATGGAAACCGTGGATGTAATCTTTTTGATTTTCGCTTCCCAATATCAAAGTTCCGCGATCGCCATACACTTCAATCCAATGAGTCCGTTGTGCGTACACAACTGCACTGATAGTAACCTGACAGGGTGTTCCATCCGCCAACTCTAGCATCAACATACAGGTATCATCTGTTTCCACTGGCTTGAGTCCTCCAGTGGTGGAGTCTAGTCTTTGGGGAATGGCGGTACTGAAATGGGCGCTTAATTTGCGTACGGGACCAAATAACCAATGAACATAATCAAAGGTGTGAGAACCCAAAGAACCCAAAGCACCTCCTCCCTGGTCTTTGCGAGAATACCAGTTCCAAGGACGTTCGGGGTTAGCACGAGAAGAACCCAACCAATCAATTTTTATCAACCGCTTAGAACCGACGAAACCTTCTGATAACATTTCCGAAAATAATAACCATCCCGGTACAAAGCGAAATTCAAAGTCTACAGCCGCGATCGCACCTGTCTGCTTTGCTATCTGATACAGTTCTTTAGCTTCGGTTGCATTCATGGTTATTGGTTTTTCCAATAACAGATGTTTCCCTGCTTGCAAGACTATTTTTGCCATTTCATAATGTAAAAATGGCGGTGTGGAAATGCTGACTGCTTGTACTTCACTTAAGTTAACAATATCTTCTATTGTGTTGCCAGCGTGGGTTATGTTGTGAGTTTGTGCGATCGCTTTAGCTTTCTCCAAATCCTTATTATATACCGCCACGACCTCTGTACGAGGATGAGATTGAAATCCTGGAATATGGACTTTCTGACCGAACCCCGTGCCAACAACTGCAACACCAATCACAGCTACCCTAATTCCTTTTCATGTCACTTTTTTTTCAGTATACCATTACTTCTTAACGGAAAAATCTAATTGTCAAAGGATAGCGATAGTAAGCCCCCTTGTAGGCTTTTATTGCTGCTAAATTCACTAAAATTAATTGTACTATCATTAATATTGCAATCAAACCACTAAGAAATATTAATAAACTATTAAAAACTGTTTCTAAATTTTTAGATGTTATACTAGTTGTCATTGCCAGCCCAAAAGTGATCAGAACCAAAAGCAAAGATATAACGATAACAAGAAAAGCATAAACAGTTAGTGAAAGCTGGAAATTTATAGATTCTTTCCCTTGAAAATCAATCCAAGGGTCCTGTGTTTTTTTCCATTGCCAAATAATTAATGGTCCCAAGATATTCAAAAACGGTAAGTATAAGGGAATACCCAAAAATATCAAACCTGCTAACGGTAACCATAACAAAGCTGAGAGGTGACACAACATCGCCCACCTACGGACTTGTTTCTTAAAATTTTCTCTCATATCTTCTAAGATGTTGGAGGATTTATTTAACAAGCCTCTACCGTAACATACACAAAAAATTGAACCAATTCTTGAAGAAAAAAGAGATTTAAGCAAGCCTTAACGTCTTTTATAAAAATTTTATTTGATTTGAGAGAATCATCAGGTTTTTAAACACCTACTTTCTCAGTTTTCACATCAACAAGGGACAGGAAGCAAGACTGCGTAGGTTTTGGCTTATTTGTGCTACTAGAAACCCGGTATCTTGAAGATACCGGGTTTTTCCTGCATCGCTTAACCGAAAGGATTCCTAGTGAAAAAACACGTTATATTCAGTAAACATACCGTACAATTATTGTAAGCGTTCAGCTATTAGCACCTCAGCCATCAGCAATGAAAGCACATTTTGCTCGCTCTGTATAGACGGTAGAGCGCAACGAAAACACCTTAAAAGCTAGAATTACTCCCTTTCCGCCCGTTCGCCGTCAGGCGTTCCCGTAGGGTAGATTACCTATTTAAATGAACCGCAAAGACGCAAAGAGCGCATTCGCGTTGGCGGAGCCTCTCGGAGAGAAGCGTCTCGTTCGCGGTAGCGTCCCGGAGGGAAGAGAAGAAAGAGGAAAAGCAGATCGGTAATCTTATAGCAAGAAGGGAGTAGCTGAAGTGCTGATAGCTGACGGTTGAATGCTTACCAATTATTTTTCATAGCACGAGGATAAGATATGGCAATATTACAACTTGAAGATGGAACACGCCACACCGATTTAGAGGATATTGTCCGCGAACTAGCGGTTCTAGACGTTCGACTGAATCGTTGGGTTGTAGGGGATAATGAACAGTTGCGTCAACTGCTAAAACAGGATAGCCTGAGCGAAGATGAAAAAGAACAAGTACTCAAATCCGTGAAGTTAGGTCATTTAAATTAGGAGTTACATGGAGTTATTCGTAGCATTTAACTCCATTTTAGGCAGTACTTGTCATGGCAACAAGCTGATACAACCTGAAGAATATATTAACGTCCCGGCTGGAACTGAGCACTGGTTTTATCTGACTTCAGCACAGCGCATTAAAGCAGTGCGTTATTTCACTGGAACACAAGGCTGGGTTCCTCAATATACGGGGAAAGAAAAGACTATACTTTTATCGAAGTTTTGCAATACTATAAATTCTAAATCAGAGAGAACTGTTTGAGTGGGAAAAACCGCAGCCAATAATTGTGTTTTCGGTTAAGATATACGACATGACGTTAAGGCGTAAGCTCGTTGCTTACAGTTTCTTTGAGGGATTCTATGGTAATGAATCGTGAGTTCATAGCGAATCGTATCCAAGCCATGCCCAGTGACCTAGTGAAGGCGGCTGTGCTCAGATGGCTCTTAACCCCTGGTAGTTTAGACGATTTAGAACAGACGCTTAAAGAAGAAATCACTGTTGAAGAAGAGAGTGATTGGGCGTGGGGTGAAGTGAGCGCGTCCCTTCAGTTTATGCCTCTGACCGAACAGGAAATGGTTCATCATAGCCTGCAAGCTTTGGAGGAATACCAGCGCACGGGACAGAGCATTGACCATGCACAAATGAAAGCATGGGCAGCTAACTTAGGGACAGATCGCGAATTACCATGTCCCTAATCATTTGGTCTCAACAAGCATCACAGGATATTCAGCGGCATTACGCTTTCTTACAAGACATGAAGACTGACGCTGCTGTCCGTGCAGTAAAGGCGATTTTGGAGGCTGGGGAGAGCCTTGAACAAAATCCCTTCCGGGGAACAATCGTCGATGAGAATACAGGGTTGCGACGTTTGCTTGTGCCCTTCGGCAAAATCGGTTTTGTCCTTCACTACCAGGTATTTGAGGCAGGCGCATCGGTTGTTATTACCAAGGTTTATCATGGGCGAGAAAATCGTCCTTATTGAAGTTGTCAAGCATTAATCGTAACTGCGATCGCTGAAGACAAGAAAACTGAATTATTATGACAAGCCAGACCCGTAGCGACCCACGTCTTGAACTTATCACCACAGCCCGTCATTTCTACCAGCAAGGATGGATGCTGGGAACTGCGGGAAATCTCTCAGTTCGTTTCCCTGATGGAAGTTTCTGGATTACAGCCAGTGGAAAGTCTAAAGGAGAATTATTGCCTACTGACTTTATTGGCATATATCCAGATGGTAGAGTGGAAAAATCTTCTCCAGAATTGAAGCCTTCAGCGGAAACAGCCATTCACCAAGTTGTCTACAACTTTACTTATATAAAGATTTTGGGTTGAGTGCAATACATACTCGAATTAAAAAACCGCAGATGTACGCAGATACACGCAGATAAGTTGTAATAGTACAAGGGATTGCAGAAATTAGAAACCCGGTTTCTTGAAGAATACGGGTTTGGTGGAGCTTTAACTGTCCTTAACCGAGTAGTATTGAGATAAGTTGTACTTCATTCAAAATTTTTTCATCCTTATTACTTTCTTTTATGAATATTGATGAAGCACTGGTTGTTTTAGATATATTCCTGGAAAAACGCTTGAACGATCTTCAGGAGTTCGTTTTTCGCAAATCTTGGGAAGGACAAACTTATCAAGAAATGGCGGAAAGTGCTAGTTATGATGCTAATTATGTTAAAGATGTTGGTTCAAAGTTGTGGAAGTTACTTTCACAAACTCTGGAGGAGGAGGTGACTAAAAGCAATTTCCGGTCGGTTCTCAGACGACGTGCGGAGGTTTACTCTTCTCAACGCAAATCTCAGGATACTGAAGTCCTTCCAACACTCCACCAACCATTAGCAAACAGATATGAGGTTGGGACTGGCGATCGCACAACGATAGAACCTCCTCTAGAAAAAGGTGAACCTCTCGTCGCTAGTCCTACCTTGTTGGAAGTCCCCGGTGGTCCAGTCCCTCTCAACTCTCTTTTCTATATTGAGCGTCCTCCCATTGAAGAACGGGCTTATGCTGAAATCAGCAAACCAGGAAGTCTCATCCGAATCAAAGCCCCGCGACAAATGGGAAAAACCTCTCTCATGCATAGAATTTTAGCTTATGCCAAGCAGACTGGGGGTATACATACCGTACTGATAAGTTTGCAGTTAGCGGATAATCATATTTTTACTAGCTTGGATAAATTCTTGCGTTGGTTGTGCGCTAATGTCAGCCGTCAGTTGAATATAGAGTCAAAGCTGAATGATTATTGGGATGAAGATATTGGCTCTAAAGTGAGCTGTACACTTTATTTTCAGGAGTATATACTGCAAGCCATTAATTCTCCTGTTATCTTAGCGTTGGATGAAGTGAATCGAATTTTTGAGTATCCAGACATTTCCAGTGATTTTCTCCCACTGCTAAGGTCTTGGTATGAGGATGCTTCTGAACTAGAAATCTGGCAAAAATTGCGACTGATTGTGGTTCATGCTACCGAAGCATACATACCCCTCGATATCAATCAATCTCCTTTTAATGTTGGACTGGCGATTAAGTTAACAGAATTTAACTTAGAACAAGTTCAAGATTTAGCAGTCCGTCATGGACTAGATTGGGCGAAAGGTGAGGTAGGTGCTCAAAAACTGGCTCCCCTGATGGCTATGATTGGCGGACATCCCTATCTCGTTCGTCTGGCTTTATACAACTTAGCATCTCAAGAAGTTAGCTTAGAGCAACTCTTGCAAGAAGCTCCCACAATTGGTGGAATTTATAGTCACTATCTCCGCCATCACTTGGCAAATTTGCAAGAGCATCCTGAGTTGGGAACAGCTTTTAAAAAGGTGGTGACAGCTCCTGAGAGTGTACATTTAGAAGCTATCACTGCTTACAAATTGGAAAGTATGGGTTTGGTCAAGCTTGAGGGGAATCAGGCTATACCAAGTTGTGAATTGTATCGCTTGTATTTCTGCGAACAATTAGGTTAATTGTTATGACTTATGAGTATCAAGTCGGCGGTAGTCTCAAAATGGATGCTCCTAGCTATGTGGAGCGTCAAGCTGATTTTGAACTGTATGATGCTTTGATGAAGGGGGAGTTTTGTTATGTTTTTAGCTCGCGACAAATGGGGAAGTCTAGCCTGCGTTTGAGAACAAGATATCGCTTGCAAGAAGCAGGTTTTTCCTGTGCTTCTATTGATATGACTCGGATTGGAAATGGCAATATTACACCTTCTCAATGGTATAAAGGTATAATTGTAGATTTATTACGTAGTTTTAATCTTTTTGGTTCGGTTAATATCAAATCTTGGTGGAGCGATCGCGAAGATTTACCTCTCCTACAACGATTGACTCAATTCATTGAAGATATATTATTAGTCAAATTGAAAAGTGAAAGAATATTTATTTTTATAGATGAAATTGATAATGTTCTCAGCTTAAATTTTCCAGTAGCTGATTTTTTTGCTTTGATACGGTCTTGCTACAATCAACGAGCAGAAAACCCAGAATATAATCGCTTGACGTGGGCGCTGTTCGGGGTAGCAACACCTTCAGATTTGATTGCTGACCGAACTTCGACACCATTTAATATTGGGAAATCTATTGACTTAGTCGGGTTTAGTTTATTAGAAATTCAACCTCTAGCAGCAGGATTGGAGGGTAAAGTTGCCAATCCAATGTCAGTTCTTAAAGAAATACTAAATTGGACAAATGGTCAACCTTTTCTCACTCAAAAGCTATGCCAAATAGTGAGACAAGAAAGAGATAGTGGTAAGACAAAATGGGACGAAGAGAATGAAAATAAAAAAGAAGAAGACCGCTATAAGTTAGATTACCATTTACCCATTGTTAATTATCATCTTATCAGTATTTATTACCAGTTGCCTGCAATTATTTTGGAAAAAATAGTGCGATCGCATATTATTGAAAACTGGGAAGCTCAGGATGACCCAGAACATTTGAAGACGATTCGCGATCGCCTGTTGAGGAACGAGCAACGTGCAAGTTACCTACTAGGTCTATATCAACAAATTTTACAAGGGGATGAAGTATCAACAGATGAATCTCCAGAACAAATCGAACTGCTTTTATCGGGATTAGTCATCAAACACCAGGGACACCTGAAGGTAAAAAACCGGATTTATCAAGAGGTTTTTAACCAAGCTTGGGTAGAAAAAGAACTTGCAAAGCTGCGTCCTTATTCGCATGCATTGAATGCTTGGTTAGCATCACAACGACAAGACCCATCCCGGTTGCTGCGCGGACAAGCTTTGCTAGAAGCCCAAACTTGGGCGCAGGGTAAAAGTTTGGGTGAAATAGATTATCAATTCTTAACAGCAAGTCAAGAACTGGATCGGCGAGAAGTTGAAACGAAGTTGGAGGCTGATTGTACCAAAGAAATTAGAGCGAGACTCGTTCAAGAGCAAAAAGCTGCTAAACTGCAAAGGTTATTTCTCGGTACAATTAGTGTAGCATTGGCAGCTGCTTTGATTGCAGGAGTCACAATCTTTTCCCACTATCGTCAAGCGCAGCTGAACGAACTCAAAGCACTAGCGACATCTTCTCAAGCCCTATTTGCTTCAGATAAAAAGTTAGATGCACTTGTAGAAGCTATCAAAGCAAAGAGACGACTTCAAAGTCTTGGTGAAATGGATGAGGAGATTCAAGCTCAGGTTGAATCAGCACTCAGACAAGCAGTTTATGAAGTCAAAGCATACAATCGTTTGTCAGGACATAGTGCTGGGGTGAATGCAGTTGCTGTTAGCCCAGATGGAAAAATCTTGGCGACAGGGAGTACAGATAATACAGTCAAACTCTGGAAGCCAAATGGCGAATTGATAGCTACACTTGTAGAACACGATGCAGCTGTGAATGCAGTTGCTATCAGTCCCGACAGCAAAACGATCGCTTCTGCAAGTGCAGACAAGACAATTAAACTTTGGAAAACTGACGGTAACTTGCTGACAACCTTAAAAGGTCATAGTGATGCTGTTGAGGCGGTTGCGATGAGTCCCGACAGCAAAATCATTGTCTCAGCGGGTGACGATAAGACGATTAAACTTTGGAAACGAGACGGGACTTTGCTTCGTACAATTAAAGGTCTTAGTGGTGAGATAGAGGGAATTGCTATAAGCCCTGATGGTAAGACGATCGCTTCAGCAAGTGATGACAAAACTGTCAAACTTTGGAATATTGACGGGACTTTACTACGCACATTACAGGGTCATGAGGATGAAGTCGAGGGGGTTGCTATTAGCCCCGACGGGAAGCTGGTTGTTTCAGGAAGTGCAGACAAGCAAGTTAAAATTTGGACAATTGATGGCAAGTTGCTAGCAACTCTGGTGGGACATAACAATCAAGTTGAGGGGGTTGCTATTAGCCCGGATGGTAAAATCATAGCCTCAGCAAGTCGGGACAAAACAGTTAAACTCTGGAAACTAGATGGTACATTGCTGACGACTCTTTCAGGAGATGACGCGGGAGTGAATGCAGTTACCTTTTTTGATACAGGGGGAGATGAGATCGCCTCTGCAAGTCGTGACGGTACCGTGACATTTTGGAAGCGCAACAGTAGATTGCTGACAACTGTCTATGGACATAATGAAGGAGTTTATGGAGTTATTTTCTCTCCTGATGGAAAAACAATGATCTCCGCAAGTCGCGATCGCACTCTCAAACTCTGGAAAAAAGACGGTACATTGCTAACGACCCTGAGAGGACATAATGCAGGCGTGAATGCAGTCGCTATAAGTCAGGATGGAAATGCGATCGCTTCCGCAAGTTCGGATAACACTGTCAAACTTTGGAAAAAAGATAGTCAACTGCTAGCTACCCTCAGAGGACATAAAGATGAGGTGAAAGGAATCGCCATTAGCCCAGATGGGAAAATAATTGCAACGGCGAGTGAAGATAAAACAGTAAAAATTTGGAAACAAGACGGCACCTTATTGAGAACTCTTTTCAACCATCAAGCCGGGGTTAACACTGTGGCTGTCAGTCCTGATGGTAAAACGATTGTTTCTGGTAGTGAAGATAAGACAGTTGGACTATGGACAATAGATGGCACTTTGTTGAATATTCTAAAAGGGCATACTAATCGAGTCAATGCAGTTGCTATCAGCCCAGATGGGAATATAATTGCAACGGCAAGTGATGATAAGACTGTTAAATTATGGACAATAAATGGCATTTTGATAAACACCTTAATTGGTCATAGCGGTGGGATTAATGCTGTTGCTATCAGTTCAGACAGTCAAATGATTGCTTCAGCCAGTGCTGATAACACCGTCAATCTCTGGAAAATTGATGGAACTTTGCTGACTACCCTCTCCGGTCATAGCGATATGGTAAGAGCAGTTGCATTTAGCCCAAATAGAAAGATAATTGCTTCGGCTAGTGATGATAGAACAATCATTTTATGGGATTTGGAACGGGTTTTAGCTCCCGATGAGTTACTCGATCGCGCCTGTGATTGGGTGAGTGATTATCTTCAATTCAAAAGAGGCGATCGTCATCTTTGTCGTGGGGTCAATGGAAATTCCAAATAAAAAAGTATCCAAACATCTGCTTGAAAGTCCTTTAGCGATCGCTACCAAAAAGCCCAGTTGAGCCCTAAATTAAAATTTGGTCTCAAAGCTCAAACCCGTTAAAACGAGTTAAAAGCCATATTCAGTCAGATTTATCTAACTTTAGCGATCAAGGTGTGAAATTGATTTCACAGCGAGAAACCTACACAGTTTCTCTGGGAGAAGTTTATAAAAGATGATAGCTGCCAGATACTTTTAGTCGTCTACTACAAAAGCAGAAAAGATGGAAAATAGCTACGGTTAGACTTGTGGTTAGTGCAGTTTCTCTGTCAATAATTTACTGGTGGCTGTTTGTAAGACCGATATGTTCTTTTACTGATTTTCGTACAAAGTTTTTTATCGATATTCCCCAAGAGCAAATATTTGCCTACGGTGGTAGCACAAGTTGGATTCCCATCGTCTCGCCAGTTGGTTCCGCTATCAAAGCGTTACCAGAGTTTGACCTGCGGTATATTACCCCTCTTCCATCTGGTGGCTCTGGTTGGGGCATTGGGGAGTTACTGCAAGGACGCCTAGCCTTTAGTCTATCTTCTCGCCTTCCCACAGACGAGGAACGCCAAAAAGTTCTGGCGCAAGGGTTTGCTCTCGATTCAGTTGCTGTCGGTATTGACGCTATAGTGGTAGCGGTGAATCCCAATCTCAATATTCCCGGTTTAACAATAGCTCAGCTCAGGGATATTTATACAGGCAAAATTTCTAACTGGAACCAAGTCGGTGGTCCGAACTTGCCAATTACTCCCTACTCACGACGGTTGGAAGAGTCTGATACTGTGCAATACTTTTTTGTCAATGTTCTAGAAAACATATCTTTCAACCCTCAAGTTGTTCAATTTATTGATAACACAACCGTTGGGGTGCAACAAGTGATTAAGAATCCGGGAGGCATTTACTTCGGTTCAGCATCGGCAATTGTACCTCAGTGTTCCATTCGCTCTTTACCATTAGGACTTGAACCAGGGAATTTTATTGCTCCTTATAAGGGTTTTTATAAGGGTCTACCTCAGTGTCTTAGGGAGCGGAATGAAATTAATCTAGACGCCATTGAAAAAGGAGATTACCCCTTAACCCGGATATTATTCGTTATTATTAAGAACTTTCCAGACGATAACAATCCCGAAGAGAAAGCAGGGAGAGCCTACGCCAACTTAATGTTAACGGGAGAAGGTCAAGCAATAGTTGAAAAAGCTGGATTTGCTCCGATTAGCCGTGCGTGTCCTTCGCGTTAGTACCTGACAGTATGGTGGACATCAAGCGACAACCGCGAGCGTAACGATGGACGGCTTTACCTTAATTGTATTTTTTTGTAATTTTCCTATAGAAATTTTTGGAAAATTATTGCTTTTTTTAGTATGGTTAGTCAAGTTGTACACTGTGTCGTATGCGTTGTCTACCATACGGCTCACGAATGTATACTAGACTTTCTATCCAAGTTTACTTGACAGTATAGTGGACAGCGCCTAACAGTATGGTAGACAGTACTGTGGACGGTTGCAGCGATGGATGGATGATAACCGGGAGTTTCGTACTTGGCAAGAGCGGTTGAAGGTGGCGTTGCAACAATGGGTGGATAGTAATAAAGATGATGGAACTTTATTGCGAGGCGCACCTTTAGCTATGACGCAAGATTGTTTACAGCAACAGGGTTTGGAAGTTAGTCAGGCGCAGCGATGGTTTATTCACAAAAGTGTGGGGTTGCAGGAGAGGGAGAAGAAGCAGAAACAGAGGTGGCGACGGAGTGCGATCGCGCTTGTTGGTTTGTGGTTTGCTGGTGATTTCGGGATTTGCTGCGGTGAGTGAAATTCGCAGAACTGATGCGGAAATTGGTAGATTGACTGTTGGACGCAGAGGGAGGGGAGAAGTTGTTAGAGTAATATTAGATAAAATCTAAAAAATTCGTGGTAAGTTATGCAAGAAGTTTTTGAAGAAAAAGAAATCCTTTTATCTCATATATGTCAAATAGTCAAGAAATTAATTCAAGGGAATAATTTATATCAGGAAAGATTAAATACAGATGAAATGATTCAACTTATGGTAAATCTGTTTAATAGATTTTCAACTGAAGAACTTAAAGCTATTACTAATGATGATTTAGTTAAGAGAATTGACAGTATTTTAGTACTAGAAGCGGTTTCTGGAACGTTAAATGATTTAACACCAGAACAAATAGAAATGTATGAGGAATCTGTGGAAAGGAGATGGTAGGAATGAGCTACCTCCTAGATACAAATATGGTCTCCTATATTTTGAAGAAGAATGACAAAATCAAAAAAAAATTAGAGGATGTTCGTAGTCAGGGTCTTGATGTCTTCATAAGTTGCATAGCGTATTATGAGGTCAAAAGAGGTCTTTTTTTGGAAAAATAACCCCCAAATCATCGCCTCACTAAACACTGCAAAATCTGCCAAACACTACCCCCACGTTACAAGCCGGACTTAGCAGAAATTCCAGGTGGAAAACGCTCAATTCTAGCCGGACACGATAGAAATTCTAGGTGGAAAAGCTTTAGTTCAAACTGCGAGCAACATTTGGCTCGTTGCAATCCCGCATCAGCCACCGCACTAACAGCTGCACCAACAATGATAATTTTGCGTAAAAACTCCCCTACAGGTACAGTTACAAGTATCAATTTTAGTCCTGATGGCAATACCATTGTCTCAGGTGGAGTTGACAGCACAATAAAACTTTGGAGCAAAGATGGTACAGAATTGCGAACCCTTAAAAACCATTACTATGAAGTTACAAATGTCTGTTTTAGCAGTGATTCCAGCACTATAGCCTCTGCTGATATAAGTGGGATAATAAAGCTTTGGAGTAAAAACGGTACAGAACTGCAAACTCTAAAAATAAAAAGTCGTGGTTATATTACAAGCATGAAGTTTAGCCCCAATGGCAAAACTCTTGCCTGTACTAGCGATACAGGTGAAATAATTCTGTGGAATTTTGACCTTGATGATTTGCTAAAAAAAGGTTGCAACTGGCTGTGCGACTACCTGCAAAACAATCCCAATGTCAGCCCAGAGGATAAGCATTTATGTGAGTATATTTTAATGAAATAAATTTTTTTATAGAAAAATATTTCAAAATAAGCTGGATTTTGATGTAAAAAAATGTAATAGACTTGACCATGCTGTAGGCGATCGCCGACATTGCTATAATTACAACAGAATAATTGCATTATCCTTTCTCTCAACTATGGAAATCACAAAAATCTCCAATGAAGGACAAGTAATGATTCCCGAACCATTGCGAAAGTCTCATGGCTGGGAAGTGGGACAGGAACTGATAGCAATTGATATGGGTGACGGAATTCTTCTGAAACCAAAAAAACCTTTTTTAGAAACCACATTGGCTGATGTTGCTGGATGCTTAAAATACCAAGGGACACCAAAAACTCTTGAAGAAATGGATGATGCTATTGGTCAAGGTATAGAGGAATCATGGCATGGTGGCAGTTGATACTAATATAATTGTGCGTTTTTTGACTCAAGATGACGAATTACAATACCAAAAAAGTCTAGAAATTTTTCAAACACAGAATGTTTTTATACCTGATACTGTAATTCTCGAAACTGAATGGGTGCTTAGATTTGCCTATAGATTTAAACCTGTTGAAATTTGTGAAGCTTTAAGAAAACTTTTCGGCTTACCAAATGTTCATCTTAATAACGCAAATTTGGTTGCTCAATCGCTGCAATGGCATGAAGCTGGCTTAGATTTTGCGGATGCTTTTCACCTTGCCAATAGTCAAAATCATATACAATTTTATACTTTTGATGAGAAGTTTATAAAAAGAGCTAAGGGATTAACTACTTGTGAAGTACAGCAACCTTAAGTTGGTAATTTTACCTTTATAACAACTAAATATCTGTATTTGTGTGTAGTTGAAAAAACGCGATGTGCAAGCGATACCTACAGCACACTTCATGAACGCTTGTAACTGTGTAGCCTGATAATACAGAACGAATTGTCAAAGATTTTCCTAAAACCTGCGTAAAAACTCCCCGCCTCGTTCGTATAAGGGTTTGAAGAGGTAGGGGAGAAAGCATGATGCATTGAAAAGCTTAGTCCTGACATTTTATAGATTTGTATCGATGTTACTCTGCGTACTGTACTTTATGTATATATGGTTACAACAAATTGCCAAAAATCCGGGGTTGAGCGGGAGATTTCAATGGGTGATGATGTTTTAGATAATCAACTACGTCAGTTAGTCAGCGAAGCACAACAACATCCGCCAAATAGTACTCAACGACGGACGGCGTTGAATAGGTTAATTAAAAAAATTCAGGAATCAGGGAAATTAAACCGTTTTGTGAAATGGCAGAATCTTCCTGATTTTGAAGATATTTATCACGAAGCACAGGCAATAACCTTTACGGAAATTTGCAATAAGATTGATAAATATTATCCAGAGCATAAAGTAATGGCTTGGGTAAATCAAATATTAGAATGGCGATTTCACGATATTTTAAGACAAATCAGAAATCGACCGCGAACGTTCTCTCTAGATGAATTAAATAGTATTAACAATGATGCATCCAGCCATGCTAGTAAAGAATCTTCTAGAGTTCAGAAGGAAATTCAGGAAAAAGATATATCTGAAAATCATCAAAAAACTGAAGATGAATTGTTAAGAGAATTTCTCGAATCTGACCCAGAAGGCATTTTGCAAAATACTTATATCGGAGAAGATAAAAATGCTAATTTACAGAAATTGTTGTTGATGAGACTTAATGAAGAGAAATGGTCAGAGATTTCTCAAAAATTAGGTCATCCCATACCAAGACTTTCGGAGCTATATCAACGCAGTATGAAGAAGCGTAACATTATCGATTATTTTCGTAAATATTTACAGTAAGTCACAATCATTCACTCCTGCACAATAATATCAAGGATAATTCATCATGAACGCCAAGCAAACATCTTTTACAATTCCTCTGAGTAGTACAGCACATGAAATAGCTGATAAACGAAGGCAGGGAATTTCAAATACTGAAAATGCTAAAAAAATCTATCTCAATACTTTAGCTGTTTATGCAGTCAATTATTATCTTGACTGCATGGGCTTTGAAACTAATTGGTCAGATGCCGATCGCAATCCTTGGATGCTGAGTTTAATAGATGTGGCTGATTTGGAGGTGAAAAATCTTGGGACAATCGAATGTCGTCCTGTGTTACCAGATACGGAATATCTAGAAATTCCCACTGAAGCGATCGCTAATAGAATAGGTTATATTGCCGTACAGTTTAGCCAATCCTTAAAGTCAGCGACAATTTTAGGTTTTACGACTCAACCAGCAGCAAAAGTTCATCTTAGTCAATTGCAATCTGTAGATAAATTACTAGATTATTTGACTCAGAAAGAACAAGCTGCAATAGTTAATCTTCGACAATGGATAGGAAAAACTATAACAGAAGGTTGGCAAACAATTGATGAACTTTTACATCCTCAACAAATCGAATGGATGGGGTGTAGAAGTTTCAGTATCACACGCGGTAAAAAAATTGATTTGGGCTTGGAGTTAAATGGCGAATCTGTTGCTTTAATTGTGACGCTTGCAGCGGAAAATCAGTCAGCAATTAAAAATCCAGACGAAGTTAACATTTTGATACAAGTCTCTCTCCCTAAAGATAAGTATATACCTGGGGCAAAGGTGTACATACCTGAAAAATTAAAGGTGGCTGTGATTGACGATAAGGGAGAAGAAGTTTTATATACTACTTCTCGACAGAATGATAATTGGATTGAAGTCGAATTTAGCGCCCAATTTGGGGAGAAATTTAGTGTTGATGTGATTTTAGGAGAGTCAAAAGTAACACAAGATTTTGTTGTATGATAAGTAGATTGCGTAGGGGCAATCGCTCATAGTGTTCTCGCTTTCTTATAGCCGTTCGTCCCTACGAACAAAAAATTCATTTACATTGCTTATGAAAAAGTTAGTTATCCTCAAGTTTGATGGGAATCTTGATTCAGAACTTCATGTAACTTTAGAAATTGCTAATGATGGAGAAAGAGCTTATCGAACAATCACGGGTAAGTTACCTGGAAATACTACTATTACCCCATTATTGGATAAATGGCACAATACCTATCGCAGTCGGTATAGTCAATTTAGAATTAAACAGATTAATCGTAGAAACGTAAATATCGAATCTCTTAACGAAGATTGTCAGCATCAATCACAACAATTACTTGAAAGTTTTAACACCTGGTTACAATCAAAATCTTTTAGTCCTATCATAAATTGTCTAGAACAATTAAAGCCAGAAGATGAAATCCGAGTGATTATTTGCACTGAGTGTCAAGAATTGCGTAAACTTCCCTGGCATTTGTGGGATGTATTAACTAATTATCAAGGCGCAGAAATTGCTTTAAGTTCGCCACATGCTGAACGGGGAACCCGCCCTTACAGAGAAAAGATTAGAATTTTAATTATTCTGGGTGACAGTACGGGAATTAATGTGGATGCCGATCGACAACAGCTGGAAAAATATTGCGGTGAGGCGGAAATTGTCTTACTCAAAGAACCATCAAGGGAGAAATTAGATCGGCATCTGCAAGATAATATTGGCTGGGATATTCTGTTTTTCTCTGGGCATTCTCAAACTCAGGGGACACAAGGACAAATTCGTCTCAACAGTCATGATAGTTTGACAATGGCTGAATTGAGAGATGCTTTGCAAATAGCCATAGAAAGACGATTGCAAGTGGCATTTTTCAATTCTTGCGATGGTTTGGGTATTGCCTATGAATTAGAACAATTGAATATCCCCCAAGTGATTGTGATGCGCCTCCCCGTACCAGATAAGGTAGCGCAGGAGTTTTTGAAATATTTTCTCCAACAGTTTACAGGTGGCAAGTCTCTGTATATTTCTGTGAGGAATGCGCGAGAACAATTACGCTCACTTGAGCAAACACATCCTTGTGCAAGTTGGTTGCCTGTTATTGTCCAAAATCAGACAGAAACACCACCAACTTGGCAAAGTTTGGGGATAATTTCTTTTTGTCCCTATCAAGGATTAGCAGCGTTTGGGGAAGCGAATTCCGAGTATTTTTTTGGTAGAGAGAAGGCGACTGACCAGCTAGTTTCCGCAGTTAACAACAAGCCGTTAGTTGCTGTGGTTGGTGCTTCTGGAAGCGGAAAGTCATCTGTGGTGTTTGCTGGTTTAATTCCCCAGTTGCGTCAAGATACTGTTAATAGTTGGCTGATTCTCTCGTTTCGTCCTTTGAAAAATCCTTTTGAGTCGTTAGCTAAGGCGTTGGCAGTAGCGTTTAACTTAGAGGATGGCGATCGCCACTTATTTGAAGCTAAACTAGAACTCGAACTGCGAAAAGATACGTCAACTCTGCAAACAACTATCGAACGCATCCAAACCCTATCTCCCAACTCCCAGCGCCGACTGTTACTTGTTGGCGATCAATTTGAAGAAATTTATACCCTTTGCGCGGATGCATCGGAACGCAAAATCTTCTTAGATGGATTGCTGCAAGCAGTGAAAAATGCACCGTTTTTTACTCTCGTGCTTACCTTGCGGGCAGACTTTTTTAGCAAGGCGCTTGATGATTACGAACCATTTGGCAAAGCTTTGCAGGATTATCAACCGGAACTACTTGTGCGGATGAGTCGTTCGGAGTTGGAACGAGCGATCGTATTCCCTGCAACTCGGTTGGGCTTTCAGTTAGAATTCGGTTTAAGCAACAGAATAATTAATGATATCCAAGATGGAGATGGGCGTTTGCCGTTGCTGGAGTTTACCCTGACTCAGTTGTGGAAGCAACAGCATTCAGGGAAGTTGACGCATGATGCGTATGAGAAGATAGAAGGTGTTGAGAAAGCACTGGCTAATTACGCTGACGCGGTTTATGCACAGTTGAGTGAAGAACAACGAGAGCGATCGCAACGGGTATTTATCCAGTTGGTGCAACCAGGAGAAGGAACGGAAGATACCCGGAGGTTAGCGACTCGTGAGGATGTGAAAGATGATAATTGGGATTTGGTAACACACTTAGCGGATGAACGTTTGGTGGTGACGAACCGCAACGAGTTGACAAATGAGGAAACAGTGGAAGTCGTTCATGAGGCGTTGATTCGCCATTGGGAACGGTTGCGGGGATGGATGCAGGAGAACCGCAAGTTTCGTGTTTGGCAACAAGGGTTGATGGTTGCGTTGCAGCAATGGGTGGAAAGTAAAAAAGATGATGGCGCTTTGTTGCGGGGTGCGCCTTTGGCGGTAGCAGAGGATTGGTTAAAGCAACGGGGTGCGGAAGTTCGTGAGGCGCAGCGATGGTTTATTGAGAAAAGTGTGGCGTTGCGGGAGAGGGAGAGGAAACAGAAACAGAGGTTGCGACTGAGTGCGATTGCTACGTTGGTTTGTGCTTTGCTGGTAGTTTCTGGATTTGCTGGGTTTATTGATTTTAGTAGAACGGACGCTGTGATTGGTATATTGAGTAGCAGTTCAGAAAAATATTTTGAAGCAAATGACCAGGAAGCAGCCTTAACAGAAGCAATCAAAGCTGGAAACATCCTTAGAGGAAGCATTTGGAAACCTTGGATAGCAGGGGAAACCCAGATGCAGATTGTATTTACATTGCGGGAGGTGGTAGACGATTTTCAAGTTAAAACCCTTAAAGGGCATACATCTGGGGTTACAAGCGTCAGCTTTAGCCCAGATGGCAAAATCCTTGCTTCTGCATCAAACGACAAAACGGTGAAACTGTGGGATATCAACAGTGGTAGGGAAATTAAAACACTTGTTGGGCATACAGACAATGTTATTAGCATCAGTTTTAGCCCAGATGGTAAAACCCTTGCTTCTGCATCAGAAGACAAGACGGTGAAACTGTGGGATATCAACAGTGGTAGGGAAATTAAAACACTTGTTGGGCATACAGACAATGTTATTAGCATCAGTTTTAGCCCAGATGGTAAAACCCTTGCTTCTGCATCAGAAGACAAGACGGTGAAACTGTGGGATATCAACAGTGGTAGGGAAATTAAAACACTTGTTGGGCATACAGACAATGTTATTAGCATCAGTTTTAGCCCAGATGGTAAAACCCTTGCTTCTGCATCAGAAGACAAGACGGTGAAACTGTGGGATATCAACAGTGGTAGGGAAATTAAAACACTTGTTGGGCATACAGACAATGTTATTAGCATCAGTTTTAGCCCAGATGGTAAAACCCTTGCTTCTGCATCAGAAGACAAGACGGTGAAACTGTGGGATATCAACAGTGGTAGGGAAATTAAAACACTTGTTGGGCATACAGACAATGTTATTAGCATCAGTTTTAGCCCAGATGGTAAAACCCTTGCTTCTGCATCAGAAGACAAGACGGTGAAACTGTGGGATATCAACAGTGGTAGGGAAATTAAAACACTTGTTGGGCATACACATTATGTTTCTAGCGTCAGCTTTAGCCCAGATGGCAAAACCCTTGCTTCTGCATCTTGGGACAAAACGATGAAACTGTGGGATGTAAACAGTGGTAGGGAAATTAAAACACTTGTTGGGCATACAGACTTGTTTACAAGCGTCAGCTTTAGCCCAGATGGCAAAACCCTTGCTTCCGCACATTTTGGCACAACAGCGGAACTATGGGACGTAAACAGTGGTAGGCAAATTAAAACACTTGTTGGGCATACAGACTGGGGTAATAACGTCAGCTTTAGCCCAGATGGCAAAACTCTTGCTTCCGCATCAAACGACAAAACGGTGAAACTGTGGGATCTCAACACTGTTAAGGCAATTAAAACCCTTAAAGGGCATACACACTTTGTTACAAGCGTCAGCTTTAGCCCAGATGGCAAAACCCTTGCTTCCGCATCAAACGACAAAACGGTGAAACTATGGGATATCAACACTGTTAAGGCAATTAAAACCTTTAAAGGGCATCAAGAGAAGATCAATAGCGTCAGCTTTAGCCCGGATGGCAAAACCCTTGCTTCTGCATCTGCTGACAAAACGGTGAAACTGTGGGATTTAAACAGTGGTAGAGAAATTAAAACCCTTATTGGGCATACAGACTCTGTTACAAGCGTCAGCTTTAGCCCGGATGGCAAAACCCTTGCTTCCACATCAGGGGACACGGTGAAACTATGGGATATCAACAGTGGTAGAGAAATTAAAACACTTGTTGGGCATACAGACTCTGTTACAAGCGTCAGCTTTAGCCCGGATGGCAAAACCCT
>JAWQFQ010000134.1:24418-24950 GCA_035967975.1 Scytonema sp. PMC 1070.18
TGCTTCCGCATCAAACGACAAAACGGTGAAACTGTGGGATATCAACACTGGTAAAGAAATGAAAACTCTTAAAGGTCATACAAACATGGTTCATAGCGTCAGCTTTAACCCAGATGGCAAAACCCTTGCTTCTGCATCAGGCGACAACACCTCTAACCCTTTTAGAATAAGCTTAGGGGGAGACTATACGGTGAGACTGTGGTATATCAAAAGTGGTAGGGAAATGAAAACACTTATTGGGCATACAAACAAGGTTAATAGTGTCAACTTTAGCCCAGATGGCAAAACCCTTGCTTCTGCATCTGATGACAATACGATAATTTTGTGGAATTTCGATTTAGATAATTTGCTGGTGCGGGGGTGTACCTTGATACGAGGCTACCTGCAAAATAACCGTGATGTCAGTGCAGAAGATAAGCGTTTGTGTGACAACATCAAACGTTAAGGTCATTCACCTCCCCCACCATCTGCAAAATGCGAGTATACAGAGCATCTGCAACCCTGAACCCTGCTGTTGCAATCAACCCATCCA
>JAWQFQ010000135.1:0-7448 GCA_035967975.1 Scytonema sp. PMC 1070.18
GGTGTGGGGTGTGGGGTGTAGGGTGTGGGGTGTAGGGGCGAACGGTTGTTCGCCCATGCGGACACGGAAGAGCATTTCAGTTATGAGACTTCCAAGAAATAAATTATCGATCTTGTGGGGCTACCTGTATAGGACGGGCGGGGACGCCCGTCCCACAAGAGATGTTTGGATACTTTTTTATTTGCAAGTCCCCATAAAATATCGGCTGATAGCCATTAGCCATTAGCCATTAGCCATTAGCCATTAGCAAACCTTATCCCACAGCTGTTACAACTGGTAAGAAGTAGAAGGCAAAACCCAAGACAGTATATGCTGCTAACAGGAGTGTGCCTTCCAACCAATTCGATTTCCCGTCGGAACTAATGCTATTGGCAATTAACACTGATACAGAGACAGCGACTAATTCAAAAGGGTTAAAATTCAAATCCATAGGTTGACCAAACACCTTTCCTGCTAGAACTAAAACGGGAGCAACAAATAGGGCAATCTGTAGACTCGATCCCACAGCGACGGAAACAGAAAGATCCATCTTGTTTTTCATGGCGACAGTAACGGCTGTGGCGTGTTCTGCTGCATTACCAACAATAGGAACGAGAATGACGCCTGTGAAGAGTGCTGTCAAACCCAACTGCGATGTGGCGACTTCTAGGGAATCAACTAGCATTTCTGATTCCAGTGCGACCAAAACTGTGGAAACTAGCAGTACCCCAGACCACAAAAATACATTTGGCTTGCTATGGCTAATGTCTTCTGTGGCTGTTTCTACTACTTCCACAACACCCACTTCATAAAGGTAGGCGTGGGTTTTCATGGAAAACAGCAGTGTGAGGGCATAGACTAGAATCAAAACTATGGCAACGGCTAGGGACAGGTTCTCCAAGGTTTGTTGCTCAATATTCACTGGCGAGCCAAATCTCATTGCTGTTGGTAGCAGGATGGCAATTACTGCTAAATTCATCGAAGAAGCATTGACCCGCGCTACAATGGGTTGGAAGGTCTGTTCTTTGTAGCGTAGTCCCCCTAGAAGCATGGAAAGACCCATCACTAGTAGTAAGTTACCGATAATCGATCCCGTAATACTAGCTTTGACGACATCCACTAGTCCAGCTTTTAAGGCGATAAGGGCAATAATCAGTTCTGTAGCATTACCAAAAGTGGCGTTTAGTAATCCCCCCAGTGTAGGACCTACAACCACAGCAATTTCCTCTGTAGCGGTTCCCATCCATGCTGCTAATGGCAAAATTGCTAAACAAGCTGTGATAAAAACTATGAGGTCGCCCCACTCTAAATAATGAGCTGCAAAAGAAATTGGAATGAATACTGACAAGGTGAGAAATAGTATGTTTTTACCTGACATGGGTGATTTTGAGTTGAAAGAGTTACTGACAGGCAACGGAGAAAAACTTTTCACTCCTCAATCCTGACTTCTTACTTAGGATACTGTGAACAAGTACAGAATGTGGAAGAGCCAGTACGTTGCGGAGGTTCTCTCCGTTATGGTAACTGGCGTTGTAAGGTGTGGAGAAAATAGTGTTTCTTTCATTTAAAGGGGTTTGAAAATGCGTGACTTTTGACTTCTCCCTTGTGGGGCGCTCTCAAATGTGTAAAAAAGCGGTTCCTTGTTTCTACTGTTTCCTTTTTGAAAGTTTCAATTGTAAAATAAGATTGCAGTATAAGTAGTATTTGCAATCTTTTGTCGTAAAAGTTTCAAGTAAACGCCGAATCTTACAATGAAAATGCGGTTTAATATATTAAGAGACAATAAAGTTTTTGTCACCGCTAACGACAAAGCCTGTTAAACTAAAGCTTTTGTCATTGATTGATTCGGAAACCTGCTTGAGAATGCAGATTACCCCCAATGTTAAAACCGCAACAAGCGGATTTAGTCATATCTTAACGTTGCTCTCTCTTACCAACTGTCGTTAAAATGCCGCTTTAGAAAGGTTTATAGAGAAACTTGGGCGCAACTGCAAGTTGATTTACATTATTTGGAATCATACTTCATGACTTCTGCTGCTGAATTGCCAGCTAGTACTGGCACAAATTTAACGCCTTATGAAAACATGGACATTACCAAAATGCCTGATCCCCTGAAACAGGCTACGGGTGTTTACGTAACAGTTCATGGACATTTTTACCAACCACCACGGGAAAACCCTTATTTAGACGCAATTGAACGTCAGCCCGGTGCTGCACCTTTCCACGATTGGAACGAACGTATTCACCATGAATGCTATCGTCCCAATGCTTTCGCTAGGGTGCTGAATGACCGAGGCGAAGTGGTGGGGATCGTGAATAACTATGAGTATTTGAGCTTTAACATTGGACCGACTCTGATGTCATGGCTCGAACGTCACGATGTGGAGGTTTACCAACGGATTTTGGATGCCGATCGCAAAAGTTGCGATCGCCTAAACGGACATGGGAATGCGATCGCGCAAGTATACAACCATATCATCATGCCCTTGGCAAATGAGCGCGATAAATACACCCAAATCCGCTGGGGTAAAGAAGACTTCCGATCCCGGTTTGGACGCGATCCCGAAGGAATGTGGTTGGCAGAAACTGCTGTAGATTACGCAACCTTAAAAGCATTGGTTGACGAAGGGATTCGCTTTATTGTGCTAGCACCATCGCAAGCACAGCGCTGTCGTCGCATAGCAACAGAAGATAACCCCAACCCCGAATGGCACGAAGTTGGTGGTAGCCAAATCGATCCCACTCGCCCATACCGCTGCTACCTCAAGCCCACACTCAGCACTGCATCTTCGCTTCTAAGCACAACCTCCACAACCAGCATAGATGGGGAGTCAGTACAGAACACCCCCCACACCCCACACCCCACACCCCACACCGGATTTATCGACATTTTCTTCTACGATGGTCCCATCTCACGGGATATGGGATTTAGTGATGTCCTGTTCAATTCCGGTCATCTTGCAGGACGCATCGGTGCAGCTGTGCGCGGGGATCACCGTCCCGCACAACTCATTTCAGTCGCTACAGATGGTGAAACCTTTGGACATCACAAGGGAGGAACTGAAAAGACATTAGCTTATGCTTTTACACAAGAGTTTCCTCACTGGGGTTGGACAGTGAGTAACTTTGCCCACTATCTCAGCTTAAATACTCCTACATGGGAAGTGGAATTAAAGCCAGTGACCGCCTGGAGTTGCTCCCACGGTGTGAATAGATGGCAAGATGACTGTGGCTGTGGTGGTGGTGGATTATGGCACCAAAAATGGCGTCGCCCCTTGCGAGATGCTTTAAACTGGCTGCGGGATCGCTTAAGTGAAGTGTATGAGAAGCAAGGTAAACAGCTTTTCAAAGATATATGGCTAACCAGGGATGAATATATTGACGTCATACGCGATCGCACTCCTGAAAATATCACTAACTTCCTCGCCCGTCATCAAAATCACAATCTTTCACCAACCGAACAAATAGACGCCTTGCGCCTATTGGAAATGCAGCGTCACTCTTTATTGATGTTTACGAGTTGCGGATGGTTTTTTGAAGAAATTTCCCGTCCGGAAGGAACCCAAGTTTTGCGTTACGCCGCCCGTGCGTTGGAGTTGGCGGGGGATGTTGCTGGGGTGCAACTAGAGAAAGGTTTCCTCAAACACCTGACCATCGCACCCAGTAATATTGAGTTGTTTCAGCATGGTGGCGAAGTGTACCGCCAGTTAGTGACAACAGCCCAAATCAGCTTTAAGCAAGTTGCAGCCCATTACGCCATTACATCACTGTTTGTGAATCACAAAACTGTGGAGATGTTGAACACCACTTCTCTACAGACACAAAATGGTAACAATGGCTCCACCAAAACTTCTTATCTCCAGCAAAAGCAGGTCTATTGCTACACAGCGAACGAAGTAGATTATCAACTGCAAAGGATGGGATCGCTGACTTTAGCAGTAGGACACTTGAACTTAGTGTCAGAAATTACTTGGGAAAACGAACAACTGGTCTTTGCTGTTCTGCATCTTGGGGGCTGGGATTTCCACTGTTGCATTCAACCATTCCAAGGACGGCGTGTTTATAGTGAATTGAAAGAAAAGCTGTTTGAAGCCCTACAACAAGCTAGCGCTGCACACGTCCTGATAACCCTCATCGAACTGTTTGGCGAAGAAGCTTTCAGTTTGCGAAATCTATTCGCAGAGGAACGCCATCGTCTCATGCACCTGTTAAGTCAAGAAACTCTGACGCGATTAGACCAACTTTATACTCAAGCATATCGGGAAAATTACGGTGTCTTAATGGCATTCCATCGCGATGGACTCACCGCACCACAAGAGTTGCAGGTCGCAGCGGAGATTGCTCTGGGGTATCGGTGTATGACAACTTTACGCTCTTTGGAACAAGACCTTAGCGAACCTGTATCAAGTTGGAGCCACATTATTGAATTAGAGGCGATCGCGACAGAAGCCAAACACCTGCGCTGTCGGCTCAATGTTCCTGAAGGTAAACAGTTACTGGAACAATTGATATTGCGGTCTCTCTGGCAGGTGCTATATGATGCTAACGGTTCCTTTGATGCAGAGATCCAACGATTGGAACGCTTGATTGATGTGGGGTATCAGCTAGAGCTTGGTATTTCCCTTGAGCGATCCCAAGATCTGTACTTTAGCAGTTTGCACAGTCAAATACTACCCCAGCTTCTTGCTAAGACGGCTAGTGGTGACAGCACCAGCCAATATCGTCAGTTATTGAAACTTGGACAAAAATTGGCGGTTGATGTCAGTCTTTGGTTGACTCAGTTTTGAAAAATAGAAACCCGGTTTCTTGAAGAAACCGGGTAATGCTAAAATTCACGTCAAAAGAAAAATGACACGTTTGTCAGATCTATCCCTATTAAGATGCTGCTTTTAGCTCAGCATCCATATTTTCTTTTGAGCGCATTTCTGCTAAACGTTCGAGGTAAAATTCATCCAGGGTGGCAATAAATTTACCATCAATAATTTCAACACCTAAGGCATCAGAAACTGCTAAAAAATCTAGTAATGTTGCGTTTTGATAGTCTTTGTCTTCAAATGATTTAATTTGTTCAGAGCGAAGAGCGCACAGTGTAGCAAGTTCTTTTTGTGTAATTTTGAAGGCAATCCTAGCTTTTATTAATAAGTCAGATATTTTGTTCATACTCTCGACAGAGAGTGTAATAGATTCATTGGGGTTATGAGTAATGAGGGCTTCATATTCAGCGACTTGTTCTTGAAGATCACTTCGTTGAGAAGTGACTTTTGACTTTTGACTTTTGACTTTTGACTTCCCCGTTCGCGTAGCGTCTCCGTCAGGAGAAGGGGCTGACCCCATCATAATGAAGTTGCCAAACTAATGGTTGATTTTTTTTCTTTTCTTCATCTTGTGATAAAGCAGCGATCGCTCGCCCCATTTTCTCTACCCAGGATTTAGTGACGTTGTACTCCTGCTCATTTTTAATCATGGCTCCCACCTCAATAAATCTATAGCAATGATACCTTACTATATCGAATGGTTTTGGTGGGGTCGGGAAAACCACAAGAACCAGGGAACAGGTTGTTCCTCCCTGTTCCTTGTTACCTTCTTGTTCAAAGCTGACGGCTGAGGTGCTGATAGCTGAACGCTTACTTAGACCCTTTCACGTTGATTTGCTAACCAATAAACGTTGTTGAGGGATGAGGAGTTGCTTGTGTTGGTTAAGTTTTCTTCTTCAGGTTCATTCGGACAAAAATCTAACGAAACTTTTATTCCTAAATTTTCCGAACATTTATCATGTTGAACAGACAAAGAGTTAGATAGGCGATCGCGCTGATGAGAAGAGAAAGATTGCTTTCGAGATAGAGAAAAGTCTATGATGACCTTTATTTCTAGTTTGCCTTGCTCTCTCCCGTTGCGATCGGGTGATAGCAGTTCGCACTTGACCCCTTTTCTAAGAGAAAACTGCCATTCTACACGATTAAAGATGCCATGAACGTTTTTCTGCTTAAAATACTTCTTGATGAATGTAGCTTTACAAGAAGGTTTTAAATCATTTCCCTTCGGTTCAAAATCTTGAATGACTTGATTGATTATTTGAACGGCATTAAATACTTTCTTGTCGATGAGAATGAACTCGTCTTCTCTATCTAATCGTTTATATTGCTCGTGCAGCATAGTTAGATGAACCTCCGATTTTTAAATGGTAATCTCAGTAGTTTTCAGAATAGAATTCTGATACTACAAAAAACAAAATCTGCTGATAATTCTTTGAAATCTGCTAGTGTTTTCTTGAGGAATCCTGGTTTTTCTAGGCGGATATTTGTGATTTAATCAAGCATCTCAGAGGGAAGTTTTCTTTTTAAACAGTCTTTGACTTTCACAGATTTCTTGAATTTTCTAATTTTAAACTTAAATTTTACTAAAAAATAATAAAAAATTATTATCATTAGGATTGGATAACTTTATTTTTTCTTTTCTCTTGAGAAGATGTTAAATTTTCTTATAAAAGACAACCAAACTTATCTTTTTGTTAACTAAAAAAATTTAATATTGTCAATTTTAAATTTAAAAAGGGTTACTATAAGTCTGTTTGAACCAAAAATTATTTGCATAATTAATCGATAATATAAACATCTACAAACAAATCCTGCTTGTATAAAAAGGAAGATAGAAATGGGAAATTAAAACAGATAGAATAATTTACTGTACTTATCTACTGTCTTGATGTGTTAAACACTACAATTCTACAAATTTGATATCCCCATTAGATTCAAAATTATTTTGATGAATCATACTTACAGGCATGTAGGGGTGTAAGGGTGTGGGGGTGTAAGGGGAAGAGGTATTTCTTTAGTGTACGAGCATAATTTTAATTTCCACAAGCTCCTATTATACCATAATTTAATTGAGAATATTCTCGACTGTCTCATTGATGTCATCCCGAATCCGTATTTCATGCTTAGGAGATATTGCTTTAATTAAAGATGTATGCATTACGTTATGTTTTGGAAACGCAAAGATGGTTTGTTCTGTATAAGTGCTGAAATAACAGTTCTCAGTTGCGTGCTGTGCATATGAGAGGGCGACGAACCTGACTCTGCGAGTTCAAGGGAGAAGCGCTATATACACTCAAGCTATTGCTTTAAATTTTTGCATTAAAGCCACAAACCCATCATAAACGCTGTCCTAATAAAAAAATCTAGAGAACTCAGTATATTTTATTGATACAATTGAGGCTTTGTCGTCAGAATAAATACTTATTTTTCTGGGAAACTTGATCGTAAAAATTGATAAAAAATTACATAGTTGAGGTCAGTAGAAACGCAAAAGAGTATATGATATTCTGCACATCCTTTGTAAAAAGCAAGAAAGCCGATATCTCAAGATACCGCCTTCCTCAGGTTTGGTCAGGGATGTCCGAAAAATCAATTATCTATCTTGTGGTACGGGCGTCCCCGCCCGTCCTATACTGGTTTGGATTTCCGAAAAAT
>JAWQFQ010000135.1:7548-24821 GCA_035967975.1 Scytonema sp. PMC 1070.18
ACGGGCGTCCCCGCCCGTCCTATACTGGTTTGGATTTCCAAAAAATAAATTATCTATCTTGTGGTACGGGCGTCCTATAGAGGTGGCGGGCTAGAAGCCCGCACCACAAGAAAGTTTGGGATATTTTTTATCTGGAAGTTCCTAACGATTTATATTTCCCCAAACCACAGGTAAAACCCCCACATCAATCGTCTTCTCTTCACCCACCTCAGTATTTTTCAACAGGATTGCAAACGCACCAGCCCCCAATCCATCTTGAGGAAACATACGATAACAAGGTAAATTTGTTAAATGAGACTGATAGCTTTGTAAATGATGGACTTCAACTGCTTGGAAATGGGGAAATCGTTCTAACAACCATTCACAAACCTGCTCATTTTCTTCGGGAGAATAAGTACAAGTCATATAAGCAAGATATCCTTGTGGTGTCACGAGTTGAGCAGAATTTGCAATAATACGCTTTTGTCTATTTGCACTTTTATTAATAGAAGTTGGATGAAAACATCCGGGAGCTTTTTCTCCCTTAGCAAGTAAAGATTGTCCAGTACACGGAGCATCTACTATAACTAATGAGCTAGATGAAGGCATTATTTCAGCAAAGAAACTTGAGTCTTTACTGACTACTGCAGTAGGGCTTACATGACAGCGCTTTAAATTAGAAATTAACATTCCTAAGCGTTTGTTAATGACTTCATTACTTAACAATAATTCTGATTTTAACCCTTTCCAAGCAAAAATACTCTTCCCTCCTGGGGCTGCACACATATCAAAAACTAATTTGATATCTTGAGGAATTGTTAACAAAATAGAAGCCGCAAATACAGAAGAAAAATCTAAACAATAAAAATGCCCTTGTTCGTGTAGTTGATGTTGACCGGGTCTTTGTCCCAAGGATAAGCGGTCAATAAATTGTGGTTGCCAAAATTCTGGATTTTCTAAAGAAAAAGGGGAAATATCAGGTTTTTCTTGACACCACAGAATGCACGGGTTGAAAGGCTTGGGATTGATTAAAGCATCAACAAATTTCTCTTGGTCCTCTAAATTTTCAAATAAACGCCGTGAGAGTTTGAGTAATAAATTAGAAGGTTTTTCCATCAAAACGCTAGTCTCGTATTTGAGTGTTGATATCATCACAGAGACGGCGATCGCCATCACTAATACTGCTATTCGTCTTAAAATAATCGCTCAGCCAATTACAGCCGTACTCAAGTAAATTATCTAGATTATTAAATTTGTTAAGTTGCTCCAAATTCCATATGATAATCGTTTTATCTGAACTAGCTAGAGCCAGAGTTTTGCCATCAGGAGAGAAACTCACACTATTTATTGTCTCCGTATGACCAATCAAAGTTTTGTATAAACTGCCATCATCAGTTTTCCATAGTCTGACTGTCTTGTCATCACCGCCAGTAGCAACCATTTTGCCATCTGGTGAGAAGCTAACACTCTTAACCTGATCGGTATGCTCTTTTAGTTTTCTGTAAAATTTAAACTCGCCCTGACCATCCCGTTTCCATAGTATTGCAGTCTTGTCATTACTACTTGTTGCTAGCATACTACCATCAGGAGAGAAGCTAACACTGTAAACCCAACTTTTATGTCCATTTTTTGTTAAAGTCTCATGAATTTTAAACCCCCCTTGACCGTCAGATTTCCACAGCTTAATAGTGTTATCATCACTTGCTGAAGCTATCATTTCTCCATCGGGAGACCAAGCAACAGCTCTCACCCAATCTCGATGACCTGTGAGAACTTGATAAGGTCTGGTTTCAAATCTACTGTTATTGTAGCGTCGTAATAGTGTGACTGAGTTGTCTCGACCACCCAGCGCAAGGGTATTACCATCAGGCGAAAAGCTGATATCCAAAATCCTATCTTTAAAACCCGTCAAGGTTTGTAACAATATACCATCCTGTTGCCAAAGTTTTACCGTTTTATCATCGCCAGTGGTAACAAGCATTTTGCCATCGGGTGAGAAAGCTAAACTGTTGACTTTCTCTGTATGCCCTGTTAAGGTTTTTTCTAAAATACCATTGGGTTTCCAGATTTTTACTGTCTTATCATCACTGGCTGTAGCAATTCTTGTCTCATTGTTTGAGAAACTCACTTTATTAACTCTATTCCTATGAGAATTAAGGATTTTTAGCACACCTTGTGGTTGAGAATGACTACCTTTGATTGAAAAGCTGTTATTCTTAAATTGCCAAAATCTCAAAGTGAGATCGGCACTTCCAGAAATGAGCGTTGTATCAGACACAAAATTGACATCGTAGACTCCATTACTATGCCCTGAGATGGTAGCAAGCAATGTACCCTCTTGGTTCCAAAGTTTCACCTTTTTGTCGAGACTTGCTGAAGCAATGACATTCCCATCGGGACTAAAACTCACACTCATGACTCTGTCACTATGGGATTCAGGTTTCAACTTACAATCGAAGGAATCACAAAACATTGTCGGCTGCTTATCACTCTTCCATTCCCACAACTTGACAGTTTTGTCCCGACTTGCTATTGCAATTTTCTCACCATCGGGCGACCAAGCTACAGTCCAGACATAGTCTTGAAAAGCTCTTAAAGATTTGTAAAACTCAAACTGTCCCTGAGTGTTTAGCTTCCAAAGTTTTACAGTATTATCTCGACCCCCAGTAGCCATTATCTGACCATCGGGAGAAAACGCAACGCTATTCGCTCCGTCTTTATGGGCTTTTATGGTTTGTTCCAGTTTAAACTCTCTGTTCCAAGCATCTTGCTTCCAAATATGTATAGTTCCATCTCTATTCCGACTAGCTGAGGCAAATACTTGACTATCTGGTGAAAAAGCTACAGCATAAACAGCACTAATATCGTTTTGGGACTTTTCCAGGGTTTTATAGTCAAGGAATTTTCCCAGTTTATCATTCCACTTCCAAAGTTTAACTTTGCCCTCAAAATCGCTAGATGCGACCATATTACCATCATGAGAGAAACTCACACCTAGAACTTTATCTTTATGTCCTTCCAGTTGTTGTAGCAAACTACCATCACGTTTCCAGATTCCCACTGTATGGTCAAAACTGGCTGAGGCTATCATGTTGCGTTTGATTGAGAAATCTACACCCCAAATCAGTCCTTGGTGTTGTTCCAAACGATTGCGCTCTAACAGCCAGTACACTGGTTGCTGTAATGCTGTTATCACTTGGGAGCGAAGTTGACTATCCGTTTTTTCCAATCCTACTTTTTTTAGTTGTTTTGCAGCTCTCATGCTTTCTACAAGAGCCTCAAATCTTTGATTCGAGCCAAAAAGGGCTTCTGAACCTTTGCTAATAGCCAGAATTTGCTGTTTTACTGCTTCTTTCCTTTGATACTCTGCTTGTTTCCAAAATCCTCCGGTTAGTAGTGCCAGAATGGTCATAATAGAAAAGAAGGCGATCGCAATATTACGCTGTCGTTTTGCAGTGTTGCGTTGCTGTTGTAAAATTCGATTTAACTCTACTTCAGCTTGTCTTTGCTTTTCCTTCTCTTTTTTCCGTTCTTGTAATTCTCCTGCTTGTTGTGACTGGCGGATAAAAGAGACGAGGTAGTCATGAACCAGTTGATAGCGATCGGCTGGATTATCAGGAATATTCAATATAAGTCCTGAGCCTACTAAAATCTCCAAGACCAAATCTAGTTTCTCAACTTCTGATAAAAAATCTGCTGTTTCTAAATCAGTGACCAATTCTGCTTTTGTTTTTAGAGGTCGAGTGCCATTCTCTTCTGTCAGTAAGTATAAAACTAATAACGCTGCCCGTTCGTTCTGTAGACCGCAATCTTTAATTGCATCTTTTAAAAAACGCTTAACTAACTTCTCTTTATTACCTAACTGATAATATCTCTTTAAAGTTGTAATTTTATCTTTTTGTAATTGAGTACCTACTATTTGTAATTCAATAGGAAGAATTTCTCCAAATTGATTTGCTAAACCTTCTACTAATTCATCAATTAACTGAGACTCTAAATTTAATTGAGTTATTTCTGTTATTTTTTGAAGAACTGATTTAGTATTTTGACAAGACAAATTTCCTAAATGATATCGATTGCTTTTGTCCAGCAAACTATTCATTGTATTTGAATTCAAGAATCGTTCGCATTCCAATAACAATCCAAAATATTTTTCTCTCAAACACAAAATAATTTTTAAAAAGGGAATATCCAAGCAAGTTCGCAAAAAATTATAAAAAATCTTTCTTATCTCTATATCTTTATAACTAAAGAAAAACTCTTCAAATTGATCGAAAATTAAAATTGTTAAAAAATTTTTGTCTGCATTTTGACGCAACTGTTGTTCTAGAGATTGTATACTCTTAAGAGATATTGGTAATGTCTGACCTCGAATTTCTTCGTAACCTTGAACCAAACAAGTTCCCAAAATTTCAATCCAATTAGTATATACTCTTATCAAAACGGGTAAAGCATCTCTTTCTCCAATAGGCTCTTGTTTTAGTGTCGGGATTAAACCTGCATTTAAAAGAGAAGTCTTACCCACTCCCGATTCACCATGAATGACTATCAGTTTGTGCTGAGTGCTACTCATTCTTTTACGCAATTCTTCCACGTCTCGTAATCGACCTGACGCTAAAATTTCTTGTGCAATTATTCCTTGCTTGTCTATAGAATCTATTACCGGATTAATTGGATGAAGTTGAGGATGTAAATAACCAGCCCCAATGAAGGCTCTAAAACCATACTGCTGTTCAATAGAAAGTTGTTCTTGCTTAATTTGAAAAGCCTTTAGGTATTGATTTTGTTGAAAGTAGAGAGAGCGTAACTCATCCAAAATATCGATATAAATTGACGGCTCGTACTGAGGATTGCTTTCCAAACGGGCTTTTTCTAAATAAGTAATAGCTTTTTGACTTTGACCTAAATGTTTTTGTGCTTGTGCTGCAATTAATAAATATAAACTTTGGCTCTGAAGAGGTAAATACGAAGTTTCATCTGTCGTTTTTAGCGCTTTTTGAGCCAGTTTATTTGCATCTTTCCATCGGGACTCTACTAAGGCTACTTCTGCTAAAAAACCATAAGCTTCAGCTAATTGCAATGGATTTTTAGTATCTTTATGCAATCTCAAAGACTTTTTAGCAACAGTCTGCAATTCTTGCCAATATTTTAGTTGCTGTAAAACTTTACATAATCTATTAATATATTTAGCAACTAAATCTGGACGTTGTGCGCGTTCAAAAATATCAAGACATTGCTGATGATAGTTTCTACTGGCTTCCCAATAAGTGTAACTTTCTACGTAATTCTGCTCTGCTTTTCTCTCAAAGATTAACGCAATATAAAATAGTAATTTTCCTTGCTTTTCTAATTGATGACTCTGCTGCCAAAACGCTAAACTTGATTGATAAGCTTCTAAAGCTAAATCTACCCGGTCGTGGAAATAATGATTTAAGCCGATCGCAAATCTCAAACTAGCATCAAGTGCTGATTCTATAATTTTTCCGCGATTCTGCAAATCTTTATAAGCAATTTCTAATTCCCAGCAAGTTTCCGAAATGGAATTGATATCACTCGCAAATATTTCATCTGTTTTTTGATAAAGCAACTGGACTAACTCATCAGTTGTTAGTGCAAACTCAACTCTAGTCGCCCAGTTAGCAAAATCTGTCGCTAATCGATTTAGCTTTTGCAGGATTTGGTCATTCACCCACAAGAGTATGGGAAATGGGAAATTTTTTCTAAACTCCTCCCGTACATACTTCGCTGAAGTCAAAGTTTTATCAATTTCTTTGACTGACTCTAAACCAAATACCATCAGGGCTGATGGCTGTTCATCCCCTAGTTCTATAGATATAGGTGTATAAAGGGTTTTGACAGATGAAGGTAAGGTGATTTGTCTGATTATTACGGGAGAATTTTCTTGTAAGGATTGTACCATGCGATCGCGCAAATCAATATAGTTACACCGTATCAAAATGAGCGAAAATTCTCCTTGTGAAAGTCCGATGGCTCGCACCAGAGTTTGTAACGATTTGTCGTTCATCGCATTGATATTTTCTGAGTGCTCCGGATTATTCATAATACGAATTCCTTCGCTTCTGCTAATATTGGATTGATATCAAACCAAGACCCATCACTATCTCGATACTCAAATACAAACATATTAGCGATGAGAATTTGATATCTTTCTTCCCCTCTAACGCTTTTGTGTTGCGCGACTTCACGTAACAATAGCCATTCATCAGGAGTAATAGCTAAAGACAATTCATTTCGACTTTGTCCAATCACACTTTCTAAACATTCTCGTGACAGTGGCGGATCTTCTCTTTGAAGACAACTATAAAGCAGCATCAACAAGTTTCGCACGTGTCCACCGCTGACTTTACATAGTCTTTCTAAGGTATCAACACTATCAAAAACCCGTGTCACTAAATTTCGGCTTTGCTCCCAACTGACACCAGGAAAAGCCCTCGCCATAACCAATTGTTGCAACAAAGTTATACCCTGGTGGTTTTCAGAACCATCCCGCAGCTGTACGGGAACCATCGGTAATACTTTGGGAGTGACAGCAAATCGATTCCTCAGTCTTCCTAAAGCGTTTGAGAACATCAACACCAGTGGAATTGTGTAGACAACGTGACAATTTAGCTGTTTTAATTGTTCACCCCGTTCTACAAAGAGATATTCTGGCTGAAAATAACCCACTGGTTTGAGACAGTTATCCACCCTGTCGAGATTATCAACAATGACGACTAATCCTTGTTTCCCTCTCTGCTTGAGTTTTTCGATCGCGGGTTTAAGTAATTCTTGGTTAATCGCTTCTAAAATACTATTAGTCCGGGGTTCTAGATATTGTCTGAGTTGACCGCGAAGCCTAGGACTATCTTTAGCTTTTGTTGTAATTTTAGTAATACCAACAGATAACTCTACTTCAGAAAGTTCTATTGGTGTTAGTAACAAATCAGCTAGTTCAGCAAACAGATGTTGAAAGTATCCCGGTCTAAGATTGATTTTGATTTCTTCAAAGCTTTGACTGACTTCACGAGCAATAGCCAGTAGAATATCTGTAACATCTACATCCGCCATATCCAGACTTTGGCTGGACTCAAAGTAAACCACGTGTAGTTCCTGCTGTTCTAACTCTGTCTTTAACCGTTGCAATTCAGTAGATTTACCACAGCCTATATGTCCTGTAAATAACTGACACGTTGGTTCATCGGGTGAGAGGCGAGTTATGGTTCGTCCTAATTCTTCAATAATCTTGCCACCACGGACTTGTGAAAAATCAATATAATATTGTCTATCTTCTGGTTTACCCACAACTAAAGTCTTGCTGGGATTGCAAGCTTGAAAAAATTTGGTTAGATTGAGTTTCATTGCAGTGTATCCGCAAGTAGTTTGCCCGTACTGATGCTTAACTCCTTATTCTACATATTTACTCAGTAGCATTACGGAAGAGGATAAAAGTTTTCCAGTGTTATGAGTCGTCGTGCAAAATAAATTATCTAGTTGAGGGAGGCGATAGGCAATCTTGCTACAGGACTGAGTTACAGCGATTTTAGGGACTTCCAAGAAATAAATTAACCATCTTGTGGGGTGGGCGTCCTCGCCCGCCCTCGCTCGTTGACGTCTGAGACAAACGTACCACAAGCAATTTTTGAAGACTTTTTTATTTGGAAGTCCCTTAGTTGTTTGAGAAACAACCAGAGTGCAAGATATTAGAGAAACCCGGTAACTTTTACGAAACCGGGTTTCTACTATCCCAAACCGTATGAGTGAAATCCTAGCGCAAGTGCTGGACTCTCCAATCTCATTTATGCTATCTTAGTTAGACGGGCATTATTAAGCCCTCTTGTCAGAGATCAATTCTGTGTTGTCTCGCGATCAAACGTAACTTGCAATTCAGCCTTGGGCATCAACCGACGCAAAACTGTCAAATGCCCATCTGCATCATTGCGGTTTCTATATCGAGCTACAACTTCTCGCTGAGTGGGTGAATGCCAGTGGACAATAGCCCAGGGTGCGAGTGTCGTACGGTATACAGTTTGTTTCATCTAAAAACCTCTAGGAGTGTGGAAGCTATGTGTCTTTAGACAAGAGGACACATGGCACAGTGTTATTTTTATCTGTTCGCGAATAAGCAAGTTGCGGAACTCATCAGTCCCAATGTCTTAACTTCAGTCCATTGATGGACCTATTTCTGGAAAGTCAAATAATGCAAAACTTTCAAAAACTAAAGAATACGTGGTCTGCATAGGCTGCAATTTTCTGGTAAACGCCTGTGCGTGGTGAACTAGATGCGACCACTGATGCAATGCAATCATATTATAACCGCTGCTAGTGTAGCATAAAATTGCAAAAATTTCTATAAATAAATGAAAAAAGATTTACTGTGGATAATTTTTGTTAACGCCTGAAAACCCAGCTTTTTACAAAAACTGGGTTTCTAAATCGCTATTACTTTTAATTATCCAACTGTTTATATGGTAGAAGCGTCATTTATCCTCTCCCTGCGTATTATGTTGCCAAGCTGCACCAAAAGCTGCTCCAGCCCCAGCGATTAACCCAGTCATCATTCCTTGTAAAGTTTTGGTTGTTGGGTCATGTGTTAGACATTCACTCGTGATTGTGTTGGCTTGTAAGCACGTATTACTTTCTGCCCAAGCTGAGGTACCTCCTACGACGACACCAGCTAAACTGCAAGAAACGACAAGGAGCAAAAGACGTTTAGTTTTTCTATCCATAGATAGTTGTATGAAATCTTGAAAATGGATAAGTGAACCATGTCTACTTTACACACTCAAGTTGAATTTGTCAGGATCTTTTTTTATGTTTAGAGTTACTCGTGTTATCAGAAACCCGGTTTCTTTAAGAAACCGGGTTTCTATTCTGGCTTAAGCGAACCCTAGGTTCATTCTATCTTTAAGTTAAAGGGTAAACGGGCATAAATACCTAGTGGATCGTTCATTTTTTGCAGTATTGCTAACTCCTGTTGCAGTTTTTGCAATTCAGCCATGAGGGGATCGCGTTCTTGGGGTTTTGCAGCTTCTACGCCTAAAGCAGTTCGCACTTCCTCTGTAGCCCGTCCAAACAATCGTTCTTCAAGGGTTCCCATTCGAGGATACTCTTGCAATTCCCAATTGTTTCCCAAGTTAGCCTGTTTCGCTGCGTATTCAATAGCAGCATCCAAACCACCAATTTCGTCTACTAAACCTACTTGCTTGGCGGCTGTACCTGACCATACTCTTCCTTGAGCAATTTCAGCCACTTTTTGTTCTGGAAGTTTTCGACCTTGTGCAACTTTATTAAGAAATAAACTGTAAATGCGATCGACGCTACGTTGATACAGTGCTAGTTCTTCTGGAGATTTGGGACGAGAAAAAGTTTGAAAATCAGCGTATTTCCCAGTTTTTACAGAATCCCAGGTAATACCGTTGTCATTGGCTAACTTTTGAGCATTCAGGAGCAATCCAAACACACCGATTGAACCCGTGATTGTGTTGGGTTCGGCGAAAATCCGACTGGAGTTTGTCGCAATCCAGTAACCACCAGAAGCGGCGACATCACCCATAGATACCACAACTGGTTTTTCTTTTTGGGTGAGCAAAACTTCCCGTTGCATAACTTCCGCTGCGGTCGCACTACCCCCTGGGCTGTTAATACGCAAGACAACAGCTTTAACATCTTTATTTTGTCGCAACCGACGCAAGATGGAAGCAAAGCGATCGCCCCCTATTTCTCCACTGTTCCCTTGACCATCAACAATCTCTCCCTCCGCATAAATAACTGCAATTTTGTTTTCAGATTTCCGTTCTACACCCAAGGACTTACCGGGAACCTCTGCATATTCATCTAAGCTAATTTGACTAAAAGTTTTATCTTCTTTATCGTTCTTAGTCAACTTCTTCAAGTCAGCAACCACTTCATCAAAATAAGCTACCCTATCTACCAAACCCCTCGTTTTAGCTTGGTCTGCGAGTAAAAAAGCCTGATTGTCCGCAATAGCTTGTAACTGTTGTGGTTTGATTTTACGACTTTTCCCTATGGTCGTACGCCACTCTGACCAAACATCATTCAACAACTTCTGAGTTTGTGCGCGATTCTCCGGACTAAGTTGTGTGAGTACAAATGGTTCAACTGCTCCTTTAAACTTTCCTACCCGCACAACTTGAACACCGATACCGTACTTCTCCAACGCCCCTGATAAAAACATGGGTTGCGTACTTAAACCGTTGATTTCCATCGCGCCTAGGGGGTTAAGGACGATAGTATCTGCTACTGAACTCAAATAATATTCTTTTTCGCCCCAGTCCATGCCATAAGCAATCACTTTTTTCCCAGCAGTACGGAACTTTTCTAGTTCCTGACGGACTTCCTTAAGAGTAGCAAAACCTGCATTATTAGCCCCAGCTGCTGAGCCTTGAGTCGCATCCAGGTAAATACCAACAATTCGTTTGTCATTCCGTGCTTTTTCCAAACTGTCTATAACACTGCGGAGTGACATTCTGTTGATTTTCTCACCTGAGAGTGCTTTTTCGAGCAATTCACTCGTGCTTGGTTCCCCATCCGTGATTTGCATGGACAAGTCAAACACCAACATGGACTTATCTTTTACAGTCGGACCTACATCTTTAGAAGCAGCGGTAAACAGAAGCATTATCAGTCCGGCGGTTCCCAGACCGAAGAAAATGAACAGCCCCAGTACGCTTCCAACTAAGCTAGCAAAAGTTTGTTTCAGAAAATTACGCATATTCGTTATTTATTATCAGTCATTAGTCATTAGTCTTCCGTCGATAGGTTTTGAATTTATGATTTAGGACTAATGACCTCACCCTGTATCTTTATATTTCCTTTCAATTGCTTTCAATTGCCGTACTATCCCCTAAAAAGCGGATCGCTGTTACATTTATTTTATGCGTTGTAAGCTGTTTGAACACCTCAGTTGTTCTAGTGTAGCGTTACCAGTACAAAATAGCACTGTCGTTATTTCGGCAATTAACACTTCCGTTAAATCAAACACAGCCGCTTGTGAAATAGCAGCCGCTTGTAGAAAGGGCATAGCTAAACCTGCTATATTTGCTCCCAGTGCTAGTGCTTTGGCGACATCCAATCCATCACGCAATCCCCCTGAAGCAATCAATGGCACATTTGGGGCGATCGCACGAATATTGGTAATACACTCTGCTGTTGGCAAACCCCAGTCAGCAAACGTTCTACCCAATCGCTTTTGTAGGGGATTTTCAGCGCGTTCGCTTTCCACCTTTGCCCATGAAGTCCCACCCGCACCTGCTACATCTATTGCCTTCACACCAGCAGCGATGAGTTTTTCCGCCATTGCTGCGGAGATACCATTGCCCACTTCCTTAGCAATCACTGGTATTGATAATTTATTACACAATTTTGCTATTTTGTCAAGCAATCCCTTAAACTTTGTATCTCCTTTAGGTTGAATACATTCTTGCAGGGGATTGAGGTGCAAAATCAAAGCATTAGCCTCTAAGATATCAATGATTCGCAGGCATTCGTCCAAACCATAACTATAATTCAGTTGGACTGCACCTAAATTAGCAAATAGCAGCACGTCAGGGGCGTATTTGCGGACAGCAAAGGTATCAGCTACTTGGGGTTTTTCCACCGCTACCCGTTGAGAACCGACACCCATTGCTATTTTATAGTGTTGAGCAACTTCCGCCAGACGACGATTGATAATTCCCGCCTGTTCGGTTCCTCCAGTCATGGAAGAAATCAGGAGCGGTGCGCCTAAATCTTTTCCCAAGAACTGAGTGCGGATGTCAATCTCGTTCGGGTTAAGTTCGGGTAAGCAACAATGGGTGAAACGATACCATTCTAGTCCATTGGTTGTTTGCTTGAATTGAACATCCTCCTCCAGACAGATGCGGATGTGGTCTGCTTTGCGCGTCTGAGTTCCTGCAGAAGGATGTGTTTGAGAATTCATGGTTAGGTGTAACTGATAGCGATTGCATTCACCATTTTCTCATTGAGAAGAATATTAGAACGCGAAATTTCCCTAGCTTCAGCAGGGGGAGATGCTGAATGGATCTTGTATTTTCTGTATCAATCTATCAGAATTAAGTTAGCGATCTACTCGGAGGAAATTAGTCTGAAAGTAGAAAAAACTTAGCAGACTTCTCCGTATTTTCCCCAAAGCATTTCCCTTGAGCTTTGTGATTCTGATAGTCCTAATAGTATGTACTTTGGTTTTTTTCTGACCTTTTTCCAACTTTAACTTAAAAGTTCAGCAATTATACAGTGTGTAACTTAGATGTTTAATTTTATGCTTAGTATTTAGGAAAGAAACGGGTGCAGAACAGCACAATAGAGTTATGACTTGTTTGTTGAGTTTAGGCAAAAGCAAAAACTCTTACAAGAGCAAATTGTTTTACCAGTTGGAGCGTTCTGTTTTAAGTGGTAAATGACCTTAACCCTTGATACCAGTCGTTAAAACTGATGACACAGTGACTTGTGAAAATGGCAAATCATAGTCGGAACTGATGAAAACAGCATTTGTAACCAATCCCCTGGAGATACGAGAATTTAAGGAACAGATATGCCAAAAAATGAGCGGGAAAAAATACGCCACCTTTTGGTTATTAAAGACCTGCAAGGACAGCGCACTATCCCCTTACAAGAGGCTACCTATTCTCTCGGACGGGATTCGAGAAACGCGATCGCCCTTCATTCGCGATCGGTCTCAAGACAACATGCTATTTTGTTACGGGTGACTGTTCCAGAAACTGACCAGTATGGCTTTCGGATTATTGATGGTAGTTTTAAGGGTAAGAAAAGTACAAATGGCTTATTTGTAAATGGCATACAACGCTATGCTCATGACCTTCAGCATGGAGATGTGATTGATTTTGGCTCTCATCAGGCTCAAGCTATATACTATGCCATCTCCAATCTATCTGAAGAAGAATTTTTTGAATATTGTGAAATTCAAGATCTATCAAAGTACTTATCAGACGAAGCCCATTCTGTCAATCCCTTTGAAACTCTCATTGGATACTCAAATGCCATTTTAGAAACAGCGAGTGAGGTTGCTTTAGCTCGTTTAGCGTCCTTTCCCGAACTTATACCCAACCCAATTATTGAAATCGATTCGGAAGGAACGATTACTTATCTCAATCCATCCGCTGCTGCTAAATTTCCCAATCTCAGATCCGTTGGGGCTAAGCATCCCATCCTTTCTGGATTACCGACAATAAGTAAAAATTGGGAAAAAACGTCTTTTATTCGAGAAGTAGAAGTGAACGGGGAAGTTTTTGAACAATCTATTCACTATCTTCCGGAAAGTGATTTAATTAGAACATTTATAGTCAGAGATATTACGGAACAAAAGCTCGTTCAAGCAGAACTCTATCAACGCGATCGCCTGTTGCAAGCTGTAGCGGAAGCGACCAATTACTTGTTAGTAGAATTAAACTACGACACCGCCATAGAAAAAGCCCTCGCTACATTGGGAGCAGCCGCAAAGGTAGATCGAGTTTACCTGTTTGAGAATCATTCCAACCCAATTTCAGAAGACATGGCTGTCAGCTTGCGCTTTGAGTGGACAAGTCCGAATTGCGAGCCATCCCGCGAATACTGGCAAAATGTGCCTTATAATACCTCTGGATTGTGTCGTTGGTATGCAACTCTCTCCAACGGACAGCCCATCCGAGGGCTAACCCAAGACTTTCCTACAGATGAACAAGAACTTCTTCTCAAAAGTGGAATTGTATCATTGTTCTTAGTCCCCCTTCGTCTAGAAAATAGATTTTGGGGTTACATGGGTTGGGCTGACTGTTCCTCAGAACGTCCCTGGTCAACGCATGAAGAATCTACCCTACTGACGATGGCTGCTAGTATCAGTGGTGCTCAGCTGCGCCAGCAAGTGGAGCAAAAAATTCATTACCAAGCGCTCCACGATATGCTGACGGGTCTACCTAATCGCCTGCTCTTTGATGAAATCCTGTCTACATCCGTACCCAACGCATCTCGAAAAGGGGAAAGTTTAGCTGTGATGTTCTTAGACTTAGATCGGTTTAAGACAATCAACGATACTCTTGGACATACCTTAGGGGATCAATTGTTAAAAAGTGTTGCTCAGAGATTGAAAGACTCTTTAAGAGCAGGAGATACTGTTGCACGTTGGGGCGGAGACGAATTCACAATCCTACTACCCCGAATTATTCAACTTGATGAAGTCATCCAGGTCGCCCGGAGAATTTTACAAGCTATAGAAAATCCGTATTATTTTGATACACACGAACTCTATGTCAGCGTGAGTATTGGTATCGCCCTGCTTAATGAGGAAAGCCCCAATCCTGAAACACTTATCCAGCACGCAGATACGGCTTTGTATCAAGCAAAGGAATTAGGGAGGAACAACTATCAGTTTTACACTGCATCCACAGGTACCAAAGCTCCCAACACTCTCACTTTAGAGAAAAGCTTGCGTCACGCCCTAGAACGCAAAGAATTAGTCGTATACTACCAACCTAGGGTTAACATTGTCACCGGAAAAATTACTGGTGTCGAAGCGTTACTCAGGTGGGATCATCCAGATATGGGATTAGTCGCTCCCAATGTTTTTATTCCCCTAGCAGAGGATAACGGATTAATCATTCCTATAGGAGAATGGGTATTGCGAACAGCTTGTCAACAGAATAAACTTTGGCAACAAGCAGGATTACCAGCGATAACTATGGCGGTTAATCTCTCTCCCAAACAGTTCCGCCAACCCAAACTGCTCGAAACAGTAGAAATGATATTAAAACAAACAGGGCTAGAGCCGCATTTTTTAGAATTAGAAATTACCGAAAGCACTGCTGTTGAAGACATAGAATTTACTAGAAGCGTACTCCAACAACTAGAACAAATGGGAGTCCACCTCTCCATTGATGACTTCGGTACCGGTCACTCTTCTCTCTCTCGCTTGCAACTATTACCATTACATAACTTAAAAATTGATAGGTCTTTCATCAAAAACTTAACAGTAGACGCTAAAGCAGCTCATATTATCAAAGCGATCGTCGCTCTAGGACGGAGTTTAGGACTAAGTCTCACCGCTGAAGGAGTAGAGAAGCCAGAAGAAGTTGAGTTTTTGAAGTCCATCCAGTGCGAAAACGTACAAGGTTTCTTTTACTACCGACCCCTATCTGCTCAAAAATTGACAGAAGTCCTCCAACATGGGGTTGTGATAGTGTAAGCCAAGAAACCAGGTATCTTTGAGATACCGGGTTTCTGAAATCATACAATACACATATGCTAAATCTCTTGTGGTACGGGCGTCTCGCCCGTCAACAAGAAGTCCCACAAACAAATTTCCAGATCATAGCGCGAATTCTACACAAATAGACTGAGAATAACTAATCAAGTTGTCAAGGCGTGAATTAACGTCTAAGAGGATGTTTGAAAAGTGATTGGCTGTAATTTCAAGCACTGGTTGATCCCCCCTAGCCCCCCTTAAAAAGGGGGGAAATCTCTAAAGGTCCCTCTTTTTAAGGGGGATTTAGGGGGATGTGAAGTGTTTTGCAACAAGAAGACTTTTAAAACATCGTCTAACTACTTAGTTTCCGTAGATGGATAAACCTGAGGTGTATCTATTAAAGTTAACAGGTATTGAGTAGCAATGATATGCTGACTTTTCACGGGAAGTCTTGAAACGGGGAAACAGTGTTGTTTTTTTCATAGCCTTCTTCTGGAAATAGTAAAGGTAATGATATGAAGCTGGATGGTTCACAAACAAAACAACTAACAGAGGCTTTGATGAGTGCTTATCCGTCCCAGGAAAAGCTTGAACAGTTTCTCCTCATTGCATTTGAGGATAAAAATCTAAATAAAATTGCGATGGGAGATAATTTAGAAACTATCGTTTTTAGATTAATTGAAGATGCTAATGCTAAGGGATGGCTCACTCAATTGATTCAACAGGCTTATGAGTATAACCCTGGTAATCCTGATTTGCAGAAATTTACCTTAAGTCAGATACTGACTCCTTGTGAAAACCAATATTTGCAAGAAATGAAGCAAGCCTTCTTGGCTTGTTGTCCTCAGGAATGGCATGATTGGGTTGAAGATGTTGATTCTCTTAAAAAGATTTTCGAGCAACTCCAACAATTAGATAATGAACGGGTGATGCTAAATGAAAAGACATCAGATAATCAAAATGTGCAATTTGTCAAACATTTATTATTAAATGAAACTATTTCTACAACCCCTCTTAAAGACTCACTAGAACAATGGCTTAAGCATTCAGAACCATCATTTTTTTTGCAGAGTTGGTTAGAGCCAAGAAAGAAGGAAAAGAAAGTAAGTAGTGAGAAACACCAGTCAAATATTCCTACTAACCTTATTATCAGGTTAGTTACAAGTAGTGTGAACCAGAGGAAGCGTTATCTTGTCTCAGCTTGGTTTGTTCCTGATGGGCGCAATCATAAAATTGATTTGAAACTTAAAAATTATGAGGGTTATATACCTTTGCAAGTAGGAGAGAAAGAAGATTTTAGTTTAAAGGAAATTCCTCTATTAATTGAAGAATATTTTAAGGAAATTAAGACTAAAGGTTATCAGCTATCAAGTTCAACTTTTACAATTGTGTTTTTTGTACCTTTTAAGTTACTGAAAGAACCTATTGACTGTTTGAAATGTCAGAAAATCGAAGGAATTTCCATTGGTGCTCATTATAATGTCGTTATTCGCCATAACAAACGTTCAACAAATTTTGAAGAGGATTGGAGAAAAAAGTGGGAGTCTTTAGAGAAAAAAGTTAGACATTCAAATACAAACACTCTTGTCTATCGAGATGGCGACCACAGAGAATTATATACAAAGTTACCAAATAATTCTAAAATCATATGTATTAAGCTTCTACAACCACCATCAAAGGAAGTTATGGAGGTTATCGAGCAGAAATCAGTTCCAGTTATAGTTTTGTTAAGAAAAAATGTAGAATCTAGTAGCTATCAAGAGGAAGTGCAAAAGCTTAGAAAAGGTCCAATTGCTGGATTGATTAATCGCATAAAAGAAAAACGGACTCAAGCTATTAATGATAATACAAAACAGCATATTGGACATCATCTTACTTTATTGTGGGAAAACCCTTATCTCTTACCACCTGATACAAATTTTGCATATAGCAATCCTAAATCGTAAAAGCAGAGAAACCGGGTTTCTAGACCTCGCAATTTTTACCGATTAAGCCCTAAATTAAAATTTGGGCGCTCAAGCTTAAACCCGTTTAAACGGGTTTAAATAAGAGGATGTTTGAAAAGTGGTTGGCTGTAATTTCAAGCACTGGTTGATCCCCC
>JAWQFQ010000136.1:0-24692 GCA_035967975.1 Scytonema sp. PMC 1070.18
AGCCCCCCTTGGAAAGGGGGGAAAATCTCTAACGGTCCCCCTTTTTAAGGGGGATAATAGTGGATGTGAAATGTGCATGCTACTGACGAGAAGACTTTTAAAACATCCTCTAAAGGGTAGCGATCGCAATTCAAGCTATCCGGAACAGTGCAATTTTAATTGTAGATAGATGCACAAAAATTCAACCTGCGTCCAGTGAGAAACTGCAAGAGTTGGAAGTTGAAGGAATTGATCCAGGTGAGAGGATATTAATTAGCTCACGATAACTCTCATCACGAACAATTATATGGATTAGGATGCTTTCAGAGATTTAGGGACTTCCAAGAAATAAATTATCCATCTTGTGGGGTGGGCGTCCTCGCCCGCCTCCGTTCAGTGACGTCACCAGACAGACGTACCACAAGAGATTGTTGGATACTTTTTTATTTGGAAGTCCCTTAGTGATGAAATTATGGCATTGCATAATAAAGGGATGAATTGAGATTTTTAGCTAAGGATAAACTGCGATTTTTTGCGCCTTTGCGTCTTTGCGTGAGCCAAAATTCATCCCAGGAATCAGCAATACCTTATTTCTTAGGTGATTAGTCTAACATAAGATCATCCAATAAATTCAAGTCTGTGACAGCACCAACACTGCTAGAGGAAACTAACTTAGCATATTTTGCTAAGACGCCTTTTGTATAACGGGGTGGACGGGGTTTCCATTTGGCGCGGCGACTGGCTAATTCTGTATCGGAAATATTGATTTGTAACAATCGAGAATTAGCGTCAATAGTGATGCTATCTCCTTCTTCAACCAGAGCGATCGCACCACCAACGGCGGCTTCGGGAGCTACGTGTCCGACGACCATTCCGTAAGTACCGCCTGAAAAGCGTCCATCAGTAATTAACCCGACTGCATCACCTAAACCCGCACCAATAATTGCTGAGGTGGGTGCTAGCATTTCCCGCATACCAGGACCGCCAATAGGTCCTTCGTAGCGGACGATAATGACATCACCAGCTTTAATCTTACCTGCAAGGATAGCATCTAAGCATTCTTCCTCGGAGTCAAAAACCCGTGCAGAACCAGTCATGCTGGGATTTTTGACTCCGGTAATTTTTGCTACTGCTCCCTCTGTAGCGAGATTTCCTTTTAAGATGGCTAGGTGACCTTGGGGATACATCGGGTTATTCCAAGGACGAATCACATCTTGATTGCTGGGTGGTTCATTGGGGACATCTGCTAAAATTTTGGTAATAGTTTTACCAGTGATGGTGATACACTCACCGTGGAGTAAACCATGCACGAGTAACATCTTCATGACTTGGGGTATACCGCCAACTCTGTGCAAGTCTGTAGCAACATATCTACCGCTTGGTTTCAAATCACACAAAACGGGTACGCGACTACGGATAGTTTCAAAGTCATCTAGATTAAGTTCTACACCAGCCGCACTCGCGATCGCCAGAAAGTGCAACACCGCATTTGTAGAACCACCCACCGCCATAATCACAGAGATGGCATTCTCTATGGATTTACGGGTGATAATCTGTCTGGGTAATAGTTGATTGCGAATCGCTTCTACCAATACCTTGGCTGATTGTTCGGTGCTATCAGCTTTTTCATCGTCTTCTGCTGTCATTGTAGAAGAATAAGGCAAACTCATCCCCATCGCTTCAAAAGCAGAAGACATGGTGTTTGCTGTGTACATCCCACCGCAGGAACCAGCACCTGGACAAGCTTGACGTTCAACTGTTAATAGCTCATTTTCATCAATTTTGCCAGCGCTGTATTCACCAACAGCCTCGAAAGAACTGACAACAGTCAACTCTTTACCGTTATAATGTCCGGGTTTGATTGTTCCACCGTAAACAAAAATCGCCGGGATATTCATCCGTGCTATTGCAATCATTGCCCCTGGCATATTTTTATCACAACCACCGATGGCAATCACCCCATCCATACTTTGACCATTACAGACGGTTTCAATAGAGTCAGCAATGACTTCTCGTGACACTAGAGAATATTTCATCCCTTCAGTTCCCATTGAAATCCCATCACTAATCGTAATTGTGCCAAACATTTGCGGCATTGCCCCGGCTAGTTTAATTCCAACTTCAGCTCTTTGTGCGAGTTTATTAATCCCCATGTTACAGGGAGTGATGGTGCTGTAGGCATTTGCTACACCCACAATTGCTTTGTTAAAGTCTTCATCCTGAAAACCTACTGCACGCAGCATAGCCCGATTTGGGGTTCGCTGCACTCCTTGTGTGACCAATTTACTTCTGAAATTCTCTGACATTGTTCTTCCTCTAGTATCGAGCCAATTTCTGTATGAGTATCATAAGTAGACTTTTTTGAGATGTCCAATATATATTTGTTAGGAATTGAGATTTATAAAATATCAAAAATATGGAACTACGACACCTGCGCTATTTTATTGCTGTAGCTGAAGAACTACATTTCAGTAAAGCTGCAGAAAGACTACATATAGCTCAACCGCCCCTGAGCCAACAAATTCAGCAGCTAGAAGCCGAACTAGGGGTACAACTTTTTCATCGCAAAACTAAGCGACAAGTACAGCTGACAGAAGCTGGTAAGGTTTTTTTACAAGAGGCTTATCAACTACTAGTGCAATTAGAAACAGCAGTAGCACTGACTCAAAGGATTGGAAGAGGTCAAACAGGTCAACTGAGAATAGGATTTACGAGTTTAGTCATTTACGACTTATTACCCTTGATTTTGCAAGAATTTCACGAACAATTTCTGGAAGTAGAACTCGTGTTACGGGAGTTAACGACAAGTCAACAGGAACAAGCACTCAGAGATTCCCTGATTCATGTGGGTTTTGCTCATCCACCTTTGGAAGATGAGACACTATCTTATCAGTGTATTCACACACAAACTTTAGTTGTGGCTTTACCGTCAACTCATTCCTTGGCTCAAACAGAAAATATCTCAGTGCGATCGCTTCAGAGTGAACCTTTGATTATGTTCCCCCGCTATCTAGCACCAGGACTTTACGATCGCATCATGAGTCTTTTTCAACAAGCAAATTTCTCACCTCACATTACTCAGGAGGCGATTCAAATGCAAACAATCATTGGACTAGTTTCAGCCCGAATGGGTGTAGCGATTACACCGTCTTCTCTACAGAATCTTCAAAGGTCTGGTGTAGTTTATCGTCATTTACGAGAACAAGTACCTGTAATAGAAACTGCTGTGATTTGGCAACAAAATACTCTAACACCTCTTGTAGAGAATTTTTTACAATTTACTCAAAGGTTTTAGGACTGACACATTGACAAAAATTGATTTTACATAAATTCGTATCCTAATAAAGGCTTGTAGTAGCGCTTTAGCGCATGCATCTCAAACACAAACTATAACGCTACAAACTTATGCAATTCTGTACTATAATCTCTCTACTTCACTGGCTGCAACAAACTTAACCCCCATTGATAGAGAGAGGGTACTAATAAATTTTCCACTTTTATAGCTGGGCTAATTTGTTTGAGAACATCCAGCATCAAAGCTTTCACAATCTCTGGATCTTCTGATGAGGGGACGGTAAAGAAACCACCCTCTGTCCAGATAAAACGAATTTGAGCAAAAGTCACAGGTTTAGCAGAATGAACTATTTCATTACGTTTTATACGAATACGATTTAATAACTGAAACCACTTATTCTCTGTTGATAAATTCTTAAAAATCCGCCATCCTTCAATCAATTCCGCTATTCCTGGTTGATAATCTCTTCCTAAATGTACTAAATGAGGACGTGGGGTAATAATACCTTGAGTTATCCAATTTTTCTCACAACACTGAATGTATAATAAACGTTCTATAAGTTGAGAAAATTGCATAAATGCTGAAGTATAATTTTGACGAAGTAGTAATAGTTCGACAAGAAAATAAGATTCCCAAGCTTCGATTAATGAATAATTTTTAATATAATGCAATTTTTCTTGCCAAACTTGAATCTGTTCACTAGAGACTAGTCTAGCAACATCATTGGAACGCAACCAATCACGAATGAATCTTACAAAAGTCTCGGTTTCCCAATTGGTATATAATGCTAAATAGCCTGCTAATTTATACAAACTGGGATAACGATTCTGATGAACTTTTAACCACAATTGAGCTTCGGCAAAATCTCCCCTTTCCCAAGCAGAAATAACGCGTAGGCGTTCTAAAGACCAGAAGTATTCTCCCATTGCGATGAGTTTAAATGTTTGGGAAGGATTAGCAGTTTTAGAACAATTTGTCAAGGGAGTAAAAAACATTTCCGGTTCATCAGGGTTAGCATTGAAAACTTGACACTGACGGACTAAAGCAGCTGCACAAATTTCTACTCCTGATGCGATCGCAGGCGCACATCCCTTGTTTTGTATCCAAAGTACAAATTCTTCGTCTCCATTGGGAGAGAAAAAAGCAAGCGCTTCTTGTAATACCAAGAGTTCCAGTTCTTGACGAATAGCAGCACTGTCATTAGCGTTAATTTTGGGTGCGTGAATATCGACTCTCACATCAGGAAAAATGCTTTTGATTTTTCCCGCCATTAATTCTGCTAACCATAAAGTATCCAATCGACGGTAAAACCAAGAAACATTTTCTGGTTGGTCTGTTCCCCACAAAATGATATGCTTTAAACCTTGTTGAACACCGACTTCAATAATCTTTTGGTCTAGAAGAAGTTCCACTTGGCTAAAATCACCACCAAGCCACTCCGTACAGTATTCATAATACCGTTTGCCTAAATCCCTTGCACTCCAAGGGTGAGTTTTATCCTTGTCCTGGTAAATACCTCGTTCAATCCCTAATTCTTGATAAAGCTCATCCACGTGACGCGGATAGCCAATATTACCATCTGCACCAAAGGAACGAGTCGCACCATCTTTACACTTCCATCCTATTTGACGAGTACCAACAGTAATAATTAAGGTGTCTACTCGATTGCGTTCATTGAATGTAATATTCATGTGAAAAATAAATTTTTAGAAGAAAGAGGAACTAGGCTATTGTCCAAATTAACCTGGTGGAGGCTGTACGCCGAATAAATAGATAGCACCAGTCATGTTGTTTAAATCGCGGAGAAAACGAGAACGTACATGGTTACCATTGGGTGTTTGTCCTCCCATAAATAGACAAACAATTTCTTGACAGTCTGTCTCTTCTTGCCGATTAGGAATTTTGACGCGCTTGATACTCACCCAAGAGCAATGAGCATTCCCACCACCAGCTGCATTTCCACCTAAATCAATATTGCGTTTGTAATTGCGCGGTGGGTTTTGCTGGTAGATGAGATAAACACCATCTCCACGAGTTGCTTCTGCATTGTCTGTTTGCTGCCAATTATACTGTTGTAATGGGTCTGTATCTGGACCAGGAAGGGCGTACACGGCACAGGTAGCAGGAGAAAAAACCTCTGCGATAATATTGTGGTTATCTACTGTCACTCTGTCAGTCCAGCGATCGCGAACAGCTACAAGCCAATCAGCATAAGCTCTCTGCCATCTATTAGGATCTAGAGGCAAACCATAGGATTTTGGTTCCCATTCTTGTGTTGTTGTATTTTGAACCCTATGAGTTAAAGTCAAATACGTCCCTCTTGCAGCCGACCTACCATTATTCATATGGAATATATGCAATGGTCTGCGCCAACCGCGACCAACACCACCAAGCATAACTGCAAATCGGATGACAGGTAGAACGATTGTATTTAAAATATCGCTGGGGGCGCTAATTTGTAACTTTCCTTTCCATGCGTAGAAGCTGGGATGACTCTCAGAGCGATCGCCCCAAGTCGATCCCTTGAACATTTGTAATCGTACACACCCTTTGCGGCTTTCTGGTTCTAACGTCCCAAGTAGTTCACCTACGGTTCTGTGTGCATCTTCTAAAGACATGACTCCCAGAAAAAACCGCAACATCCAAGACCGCAACCAACCTCGCCAATGGGAAGGTCGCAGTTCCATTGTTGTCATATTCGGTCCTGCGCTGCCTTGACTGTAAAGGATGAAGTCAAATTGTTTAACCTTATAACCAGGGTCTTGTTCTTGTTTTAAGGAACTTGAATATTTGAGCGTTCCATATCCAGAAGCAGTTCGACTACCAGCACCATACGAAATTAGTGCTTGCTGCACCCATCGCCAAACTTCATCGACTTCAGCATCTGTAGCTTTTCCGGGAATTCCTCGAATCGCGACTGTTAGAGTGATGGTATCTTGACCATCGCCTAGGGTATAAAAAGATAGGGGTGTGCTTTGACCTTCGTGGAAAACTTGAAAACTCTGCTGTGGATTGACAATATCTAGTGTGAGTTTAGTTGGCGTAGTTGGCCATGCGTCCAAAAATTCTATTTTACCAGCGCTAATGGTACCGTTATCTTGATACCCAAGGAGTTGGTACATTCTGGGTAAAATGTCTGAGCGCTTCTGAGCCCAAGCTCTTACTAATCCTCGGATAGATGATCCAGGAATATAACCATTGAGGGGCAAGGTTTTAAGTTGATCCCAGTTTTGTCCAACGTTGCGTTTGTCCTCAGGTCGTCGTCCATCCCTTAGTCGCCATGCACCACAAGGTTCACCAGCAGAAACTATTGTTTCTAAATCTGGGTGAGGAAAGGAGCCAACTTTAGCTCGCCACAGTAGGGTAAAGGAATCTTTTTTGAACAAACCAGACTGCGATCGCTGTTGATGTTGTCTTTCAAGTAATTCAATTAACTGAAGTCCGGTGTACATCATTCCTCCTGATAAGCTCTAGCCCAGAAATTCCAATGGTTGGCTAAGATTAAAGACCTACGCCAAGTTGCCATATACTGTTGTGGCTGTTCTCTGGTCATTTGTATAACCATTTCCATCAGCTGTTCCCGTGCAGGTGGATTAGCTTCATCAAACATCTGACCGAGCAAAGACACCCAAACAGGGACAGTCCGCTCTCGCACCTCACCTCCTTGGGCATTAAACTGATTAACATAGCCAACCGCAGACAGCAAACCAAATACCCTAAGATGCTGAGACAAACGTAAGACAGCGGTCAAATCGTTTTTATCTATCTTACGTTTATGGCAAGTCCTTAAGTAAGTTTGAATGTGTTTGTGAGCACTCAAACTCATTTGTTCTGGTAGTATTGAAGAGGCACAAGAATACATAATCATTTGTCAAACAATTTACTTTGATACCATTGCACTAACATTTAGAAGGGAAGGTGCCATAGTGTTATTTGTCCACCCTTGAACCCAACCACGTCCCACATTTGCTTGACCACCCACTTGGAAAAGCCCTTGCAAAATACTCATTAACACATCATGTTGATTTGAAGATATAGGTGTTTCTTTTAGTAAGCTGTAACCCCAAGGAAAATAGAGGATGGTATCTCTAGGAATGCAAACATCTGTCCAGAAAACTTCAGCAGAACCGGCTTGATTGACTCCATCCGTTTCGTCTTGTATTTTATTCCGAACTTGCGTCCATAAAGAATGTTCCATCAAAACTTGAAAATCAGCATCAGGGAGAATAATTCGATTTTTTTCCCAAGTTGGTCGAACAGCATTTGTTAGAGAATCTGCCCAATTTCCAGCTAAAGAAATTGCTCTTTCTTGCCCATCAGAGAGACGACCAACTTGAATTTGAGCATCAGCTACAATATAGTTTCCGGGAGTAGTTCCAACCGCTTCATTAGGAAATAAAATAATTTCGTGACCTGCGATAAGAGCATGGTCGCGAATCAAAGAATGACAACTCACCCAACAAAAAATGTCTCGACCCCCATTCATAGACATAGTTCGCATTGGAACCCATAACAAGCGTGCATCACCAAACCATACCTGATGTACACCCATTTGACCTTGCTTGTCTAATTCTTTCCCAAACAAAGCATCAGCCGAATCATTATCTGTCAGCTTCACTTCTTCCCTAAGACTTCCTCGCAAAGAAGAACCGGGGACATAGGGAAAATTGGTATGTACTTCACGTGCAATTTCCAAAATATTACCTAAATCGCCCTCTCCACCGCAATGAATTGGAGCAAGACTATACATATAACCAATCCGAACGTCAGGCATTTTTCTTCTCACTTACTTATTGTTCAAATATGAAATCCACAGTAATTCTGAATAACCAAGTTGTCTCCAATTGTGTACTTTAGTGTTAGGATTATCCTGAAACAGGGGTTGTGGTTGGTTCAGGTAATATAAACTACCAGGTGGTGCGGCGAAGACTTGCGGTGCGGGAATGCTTTTACTTCCTTCGTCTTTGAGTCGAAAGCGACAGCTGATAGGGACGGGTCTATCGGTAGCAAAGCTCACTAAGGGTCCAGGGGTTTGATTGCGATTGATGGTATGGGCTAACTTCCATTCCCAAGGAGAAGCCTGACAAACACAAGCTTCTTGGTTGTTATCTCTGTCTTTACGTTCAAAGACTCCTGGTGTTACCAAGTAAGCAAGGGATTTTCCCCCTGCTTGAAAGTTAGTCTCAGATAACTTTTGCAGAGTCTCCCACTGTCTATCTAACTCCGGACAACGGTGGACAATCACCCGGTGTCCCTCACCTCCCAAGCGTATGGTTGTGGGAGTGTCAATTTCTCGGTCAATCCCAATAGCTAAACTCCAACCAGGATACAGACGAATTGCATTCTCTACAAAATAACCATCTGCGTCTTTAACTTGACGAGTTCCTTCTGTAATAGCATTGTGGGGACGGGTTTCGACCATCCAAGGTTTATCCTCACCAGGATATTGTAATTGCCAATGGGTTGGTTCAATCTCTCCGGTTTTTAGATATTCCTCAATCACGTCAAAGGGTAAATACTGACGGAATTGTCCCTGAACTTCTTCTTCTTCATCTTCATCTGGGTAAGCTATCCACGAGGGTTTCACTAGAGGACGGGGTTGCAAAGGGTCAGTCATAACCTGATGTAAATGAGAATCCTCATCCCAATCCACAGGAACTAATGGTGTTTTTCCCACAAACCCCAAAGGACGGGGAAAATATAAAGTCTCGCCATTCAAACAGAAAAACGGTCCTATCAGTCTAAATTCATTCCCCTGACCTCGTTGAATTAACGCACTTATAGCCCCAGCAATAGTGTGACCGTTTGGCGGAAACACACTCCCCGCCCAAGCCCTTTCCCCAGGAGTGAAGGGTTTAGCATCACGCAATAATAGCACATCTAACAGTGTTAAAGTATACCACATAGGAATTATGAATTATGAATTATTTCTCGATTACGAATTGTAAAAGCTGCAATTTTCAACCAATTTTCAATCTCCTCCTCCACTCTCTCTCTGCGTTCTTTGCGCCTTTGCGGTTCATCAAAAAAAGATTCAAGAAACTCCGCTAAACACTCCTGAAACACCTTCTTCACAACCTCATCCCCCTTCCACAGTTCACGACGATCGCAAAAAGCACGAGTCCAAGGTGCGATCGCATCTTTAATTGGTGCAGGGTGTTGACTCCAAACAGTAGCAGCTTGTTCAAAAAGAGCCGCATCTATGTCAAAATCAAGATTCAGTAAAGAGTGCCATTTATAGAAAACAGAAAACTTAGCAGTCGCCTGTAAAATATTACCATTCCCATACAAAACCCTCACCTGTACAGCATCTTTTTTATTTCCATTTGGAGTAATATATTCCTTGGCTTTTTTCTCCGCTTCCCACATATTTTCCAAAGCAATAGCAAGAGGAACAGAATGATGAGCGATGACAACACCAAAGCTGATAGTGGCTTTCCTTCCCATTGTAAATAAAGGACGCTGATTATTTTTTGTTAACAATTGCCAATAATCACCCTCATTCTTAAACTCCCCTTGTGGGTCTTTCTCACCACAGAAACACTGGCGAATATCCCACAACCATCTATCCCATTCCCAAAGATTAGTGTATGCTAAGACATCATCACCACCCCCATAAATTAAGCGTCCGGCGTAGCGTTGTTCGGTCAGGTAGGGAACCAGTTGATTGGAGAAATCTAACAAAGCACGGCTGAGGGCGCTGTGGGTTGAGGGTCCCATGCGTTTTTTAGTTTCTAAAAACTTTTGACACAGTTCGTTTATTTCTTTTGGTTGCTGGTTGTGCTTTTCTGATTCCTGAATTTGTTTTTTTAAACTTTGAGGAATATAGTGGCTGTATTTTTCCAAGTGTTGTCCTTTCAGCCATTTACTCATTTCATCACCGTCACCCGCTGCTAAAACATACCAGTTCGCAGGGTTGTTGTTGGGATAAAATTTGTCAATAGTCTTTTGAATTTTCTGGCGATATTCTTGTTTAATTTGCTTGATTTCTTGTCTTAGGAGTTCGGCTATTTCTGGGTCTTTTTCCCGTTCCAAATCCTGTTGTGATTGCTTGATGTCAGGGATTTCTGCTTCCTCCACCAACCACCCAGCATTGAGAAGACGGGGATGATATTGTTTCGGGAGGGTGTCGTTATCATCTATCCAAGGGATTCCCCATTTGCTTTTCATTTGTTGGATGACATCTTTAGTCCAAGGAACCTCTATTATCACGGCTTGACAGGCTTTGTTGAAGTGACGCCAATGGTCTGTGTCTCCCTGGGCTTGTTTGACTTTGAGGTATCCTGCTACTCCTGCGGTTAAGTCTGGGTAAGAGGCTGCAATTAGTTCCTTATTTAAACCGATGAGCTTTGTGAGAACCTTTTCCAAGCCTCGTTTTACAGTTTCTGTGGCGTTGAGTTGTTCTCTTCCATCAAATAAACCTGCGTGTCTTTCCCAGTATTTTTTGGTTTCCCCTTCACTCACCCAGTCTTTCTCTGGATGTACGACTGGACCAATACCAGAGATTGTGGAACGAGGACCAAAGGCTGTGGGTATTTGCCAATTTCGGGGGTTTTTGACTGCAGATAGGGTGTATCTGGTTTGGTCGAAGATGCTAGCCCACCAAGAACCAACATTGACGCTAAATTTTCTACCTTGTTTTTCTAAACGTTGTTTGTATGCTTCTCTGAGAAAATCGATTTCTGCTTCTTTAAAGAGTCGTTTTTTGTCAGATGTTAAGTTGTAGGCTTGGTTTTGAGCATCTAGCCAAGCTTGAAATTCGGTTTCTCTTTCTTTTGGGATAGCTGCATTTTTTAGGGCTTCTCCTTCTTTCCCAATGGGTACAGCAGCCCAGTAAAATTGCCATTGGGATTTTAACCAACCTTGCCATGTTTTGTGATTGGGTTGCAAGTCTGGCATCCAATGGCGGTTATGTAGTTCTTGAAAAACTAACTCGCCTATTTCTAGCCATGCTTGTTTTATGGTTTGCTGGGCTGTTTGCATCGCTGCTTTGACTTTATCTTTTGGCAGAATTAAAACGAGGACGTTGGGAAATCCGGCTGTGAGGAGGGAGCGATCGCATGGCTTTTGAATCCAGTCCTGAAACTCTGGATAATGTTGTAATAACCAATGGTCTATAAGTGGTTGTTGAAATAGGCTGGGATAGAGTAGGCTATCGGGACCGTATTGTTGGGCGAGTTGCCAGGATACTTTAGCACAAAGGTAGTGTAATATCCAAGAACCTGCCCAAAAATCGCGCATTTTACGGCTGGCTTTGATGAGTTCTTGGACCGGGGTAAAGGTAAAGCTAACTATATAAGGATGGGATAAAGTGTTTTGAGATGACCACCGTCTGATTTGTTCTGTGGTGAGGTCGTACCCTGCTAACGCACCCGCAAGAGCTGCCGTAATACTAGCATGACTCCAAATAGAACTATCTGGCAAGCGGGTTTCTGCAGGCATGAGTAACAATGACTCATCTTCTAAAGCTTGACAGGTGGCTTCTGGTAGACACCGCCATAACCACCAAAATAGGCGTTTGTAATCTTTCTCGTTTTCTGGTTTCTTGTTAATTTCAGGTGGTATGATATTAAATAGATTTTGCTCTTGCTTTTGTAGATAGTTCCGTCGGTTTTTGATGAGTTCTGAATGTTGCTTGATTTTAAGAGTTAGATGTGCTCCTGAGAGGAGATGGGTAATTTCCAAGCCATTGTCGTTGTAGTTAATACTACTTGTAACACTGCCAATGGCACCGCGATCGCTTGCTGAGGCGATGTAGTCTGCTAGGTGGATATGTTCCAAAACTTTCCCACCAGATTTTTCTGGATTCCAGCCATTCTCCACCCAGTTTTGCATAGCGGGTAACTGTTGCCAGAAACTATTGTCACCTCGTCCTGACTGATTATTATGTAATGCTTTTAGCACGGGGTCATGGAGTAAACCCCAGATTTTAGCTTGCCAGTATGCTTCTGACACAGGCGAAATTCCTTTGATTGCATCCTATGAAAGATTGTATGAATTGATATCCCCAACTGTCCAATATCCGCGAATATTCACTAAAAAATCTTTTTGAGCTTCAAATGCTTGTCTGGTAACGCTTTGGGCTATTTGTAACGTTTAGGATAAATATTTTCTTTTTTGTTGACAATTTATAAAAAATATGCATCTTGGTTGAAGATAAGCCCTGAATTAAAATTCGGGCTAAAAGCTCAAACCCGTTAAAACGGGTTAGATATTGTATATGGCCAGATAAATCTGTGTTCAGCTAGAAGCCGCAAAATTTATTTCACAGCGAGAAACCATCGCAGTCGCGAATATACTTTGAGGAGTCAGCTTTCAGCTTTCAGCTAATACCAATTCTCCAAAAGAGGACAACATATATCCTGGGTAGGGGCTCTCGGCTGTTCGCCCTTAGAGGATGTTTGAAAAGTTTTTTCATCAGTAGCAATTATATTTGATATCCCCCTAAATCCCCCTTAAAAAGGGGGACCGTTAGAGTATTTTCTCCCCTTTTTAAGGAGGACCGTTAGAGTATTTTCCCCCATTTTTAAGGGGGACCGTTAGAGTATTTTCCCCCCCTTTTTAAGGGGGGCTAGGGGGGATCAATAAGTGCCTAAAATCACAGCCAACCACTTTTCAAACAACCTCTTACAAGGTATTTCATGTGTAGCGAAATTTTAGAGAATTGGTATAAGAGCCTTATATAATATCATACTTCACTATTCATCATCACAACATTGGAGAGCAGGTGAAGTACGAGCGCATAAATCAATGGCTGGCTTTTTTAATTTTAGGTAGGGCGATCGCATTCTAAAAACCCTTCCAAACTAATAACATCCTCCTGATCTAGATGAAAATTTCTCTGTATTCATCTGCGTTCATCTGCGTTTATCTGCGGTTTATAAATAAATCGCTGATTCGTATCTAATCACTTTACCGACTTTTGTTGTACTAGCTTTTTAATTTTCAACTTGAGCGGATTGAATAATCTGGTTTGCAGTCAGTTTCAATTCTGGAAATGATTTTAATTGAACCATCTCATCACCTCTATATAAAATACTTTTGTACTCACCATCTTCTAATTGACAAACGGTAATAGTAGGTAGTTTAGGACTACCGATAAACCTTTTACCACCTACCCCTAAGTAATCAACAATCAAATATTCTGGTATACCTATATTCTCATATTCCTCGAATTTAACAGCATAGTCATCACCCCAATTAGTACTTACGACTTCTACGACTAATGGTATTGATTCGCTTTGTGAAACTGTAGACTCTTTCTGATATAAAGGCTCATTCTTCAAGTTACGCTTATCTAACACCAATACATCGGGTAAAAAAGCTGAGTCCTTACCATCAGGTTTTACTAGTACTTTAGAAGGGATAAGATAGGGTAAATTTAAGTGGTCTATTTCTACGTTTATCTTTCTAGATAAAAATGCAAAAACATTTTCATGCGTACCAACTGGTTGAGCCACTTCAACAATTACCCCGTCGTGTAGTTCATATCTTTTATCTTCTGGTATCCAGTTGACGAATTCTTCAAATGTTACTGTTTTGTTTATTGTTTGAGTCATGGGTATAATGTCCTCAAGATACTTATAAATAAAATTTGTCTGTCACTACTCTATTCTTCTCGATTTAACATATCTCGAACTTTGCTAAGACTATGGCGCTTTGTTTCTTTTGAACGCTGTGCTAAAAACTCCATCAACTCTTGATTTTGTTCCGTTAAAGCAACCTCGTGGATAAAATCATCTACCTCTGATATTACAAATTCTCGTCCTTCTGGTGTTCTAATGATAATAGTTTCCTCACTCGCCAATGATAATATTTCTGTGAGATTGGGATTTGTTGTTGAAATATCAATAGTTCTCATAATTCAAACTCCTTCCCGCGAATAAATAGTTGATTATGCTCTTTGCTGCCAACTGCTTTGATTATAACTAAATTTTCCTCTATATCTAGATCATAAAATACACGATATTTATCAATCCGTAATTCCCACGTTGATATATTATTGGGACGAAGTGGTTTGCGGTTTTTGGTTATGGCTAACGGTTCTTGTGATAATTGCTGTTCAATACTATCTAAAATAAGATTTTGTTCTGTCTTTTTAAGATAGCGTAAATCCTCAATAGCGCTTTCAGTAAAATCAATCTCGAACATTTAAACTATTATTTAGTTTCCCCAGCGAGTGCGGACTTTAAGGCTCTTCATCTTCAGTTGTAATTGATTTCTGGTCGTATTTGACAACCGCTAACATTTCTTGTGCCATTTCCTCATCCAAGTCATGGGCGACCATTAACAATGCTACCGCTTCATCATCGGGAACATCAGGAAGACTTGATATCTGAAACGCTTCGTCTAACTCAACATCTTTCAATAATTCGATTGTTTCTGGTGAAACTCCCATTTCTAATAAAGATTCTTCTTGGCGATCGCTAATCATTTAAAAGTCCTTTGTCTTTAAAGAGTTTATCGAATTCTGGTAATATCTTATCTCTAAACTCCTGTTTTTCTCAATGAATTTTTTTAGATAAACCTTTATATAAATTCGCTTTATCAGAAGACTTTTCTGTGTTTCCAATCTATTAGTTTCCCCAGCGAGTGGGGACTTTTCTAGTAAAAATTCCGTGCTTGTACGGATAGGCGGTTTCCAATCTATTAGTTTCCCCAGCGAGTGGGAACTTTCAGTGTGTTTTCCTCCAAAGTACCACAAATTAATGTTTCCAATCTATTAGTTTCCCCAGCGAGTGGGGACCGCTACATAACCGAGATGTTAGACGCCTTTAGATGGCGTTTCCAATCTATTAGTTTCCCCAGCGAGTGGGGACGTTTTATCTGATTCAGAAGTTTCAATAATTCATAATTCAGTTTCCAATCTATTAGTTTCCCCAGCGAGTGGGGACTTGCAGACCACTCCGTATAATGTGGAAACTGGAGAAGTTTCCAATCTATTAGTTTCCCCAGCGAGTGGGGACGAACTAAAAGAGCTTCAAACTATGGTAAATGGAGAACTGTTTCCAATCTATTAGCTTCCCCAGCAAGTGGGGACACTGATCAGCAAAGCAAACGAAAAGAACCAAACCGTTATGTTTCCAATCTATTAGCTTCCCCAGCGAGTGGGGACCACACGGATTATATCTAACACTTGAAACGATGAATGACACGTTTCCAATCTATTAGCTTCCCCAGCGAGTGGGGACCTATCTTAGCCGGTTCTTCTAATTTATCTCCCTTAATTGTTTCCAATCTATTAGCTTCCCCAGCGAGTGGGGACATGACCATAACCTTTATTGGCTACGAAGAAGGAAGTTTCCAATCTATTAGCTTCCCCAGCGAGTGGGGACAAGAATTCCCCTGCACCAACATTATTATTTTTTTTAAGTTTCCAATCTATTAGCTTCCCCAGCGAGTGGGGACAATAAGCTAAAAACGTTTTTAGGGCAATTAACCAAAGTTTCCAATCTATTAGCTTCCCCAGCGAGTGGGGACCTTGATGTAGGTGCTCCTAAAGAATCAAGTAAATATGTTTCCAATCTATTAGCTTCCCCAGCGAGTGGGGACCTGTAACCCCTTGAAGAACATTATTTGCATAATATTGTTTCCAATCTATTAGCTTCCCCAGCGAGTGGGGACGCATTCATCAATTCTGCTTAAAGCAAACTCCATCATGTTTCCAATCTATTAGCTTCCCCAGCGAGTGGGGACCCCTCCATTTTAAACGCCCGCCCAGTAAGGCGTCCAGGGGCGGTTAGCGAGGGGGTCAGATTTTGGAGGCAAAAAAGAGGAAAAAGTCATGGAAAAAATGGCTGAAACCCTTACAGGACAGGGCGGCGAGCGGGTCAACGAAAGAATAGGCATTTCAGCTTTTTTCTGACCCCCTCGCCGCTAATTAGATGACTATCGAACCAGGTGCTTCGGTGACGGGGGGACCGACGCCCCAAGCTTGCACCTGATCCAGAGTGTGCTGGGACAGGGGATAAAATCTCACACTGTCTTCTGATAGTTTTACCTTTTTTTTCAACCTTTGGCAAAGTTCTTTATACTGGGCGGAAGTGAGTTTGCACTCAAATACCGAGTACTGCACCCGTTGTCCGTATCCTTCCAGTAAATCTGAAACTTTTTTGCGCCGTTTGTCGCAAGGAATATCGTAAGTGACTAGATACAACAGCATGGAGCTAGCGAATCAGATAGGGCTGATATAAGTAACTAGGATTGTAAACAAACTGTTTTTGAACCCTCCCCTAAGAGCGAAATTAGGGGATTCACGCCACATCTTCGTTTGACTTTTCGCCCTTATTGACTATCTGGTCAGCGATTAGTGGCTCGTTGGAAACCCGCTCCGAGGGAGAATCAGACTGCCTGCTTTCGGACGCGCCTACTTGAAAAGCGGGTTAAATAACGTTGATATGCCTCCAACAAGACTGGTTCCAGCCTCAAGTACTCGTTTTGAGCATCTTGCAATACCAACATATTCTGATTAACGTGCCTACTCAAAAAACTGCTAAATAAATCCCTCTGATGCTCTGGAATACCAGTTACATCTTTGTGAACTCTTTCAGACAACGACTTCTTGATGCGAGTGCCATCTAAATGAGTTTGAGATAACGCAGTTTTGTTAGTAGAAAATTTAATGAACGATCCTCCAGCTCTTTCAGCCTTGAGCATCAGTTCTGATTGTACAAATCCTGGAGACTTGACAGAGATTGCTTTTCCGTATCTTTTCTGCCAGCCTTTCACACTGACATTTTCAGTGTTAATATGTTTGCCATGTCTCAATATTTCGTTGACTACACGACGATTTTGAGACTTAGCATATGCTGCTTTACGACGTTCTAATTCACGTTTTTTCTGTGCGGCTTTACGGTAGTTACTAGATTTCTTCCATTGAGCCTTACATGATTTGACTTTGCCTTTCTTGGTAATAGCCTTACGTCCTCTACGTGATTTGAAATCCGGTTCGTAATTGTCTGGATTGTTTGCTCGCTGGGAACGCTGCATTTTGCGCTGTAGCTTATTTATTTCTTTGGTGAAAGTAGGAACACCCTCAGCAAAAGGTAATAAGTCAGCGTGATTATCACCTACAAAAGCAATATTGGAAATATTTAAATCCAGTCCAATAGTTCCATCAGATACATAATTCTGTGGTTTTTGAAACGGGACACCTTCTAAAACAAGTTGTACGAACCAACGTCGTTTGCCATTAAGCTCACGTCTGATGATTCGACAGTACTTAACTGGGCTAGACAGACCGTGTTGAATAACTATATTATTTGGTTCAAGAATTGCTGGCAGTTCCAGTCCTAGCCAAATAACTCGGTCGTCTTTCCATCGAATACCTTGTTTGTTGGTTTTCCCTTCCACAGAACGAAACCGGGTTGGAACTTTAAACCTAACATCCTTTGCTTTGCCAAATAAAACACGCTCAACAGCTCTAAATGCACGAGTTGCTAATTTTTGTTGAGTCTGAGCATCTATTTTTTCAGCAATCCATTTTGAGTCCTTAGCTGCTCTAGTGGCATAAGACTGCAAATCATAATCACTAAATCGATACGCTTCCCGTGCCTTATTGAAAGCTTCTGCACGTTCTTTTTTGCGGTCACGTGGGATTTTTTTAGCTGCTTGATATGCCTCCGAATTGCGTACTAGTTCCATTCTAGTTTTAGCTTCACCTAAGACATTGTTGTACAACATTCTAGCCGCTTCAAAACGAGCTTGTAATTCTGAATCTTTCTGGCTGTCTGTCTTTAACGGAAGCTCTAAAGTAAATGACGGTTTTGTACTTCGTGGCATATCTTGAATCACCTCCTAACATTTGCTATGCTTGTAATTAGTATAACGTACCAGTTCTAAAAATGTCAACAGGTAAAGGAATAAAAAGGGTAAGAAATAAACCCGCATTGTACTCTGAATTAAAGCAGTCCCACAGAATATATTTAACTCCAACTGCTTGGGATATCTTGCAAAAAATTGCTAAGTCTAAAGAAACTAGCATTAGTGAGCTTATAGAAAATTGGGCTAGAGAAAGTGAAGGCAACTAAAGTTGCCCGTGTCGCTTGGACACCCCGATTTAAAAATACGGGGCTATCAAGCTCCCGCACTTTTTAGGTATGCGACTATTTTTCAATTTTGCTTGCACGATCGCCCTAGCGGTGATAAGCAGTTCTACTGGCGACAATTGCTGTTGATAGCGACACAATTGTCGATATCCCCGCTCTATCGGTAAAGTACGTCCGTAGCAGTAACCCATGCGCGAAAGATAAGCAATAGGAATATTCCGCCACAAACAAGCACGGATAGCTTGGGTGCTAATTTGAGATTTGCCAAAAATCAGAATTTGTTCTAAGAGAGGTAGTTGTGCTTCACCCAAGACAGTCTCTCCCTGCTTAATAAAAAGATTGACGCCGACGGTTAACTTGTCTTTGTGGTGGATTTCCGGAAGACGGAGAATTTTTTTACCCTGTCAGACAGTACCTCAATCGTTCCATAGTTTATACTGACCCAGAAGAAATGGCAGAACAAGGAAACTATCGAGATACTCTATTTCACAAATTATCAGTATTAGAAAAAGCCATCATCCAAGGACAAGCTCTTGAAATTTCTCGCGGTAGTGACTTATACGGCAATCATCGTATTGGACCAATAAAAGTAGTACCATTACAGTTAATTTATCATGATATTGCTTGGTATCTTCTTTATGAAGATTGTGACCAGGGTCATTTAGTGATAGGACGGTTAAATCGTTTTAAAAGCTACTGCAAAATTTTATCTGAATCAGGGCGGGGAACAGAAGCACAAAGAAACACGACCTAGAAGATGTGGCTGACTAACCACAAGACGAGGACTCTCAAGACAACCGTAACTAGCTTTTAATAGCTCTGAGTTGCCACTAAGGGCTTTCTTACCATATTTTAGTCAAAATTAAGCTATGTCAGACTTAGATACAACGATTTTTTACCCTGTTTACTACCGAATTATCGAACGTCGTGGCAATGGTTGGGCTTTTACAAAGGGCGAACCGTTTATTAATTGGTTTAATGCACCTTGGCTTTCTCAAAGAGATTTATTTGCTACCTTTGACACTTCTATGAAAAAGGTGGCTCTAGAGCTTTTTAGAATAAATGGAGGCAAACAGGGCTATTACATCGCAAATTTACTGGATAAAAAATACTACTACTGTGGCTCTCAATGGGAGGATGTTAAAACTAAATTAGGAGAATTGGGAATTGCCAGACCAGATCCAATGTCCGCTTCTTAGGGACTTCCAAGAAATAAATTATCCATCTTGTGGGGTGGGGGTCATCGGGAGTGGGGGACCGCTACGACTGTAAATGCGCTGTTTGAAATCAGCATTGTGCAACAATCCAAATTCGCGGTTGTTAATCAACTCGTATTTTTGACGTTCCTGCAATGCTTCAATAGTCAGCCGCAATTGTTCTTGCGTCTGGTCGAAAGGTTCATTGTACAAATCTTGTGGTCAGCGTGTAGGGGATACAAGCGACGAACTACCCAAAACTTTGCCTTCGTATTCTATAATTGTATTCTTTTGTAGGGCAAGGTCAAGATAACTATGCTGACAACAGAAATAGCACAGAAGTTTGAGGAATTAGCAACTCTATGGGAATTAGAGGTGAATGGTTCATCATTTGTTGGTGAAAAAACAAACCATAGAGCATATCACCAAATTATAGAAATGGGAGATGCAGTAATACCTTTGATACTGAAAGAACTTGAGACAAGACCAAACTATTGGTTTGCTGCACTAAGATATCTTACTGGCGAAAACCCTGTAAAACCAGAACAGCGTGGAAAAATCAAACAAATGGCAGCCGCTTGGTTGCAATGGGGGAAAGAACACGGATATAAATGGTAGGATGAAGTGTCGAGAATTGATTCTTGGATTGCAACTTATTGATAACGCAACTATACAACTGACGCAGTAAATTTAACTGACCAATCGCTGCCAAGTTTGTAATCGGTGATGTGTCGCTAACTATAATCACAACAAGCCCATTGATTGCAGTGTCCGCACATCGGATTGGAAGTCTTCTACATCATAGTTGATGTGTAAACCGCGTTTAGCCAGTTCATGCTGGAATTCAAGTACTGTGATTCCTGTCCAGGCTCGGACTTTGCCACTGCTAATTTTACCTTGCTCATAAAGCAAGATGCCAATTTCTAATTTCAGTTCATCCTCAGTCATGTTTGATGCTCGGAGGATGTCGTCGGGAATTATGACGCTCATAAGGGAAAACTCCAATTCATAGTTTATTCTAATGGACTACTATATACTCTACAACCCAATACTGCTTGGAAGCACGGTAGTTAAGGTCCCAGAACCCCGGTATCTCAAAAATACTGGGGTTCTAATTTTTGCTATTCCTTGTAGTATTGCCTTACAACCTTTCTTCTCCTCCACCCAGAAAAATCAAAAAACGTTGCCAACGTGACTTTCCAGATCACCTCCTGAAATAGTATAATAACTGGAAAGTCAAAGGACAAAATTGATTGACAACGCACTTTTTTCCCAAATTCTGAAAAAAGCGACAAGGTTGTTCGACTGACAATTTGCGTTGAAGAACAGGGCAGAAAAAAGGTTTCCTAATTCATGCCTTATCAGGAGGAGGGAGATTTGTCAAACCATCCTCTTTATCTTGTCGTTGGATTGGTAAACTACCAAACACTACGTTGGGGACGGTAGTTTACCTCAATTGTGCTGGGTGATGAGTGCCAAGTACTGAGTATAATGAGGAGTTGGAAAAAATACTCAGAATACACTGCTTAAAACTCTCTTAAATTCAGGATTCAGCACTGATGAACAGTCCCCTTATTCAGGTAAGCGTTCAGCTATAAGCCGTCAGGCGTCAGCTTTGAAACGTATTTTCGAGTTTTGTGTTGGCAGTTTTTAGCTGATAGCTGATAGCTGATAGCTTTTTATCAAGCACTATTTGACTATTACTACGTGACCCAATGAGCGTTGATAATTACTTGTGGAAGCCTGCACCGACAAACCTAACTTTGCTGCAGGATGAAGTTCATGTCTGGCGAATTGACCTTGACCGAACGGAAGCAGAACTCAAAGAATTAGCTACAACCCTTGCAAGCGACGAAGTTTGTCGGGCGAAGCGGTTCTATAAAGAACAGCACAGACAACGCTTTATTGCTGGTCGGGGTATCCTGCGTACTATCTTGGGTCGCTATCTGGGTATCGAACCGCAACAGTTACGGTTTGAATACGAACCCTTAGGCAAGCCAATTCTAACAGATAAATTTGGCGACAATCGTCAATTGTGCTTTAATTTAACTCACTCACTCGGATTAGCTTTATGTGTTGTAAGTAGCGATCGCCCTGTAGGTATAGACTTAGAATACATCCGCCCAGTATCCGATGTCCTCAACCTCGCCAATCGGTTCTTTTCAGAAAAGGAATATGCAGTGTTGTCCTCTGTTCCGCCTCACCAAATACAACAATTGTTTTTCCGCTACTGGACTTGTAAAGAAGCTTACCTCAAAGCCACTGGTTCTGGAATCTCCCAACTAGAGCAAATCGAGGTTGCGATCGCCCCCGGACAACCAGCCACCTTGCACACACAAGAACCCTGGAGCTTAATTGAACTTTCCCCAGACAGCGATACTGTTGCTGCTGTTGTCGTTCAAGGTAGTGTCTCGCAATTGAATTACTGGATGTATTAGAGGTGTAGGGTGTGGGGGAAGAGGATTATACCCCCGCACGCTGAAAATATTGGTTTTGCGTTATTCGTCCGCCCTATGAATTCTCAGAAACCCGGTATCTTTAAGACACCGGGTTTCTCTTCACTCTCCATATTTTCCCTTACACCCCACACCCCTCACCCTACACCCTAATCCTTGCGAAACACCATAGCCATTTCAGTTTGCAAACTCAGATAATAACCGAAAATCGCATAGAAGAGAAATTTGAAAGAGCTCAAAGCCTTAAAAAGTTGTAAAGATTCGTAAATAACGTCTAAGGTACCATCAAAAAGGCGTTGGTACTGGTTCCAAGCACGAGTATTTAAACCGAACCAGGGTGTGTCATGAAAAGCGCGATCGCAAAACTCCACGGGTTTCCAACCTTGACGACTTCCCAAAGTAGCTAAAGTTGCAGGAGTGTAAATGTGGAGATGATATGGAGCATGAATTGAGTTATAATAATCAGATAAATGGGGTTGATTTAAGTCAATCTTAGCGGCGTTTGGGGTACCGATAAAAATGTAACCACCCGGTGCGAGAAGAGCGTCTAACTCACACAATAATTTATACGGGTCTTCAACGTGTTCAATAACATCTTGAAGCAAAATGTAATCAAACGGTCCTTGTTCAAGAGTTTTGATATTGCCAAAACTATGCTTGGGTGCGTAAGGGTCGTATCCGTAACACTGCTGAAACCCACGTTCTTTAAGATACTCTACGAACAAACCATTTGCACAACCGTAATCAAGGATTGATTTATTTTTCGATAATCCTTGCTTTACGAGTTGTTGGTATATGTTATTATAGAAGATACGTAATATCCATGTAAGTTCCGCCTTAGAAAAAGGATATTTTGAGTAGTAGTGCGCTAAATCGACAACATCCAGACAGTGAATCGTCTCGCAACTAGGACATCGCCAAACTTTGAATTTTTCATCTTTAAATGCTCTCACGTTAGAGCGAAAAGTTTTAAATGCAGAAATATCCTCCAAAGAAATACGATAGTTGCAAACAATACATCTCTGGCGTTTTAGATAGGAAGTTTTGTCAATTGTAGGATTCGAGAGATTCGTAATCATCGTGTTTCCACTCAATTCAGGATTAATCATTCAGCTAATAGCCATTAGCCATTAACCATTAGCCATTAGCCATTAGCTGAATATTTACGCAACGTTCAAGAAGCCACTTTCAATCAGGTAAGCAGAGTAGGTCATAAACATTTGTGAGTTAATGGGGGGACAAATGATAGAACTACCAGAAAGGGCTTTTAGGGTGTCTTCACAGCTGATGATAGGTCTTTTAGCTTGCAAATACAAGTCAGGAATGGTTAGACCTTCTTGGGACCAACGTTCAAGTAAGAAGGGGCGGAGTTTGTACAGGGGGTTGTTGATAGAAGTGACAGTTTTCATTAACTGTGCTTGCCATTCATCATAAGGGATGAGTTGAATGGGAAAACCAAACGATCGCATCCAATCCACTAACATTGTGAACGACACTGGTTGAGGGTGTTGTAAGTGAAAGGCTTTACCTAATGATTCTTGCTGTTTTGATAGGTAAACAACAGCTTGGCTCACGTAGTCTACAGGGGACATATCCATCATGTAATTGACATCTGGAAAATATCCCATCTCCAAACAGCCTTTAATCATTAAGCAGATGAAGTCACTGGTGTTACACACACCTGTTTGGCTGTGTCCGGAAATGAGGGGAGGTCTGTGGATAGTGATGGGGAGTCCGCGATCGCCTGCTATCTTGACTAATTTTTCAGCCACCCACTTTGTTTGAGAATAGCCCAGATAAATCCCTTCCCAGTGGTCAAAACTATCCTGTTCTCTCACCACTTTACCAGCATAGGCAGGGGATTCAAAGACAGCGACACTAGAAACGTAGTGGAGGGGTTTGACTTTGATATCACTAGCTAAGCGGATAACTTCTTGAGTTCCTAAGACATTAGCAGCTTTCAATGCTGAATAGGGGTAAACATAATTCAGCATAGCAGCACTGTGATATACTGCGTCTAAATTAGCTGCTAGCATTTCAAAGCCTTCTGTGCTCAGACCTAAATAGGGCTTGGACAGGTCTCCAGGAACAGCAATAATTCTGGGGCTATACTCTTCTTCCCAAACAGCATATTGTTGTAAATTTTGCTTCAGCTTGAGCTTCCCTTCATTAGAATTCTCAGCGCGTACTAAGCAGTAAATATCTGCATTTGTTTTGTGTAGGAGTTCATAGATGAGAAAAGCTCCTAAGAAGCCTGTTCCACCAGTGAGAAAGACATTGTTCAGTTCTGGTGTGAAGTGAAAAGAGCGAGGGCGAATATTTGGGTCTAAAACAGCTTCAGCACCTAAATTCACGCTGACTGTCTTGACCGCTGAAAGATTTGTGCGACGCGCATCTTGAGCAGGAGAGCTTTGTTCTAAGGATTCTTCCGCTAAACGTTCCGAAAGTGCTTCAACATTTGGATAATGCCACAATAATGTTGGTGACACTTCAAATCCCAGCATTTTCTCAGCCTTTGTAATCAAAACCATTGCTTGGGCTGAATCTAAACCATAACTATCTAGAGACTCTTGAAGATTGATTTCATGAGGTGAAATCTTAAGTGCTTCTGCAAGAGTAGATACCAACCATGCTTGAATTTCTTCTACTGTACGAGCCATTGTTGTTAAACCTTTAATTTGGGAGGGGAGGGAAGAGGAGGGAGGGAAGAGGAGGGAGG
>JAWQFQ010000137.1:0-24592 GCA_035967975.1 Scytonema sp. PMC 1070.18
GGGGTGTGGGGTGTGGGGGTGTAGGTGATTTGTTTCCCCTACACCCTTACACCCTTACCCCCTTACACCCCTAACTACAGGGTGTACCAGCAGATGGACAATCTTCAGTTTTGAAGGACTTTCCACAAGAACAGGTATCTGTGGCGTTTGGGTTTATAAACTTAAACCCACTTTCCATGACACCTTCAACAAAATCGATAACCATCCCGTTTAACATTGGTACACTTTTGGCATCAATGTAAACAAGCACTTTACCTTGCTGGCTGACTAAGTCATCTGGTTGCGGCGAACTTGTGATTTCCATTCCATACTCATAGCCACTGCAACCACCATCTTTGACAGAGATGCGTATACCTTTAGCCGTCGTGTTATTTTCAGATGCAGAACCCCGCAGTAAAGCCCGCAGGTGAAATTCTGCTTTTTCTGTCAAGGTAACAGTCATTCCTCCTCCTTTGTTTGTGGGGTGTGGGGGTGTGAGGGTGTAGGGGTGTAAGGGAAAGAACTTACTTACCCCCTTACACCCTTACCCTCTTACACCCTACTCTTCATGGTGTTAATCTTTTTCGTGGTCATGAGTAAAGCAAGCACAATCAGCACTTCAATTGGCACAATAGAAAAATTGAAGCTGATAATCAGGCAGAATAAGGCAGTTAATGCAGCTAACAATTGCCAGATTTGGTGTGACAGTTTTGTACTAACGCAAATTAGTACTATAGCAAGCCCTAGGAATATTAGTGACGACACCAACATGGCAAAAATTGACACGAAGACGAAGTTACATTGAGATACATCACGAACTCGTGTTAACAGTTAACTGTTAACCGTCAATTGTTCATTTGCAATGACTGGTGGTTTCCATTGGCGTGGACTGCGAGTATCTCCAAGGCGCATTGTTCCCGCATACTGGACAGGAGCGATCGCGGTAAGAACGACGTTTGGCAAATTCTAACCGAGTTAAATCAATAGTCAGCAGTTGAGACAATAGAGGCTGACTAAACCCGGTGATGAGCTTGATAGCTTCTAACGCCGTCAAACACGCCAAAGTACCGGAAACAGCACCCAAGACAGAAAAACCACGTCTATCCCAATCAGGTTTTTCAGGAAACAAACAAGATAAACAGGGAGTCACACCAGGAATAATCGTGGTTAAATAAGCCTCCATACCATCCATTGCTGCTTCCACCATAGGCTTGCGCCAGCGCACACAGGCTGCATTTAACAGATCGCGCTCCGTAAAGTTGTGAGCGCAGTCAAGAGCCATATCAGCCGATTGCACTAGGGAATCCACATTGTCCGGAGTGACATAATCATGCACTGCTTCTACAATGACATCAGGATTGATAGCTTCCAAAGCTTCTTTCGCCCTGAAGACTCTCGGCTTTCCAACCCAGTCGTGTGTCATCAAAATTTGACGATTCATATCGTCAAGCCGCAGGTCGCCACCCCGGACTAGAATCAGCCGCCCAACGCCAGCTACCGCAAGGTATAGCGCCGCCGTACCGCCTAAGCCTCCTACTCCTGTAACTAAAACCGTTGCTGACTTGAGGCGCTTTTGTGCTGTCTCGCCAAAATTAGGAAGCATCATTTGGCGACTGTAGCGCTCCAACTCGGTAGGCGTTAGGTTTACCACTTTTTACCTCCTAATCAGACGTGATTTCTGTCAGCTTGACTACATTTTTAGGCTTCTCGTTAAACACTTTGAACAGCTTTTGTTCCTGAGGTGTTGAAGTGAGAAATACTTGATAGGCTGTTTCTAAAGCCTCACGATATTTTATTAACTTATTTGCATTACTCAAGTCAGTATAATTCTCATCAATTTCTGCAATCAATTGAGAAAACTTTTTCAAAATATGCAGACGATTTACATTCACAATTTTCTGGTCATAAGGGAGTTCAAAAAACTCAAAATACTCTTCTGCTTGAGTTATTTTTTTGAATTTACTATAATCTTCTGTCATTTTTTCTGCTCCAGTTCTTTTAGCTGTTGCTTTAGCTCATCCAATTTCCGAAAAATCTCATATGTAGCCGCAGCTACATCCATGAGTTTCTGATAATCTGTTGGCAAACCTTCTGCCAAATCATGTAAATCCATCTTCATTTGACCCGCCTTACTGTTAAGGCGTTTTATTTGAGTTTTTAATTCTTCTATTGTCATTTTTCCTTCTTTGATAGTGGATAGTTGATAGTGGTTAGTGGATAGTAGGAATGAAGAGGATGATGTTGTATCAGTTCTTTGTGGTTACTGTTCCTGATAATCAATAATTATTAGTAGTTATCTCTTAACCACTAACCACTAACTACTATCCACTATCCACTATCTCCTAAATTTTACTCACTTCCGGAAAATTTTGAGATAATTCAACACCTTTTTGAACTAATTTTTCTCCTTCTTCAGCAACTTTTTCTAAAGACTCAAAGCCAAAACGATGAGCATCACGCAAGGTTTTAACAACTAGTAAAAGACGACCGGAAAAGACAAGCGCCCAACCGAAACCTTCATGACTCAAATCAACAACCACTTGGGATAGTAAACCTGTTTCTTGTTCGATACGGGCTGCGATCGCACGATAGAAAACCATAATTCGTGACGCTGTAACTGGGTCAACTTCACCCTCAACAGAAATTTCCCGTTTCTTCTGTTTGGTTACAACGTATGGTTTGAGTAACAATTCATCTGACCAATTGCGGTAAACTCCATAGCTATCTTGTCCACGGAGTTGTTGGACGATCGCCTTAAGAAAAGGTGAGTTTAAAACATCAGTAGCCGCAGTTCCGTTCACACTATTAGTTGTACTCATAAAAACACCTCTTCAGAATTCATAATTCAGAATTCATAATTCCTAACTACACTGCTTCTTCTTCTAATTCATCCTCAAAGCTTGTTGGTTTTGTTTCTAAAGCTTTACGCAGCCAAGGTGGAGGGCTTCCGTTTAAAGTATGTACTAATTTCTCCAAAATATCAGTAATTTTTTCTTGCTCAGAACGCGCCTTAACAGGAGTCACTCCTTTTTTAATTAATTTAGCAGCAGCAGTACCCCCAATTGCCGATACATAAACAATTTTGCAATCAACGAGCGCCTCAAGTTTGGGACCTACTTTATCTTCATTTCCATCTTGTTTGAGGTCACCATCAAATTGGAGAGTCTCTAAAAACTCGTAACCGTCTTTTGAGACTTCATAGATATCGATTTGTTTTGCCCAACCAAAATGAGCATTAATATAAACGCGATCGCTAGTTGTGAAAGCAATTTTCATTCTTATTCTCCTCTCAATGAAATCAATTAACAGTTATCAGTAATCAAATATAAGCATTCAGCCATCAGCATTTCAGCAATCAGCTTTTTGGTATATTTGTCTTACTGAATGTTTAGTAAACTGACTAAAATCTCCTATTTACTGAAAGCTGATGGCTGACTGCTCAATGCATAACTGCTGCTAACTGTCGAACTTTAGCTTCTTCTTCCTCTAGAAAGATGTTACCGAGGTCAAATAGAAGTTGCATAGTACCTCGGTAGCCCACTTTTGTCACAAAACCATTACCCACACGGTCAAAAATGGGGATACCTTGACGGTAAACAGGAATAGATATGCGTTTAGAGATATTCACCACATGAGAATTCCCTATCAACAAGTCAGAACCAGCCGCCAGTTGCTCAAAATCTTCTAAATCACCAATCGTGACGCTGTTGATGGGGAGTTTTTCCAACAGGGGAGAACGGGTTGTCGTCACGGCTGCATGAATTTCAGCACCCATTGATAACAAAAATTGCACTGTTGACCATAATAAATCTGGTTCTAACGCTACAGACACTCGTTTGCACCCAAAAAAGAAGTGAGTATCTAGCATTGCGTCTTGTAATTGACGACGTTGACGGCGATACTTCTCTGGTACAGAGTTACCACTCAAGTCCGTTAAAGCTTGCAAGAAGTGATCCACAGGCTCCAATCCAGTCAGTTCACCAAAGACTTCATAGGGTATACCAAAGCGATCGCTCAAAATTTGCGCTGCACCCCGCATACTCTCACCAAAAGCCAAGGTAAATACAGAATTTCCTATCTCTCGTAGTTCTGTAATGGTTGTACCGTTGGTTGTGATAGCACTGTAAGAGTCATCCAAGTGACCATCAAGAGAAGCGGAAATATCAGGGACAACTATAGGCTTGAGTCCAAAATCCATGACAATCTCTTTGATTTCCTGCACATCCCCTGGTGTTAATGCAGAACTTGGCAAAATCACCACTTGCATGGGATGTAGGATGGGCGTGTCGCCTGTCACGTTTTTCTGAGCAATGTCCTTAACTATACTTTCTACAGCCGCCGCATATCCATCCTGCAGTGAACCTTTAAAATCAGGAGAGGAGACTAACACAATCGGGAGAGAATCCAGTTCTGGGTGACGCTCGCGGATTTGCTTAAGAAAGCGGGGCATATCATCCCCTCTAGTTTCTGTCAGTGCAGTCGTACACAAACCGATAATATCTGGCTTTGTCCTCTGTGCGATCGTAACAATAGCTTGTTCGACATTCTCCTCACCACCCAAAATAGCACTGACCTCCGTCATTGCTGTTGTAGAAAGAGGAATCGTTTCACAGAAATGCTTCACCAATAAAGATTTAGCAAAAGCAGTACAGCCTTGAGAACCGTGGAAGACAGGTATCATCCCCTTCAATCCCAACAAGGCTAAAGCAGCACCCAAAGGTTGACTTAATTTTAGGGGATTAACAGCAACAGAAGAGTTAGTAAAAGCAACAATCGCCATTAAACGACCTCCTTTATGGGGGTGTAGGGTGTGGGGTGTGGGGTGTGGGGAAGAGAAGAAGGGAATGAAGTGTTTTCTTCTGTTGCTTCCTTGCTGTTTTCTTCCCAAGGGGCGGGTTTCCGTACTTGCGCCCACACGGGACTGTAAAGGGCTTCATATAATTCCCGTGCCATTTCTAGCATTCCTGCATAACCTGCGTAGGGATGGTGGCGTTCTTGGTTGATATGTAGGAAAGGAATTCGAGCTTTCAAGGCGGTGTACTGATTTCGACCCCCCGCAATCAACATATCAGCTTTTGTTTCTTTAATGATTCGTAGGAGTTCTTTAGGGCTTTCTTGCTCTAAAAGAATACCATCCTGACCCAACAACCTCTTGATTCGGGCTTTATCCTCTTCCGTGCTTTTCCTGGTACTGGTGGCGACAACTTCCATTCCCAAGTCTTTAGCCGCAGAAATAATTGACCAACTCTTTACACCACCAGTATAAAGAACAACACGCTTCCCTTTTAGTTTTTCGCGATAGGGAGCCAATGCTTCATTTAAAGCCGCAGTTTCTTCTGCAATTAGCTTTTCCGTACGCTCTTGTAAATCGGAATCGCCTAACTTTGCAGCAACATTCCGCAAACAGCGATTCATGTCCTCTACACCGTAGAAAGACTCTTCTAGATAGGGTATACCATAGCGCTCTTGCATTTTTGTTGCCATATTGAGCAGCGCTTTGGAGCAAATCATCACATTGAGCTTGGCACGGTGAGCATAGCAAATTTCGTGATAGCGAGCATCACCCGTGATTTTTGATATGACTCGGATACCTAATTTCTTGAACAGTGGCAAAACGTGCCACATTTCACCAGCTATATTGTACTCACCAATGAGGTTAATGTCATAAGGTGTTGTGTGTTCAGGTTCAGCTATTCGCTTATTACAACACATTGTGTAATCTTTTATGCGAGATTCTGAAGTACGGAATGTGGGTTACAACTAAAGATTCAATGTGGTGCGATCGCCTGACTTAAATGGGCTCTTCGGTTTTGAGAGAGTCAGTTGATTTACAGAAGCTGTGCTTTTGCTCTTCAAAATCTGTATTGCATTCTACGAATATATTATGGTCTCTTCTGGTCGCATAAACATCTATCTCCCACTAAAAATTTAAATATTTAGGACATTCTCAATATTAATTTGTCATTAATCATTTGGTGCAATCTGTACTAAAAAAGTAGAATAAGTAGGTTTAAAAATTCTTTTGTTTAGGACAAAAATATGATAAGTAGGAAAAGAGTTTAAGAAAAGTTTCTCAACTAATACTGTTGGTTAATTCGGAACAGTAACCCGGTGAATCATGCAAAATCGAGTCTCTTGCAGTGAGAATAACTCTACCGCTTGCAGTCTTGATATAAACTTCTGAAAAAGAATATTCATTGACATTCTTCATTAAATCTTTATAAATAAAGTCTGTAGATTTGGGTATATATTGAAATCATGAAAAATTGGAATGTTAGGGTGCTGTTTAAAAACGAGTCTTGTGATTTTTTCATGCTTAATTAACTGTGAGTTAAGGAAAGTTAGATATGTCGCAGAGTTCAAATCTACCCGTAGTCAACTTCACGCCTGGACAAGTCAGCGTTGTAGAAGGGAATACATTTACTTGGAATTTCAGCTTAGATCAACCCGTACCAAAAGGTGGGTTGACTTTGAATTTACCTGTTCAAAATAATACTTCAGCACCAGAGGATGTAAACTATTTTCTTAATGGTAGCACCAACATTACTGACTTTAGTTTACAGATCAAAGACGACGTATTACTTGGTTTTAGCGTTACCTTGGCTGAAGGAGTAACAGAAGCGAAATTAGTTTCAGAAGCAGTTGTGGATAATATTGATGAAATCGACGAAAATTTCACCACTGTTTTAGCTAATGGAGAAGGCTATAAAACCAATCCGCAAAGTAATAAGGTGATTACTACGATAGAAAACGCACTAGTTGGAACGCCAGGAAATGATATTTTGACTGGTAACAATACTGGTGATAACATCTTTGGCAACGGTGGAATGGATTCCTTAATTGGCGGTAGCGGTGACGACAATATCTATGGTGGTTCAGACGCCGATACAATTAACGGTGGAGCAGGTAACGATCGCATCTTTGGTAACGGTGGCGCTGACTTAATCAACTCTGGTACTGGATTCGATAGTATTTTCCTTGGTGTAGGAAAAGCTACCGTTATCCTAGAAACGGGCTTGGACTTCGACACTATTTACAACTTCCAATTAGATGCGACCAAGTTTAAAGTCAGTAGCTTGGGTAATCTATCCTTTACCGATGGTGCAGATGGCGTTAGTATCTTCCAAGGAGATAAATTGATTGCGGTTGTTCCGGGACAATCTGCGAATACTTTTAGCAGCAATCAAGATAACATTTTTACAGTATAATTCTCTTTGAGAATAACTCTCTTTGAGAATTAAGAAGCCCAGTTTTTTGAAAAAACCGGGTTTCTCAGTTTAGGAAAGCAAAGAAACCTGGTATCTCCAAGATATCGGGTTTCTGATAGCTTGTCGCGTGTAGCTCAAATAGGATTGCTATACTTTGCACGGGAATAAACTGATCATTTGATGTGGCTAGGATCTATTAGCCATAAGCTATTGGCTGAAAGCTGATACGCGATGTGCTGACCGCTCAAAAGACATCTCCGAAAAAATGCGATCGCTTATGTAGAGATAATTCCGAGCGCGATCGTATTCCCAAAATCAAATTAAGATGAGAAAGAGTAGAGCATCGCTCTAATCTTCCGCACTTCCATAAACAATTATTATTGTAATTTTTCTTTTGTCATACCTCAGAGGCATTGACAGAATGCCAATAGTTTGATTTTAACACAGATGCAACGACGATGAAGATATTTTTGTAAACTGTCTTAACTGTATAAAAATTATTTTTTAACTGTCTCAACTGTCCCTTGTTTTTTTGCTCTATTACTGAGAGAATATTTTAGAAGAATTTCACATTGAAAGGACACACAAAAATTAGTAAATAGAAGGAAAAATTATGTCTGACATCAAAAAACTGGGTCAATCTTGGATATTTAATTGGTTCTTTGGCTTTAGCCAGATCCCGACAGATGAAGATTGTTGCATTTACATGAAATCAGTTTTATGTTGCGCTAAAGGAGATGGAGTTCTCTCAAGCGAAGAAAAAGATTGGGCTATTGGATTCTGTGCATCCTGGGGAGTAGCAGACTGGGTAATTGAAGAGCTAAAAGCATACGAGGCAGATGAAAATATAGAAGATGTCATTGCTCGATCTCCGCAGGTGTCCATAGCACAAAGAGATTTACTTCTCACAACAATTAGGGCTTGTGCTGCTGATGGAAAAATTCATGAAAAGGAAATGGAAAAAATTCAGACAATGGCTTCTATATATAGGAGTCAAAGAAGAGATAGTAGAGCAGTTAGAGCAGCTACACCAGGAAGAATTAGCATTGCGGCAAAAGCGTATTAAGCTGCTATATCCGGAGAAAAGCCCCTATTAGTAATCTATAGATTTTAAGTAACTATATTCAACTCCAACGCTAAACGATTCAAAATTTGGTTTTTACTTCTAAAAAGAATTCAGAATATTTAGAAGTAATAACTTTGAATGAAAGGAAAGTGTATGGGGTGACAATTTTGGGCGTTGTATAAATATGGCATACTTTAGTTGTTGAACCATTTGAAAAGTCGTTCAAAAAATGCTAAATTATTCCGTAATTTTACAACGCCTAATCTTAATAATTTTGCCTATTGCTTTGATGCAAGGCAGAAAGTAGTATTGATTTTGCTAATATCAAACTAGGTGCGATCGCCAATAATCGGTACAGCAAGCCAATCTCGCATCGGTGGATGCTTACCAGCCTCTGTACCAAATTCCTTATCCCTTGTTGTTTAGCTGCTTTCCGACAAGCGTTATCAGAACCATATTTTTTGAGTATTTGTGATTTATCGATTACTTTCACGCGCATCTTTTTAGAAGCGATATCATCTGCTGTTGCTGAGAACTGAAGCTCTTCTTGCTTCTTCAACCCAACTATCAAACAAATCTTGATGATTCTTAACCCACTCGTTGGCATGGCGACGGATATCTGCGATGCTATTTTCACCTTCGTTGAGTCGTTGGTTTTGGGCACTAATATCTTCAACAGGAATCTTAATCTGCTCAAACAAACGCTTAGCGGGGGGGTTATTAGTTAAAAACTTCTTGTTAGCGACGATTCGCATATTATCAATAGCAAAACCGAGATTTTTACCCATCGCTGAAGTATCTTTTTCTGTAAAGTTTTTCATTTCTTTTGGTAGAGAAGTAAAGGGAACTTCTAGCCAAGTTACATCTTTACCAACTTTTAATACATTAGCCATCCACATAGGAGTCCAAGTGTAATAAAGAACTGGTTGTCCTTGCTTTTGGCGAGTAATGGTGTCTACAATTAGGGCTGAGTAACTTCCTTGGTCTTGTTCAACCGTATTTTCTAGTCCGTAAGCCTGAATGTGATGCTTAATCACAAACTCACAACCCCAACCCGAATTGCACCCAGTCAAATTGGCTTTTCCATCTCCATCTGAATCAAAAAGTTTGGCAATTGCTGGATCTTTGAGTTGTCCCAAGTTAGTTATATGGTATTTATCAGCGATTTTTTTATCAATCTGATAACCTTGCAAAAGATTGGGAGTGAGAACTCCTACTTTTTCTAACTTCTGTTGACCACCAGCTTTTTCAAAGAACGACCCATGACTTTTTTCCCAATGGACACCCATGTAATCTAGGTCTCCTTGTCCTAAAGCCAGGTGCATTGTGACGTATTCAATTTGTTTGGGTTCTGGAGTTTTGTAACCAAGTTTTCTCAAACCAATGTTAATAATTTCGGTTTGGAATCGTTCTTCCAGTAAGCTGCTATGGGCAGATTGCACCTTCACACCTTCACCAGGCATTAATTTGACTGTGGATGTTGTAGCAACAGAGGGAGTTTGTTGTTTGGTGATGGAAGAAACCAACAAGGCTAATACAATGGCTGTTGCAAAGATAGCCAAGGTAAATTTTTTGGCTTTTGATCCGTAAACAAAAAAACCTATCGGACCCTGTTTCCTCCAGGAGACTTGACTGTCGCTTTTAGTAAGAACATGAGTTATGCGGTCAAGCATCACTGCAATCAGGACAATACTTAATCCTCCTACAGATGCTAGTCCCACATTGACCTGACCCAAACCCTGCAATACCATACCTCCCAGTCCGTTCACCCCAATCATGGAGGTAACTACTGACATGGATAGAGCTAACAGAATGGCTTGGTTCACTCCTGCGAGGATAGTTGGCATGGCTAGGGGAATTTGTACCTCCCACAGTATTTGTCTGGGGGTAGAACCAAAGGCTGTAGCTGCTTCTACTACTTCCGTGGATACTTGGCGAATTCCCAGGCTAGTCAAACGAATTAAGGGGGGTACAGCAAAGATAAAGGTAGCTATGACTCCCGAAACTTCCCCAATGCCAAACAGCATCACCACGGGAACAAGGTAGACAAATGAAGGTAAGGTTTGCATGGCATCCAGGATAGGTTGCAGCCATTTCTCTAACCGCTGATTACTAGCGCTGAGAATGCCAAGGGTGATACCAACTACCATACAAAAAGTCACAGCAGTGACCACCAAGGAAAGTGATACTATCGCTTCCTCCCAAGCACCGAAAAAACCGATTAAACTTAGGGCAACAATGCTATAAATGGCTATTTTACCTCCCGCTATCTGCCAAGCCAACAAACCAACTAAGATTAGGAAAATTAACGGCGGAATAGCAAGGAAAGACAATTGCATACTCTCTAAAACAAAGCTGATGGGAATGCGAATGGCTTGGAATAGGGGGCGATAGTTCTCAACTATGTAGTTAACGCTGTTAGTAATCCAATCTTCTAAGGGTAAGGTATAAAGGTCAAAAGGATTGAGAATTGCGTCTAACCCCTCTTGATTAGTAGCAATGAAGTCAGAGGGGAGATTTGGCAAAATGAACACAATCAGTGTGTCTCCTATTTTGAGTGGACGTTGTTGATTTTAGCAGTCAATAGTTCAGTACAAGATTAATTATTGAGTCACAAAATATTAGCAAGGACATCAGTCAATTCTACTAACCCTTGGAATTTACCTTTCTCATCAACTACAGTCACAGGTAGTCCTTGTTGATAAAGAGGAAAAGTATTTTCTAGGCTAATGTCAGCCAAAACTAGAGGAAAGTCAGTTTGCATTACTTTGGTGATGTCTGATTTTCCCTCTTCTAAGGCTGATTCAAGACTTTGTTTATTAACTATACCCACAGGTTTACCATAGGTGTCCACAACGCACATATATTCGAGGACCTGGTCTGACATTTTCCCTAGGGCTATACGGAGTGAATCTTGACCAACAGTTAAAGGAATAGCTGGACGAACAATCGACCCCGTTTTCAGAACTTGGGCGCGGTTTACATCTTCGGTAAAGGCACGGATATAGTCATCGGCAGGTTGAGTGATTATTTCCTCCGGTGTGCCAATTTGCACAACTGCCCCATCTTTCATCACCGCAATGCGATCGCCAATTTTTAATGCTTCTTGAATATCATGACTGATAAATACAATAGTTTTGTGTAGTTCTTTTTGCAATCTTAACAATTCATCTTGCATTTCCCGGCGAATCAAGGGGTCTAATGCGCTGAATGCCTCATCCATCAGTAGAATATCCGCATCTGTGGCTAGGGCACGGGCTAAACCAACCCTTTGCTGCATCCCACCACTGAGAGAGGAGGGTAAATAATCTGCCCATTCAGCTAAACCCACTATTTCTAAAGTTTCTAGGGCTTTTTGATGACGTTTAGCTTTATCTACACCCTTTACTTTCAGACCATACTCCACATTTTCAGCCACTGTTCTGTGGGGAAGCAAACCAAATTTCTGAAACACCATAGACACTTTTGTGAGACGAATTTCTCTCATCCGTTTCTCATTAACATGGGTAATATCTTCACCATCTAGATAAATATGTCCACTCGTAGAATCAATAAGTCTATTTATACATCGAACTAGGGTAGATTTACCTGAACCTGATAATCCCATCACCACAAACAATTCCCCTTGATTAATGGTAAGAGATACATCAGCAACACCCAAAACATTACCTGTTGCCTTTAAAATAGAGTCCCTAGTTCTACCTGAGCGAAACAGCTTGAGAGCAGCATTAGGTTTATCTCCATAAATTTTAATCAGATGCTCAATGATAATTTTAGGCTCTGGATTCTTCATTATTTTTTCCTAGATAAATAAAATTTTTAACAGAATTTCTATATTTAAAAGGTGTAAAAGTCATATCACAACGTACTTATGATGGAATTAATATTATTTTAGACACTGAATCAATAATATTATATAGTATTTTTCCTCATTTTTGTAAAATAAGCGAACAATTACATCAATTTTTCCTACATGTAGAGTCATTTAAAATCTAAAATTCGTTGATATACTTTTGTTTAGGTGCGCTTGATACTTATTTAACAAATTATCTTAAAATTTCTGTGAAGAAATGTACAAGACTCCCAATGGGTATTTATGTTAGAGATTATTACTCGTCTCAACACTGCTTGGATAAGCAATAATTAGAAACCCAGTAACTCCTGCGAAACCGGGTTTGGTGGTGCTTCGACTATTGTTAACCGAGTGGTATTGACTCATCTCTAATAAATGCTCAAAATTTAGGGTATCTTAGAGAAAAGCTTGCACAGTTCATTCGTTCACTGCTAACAGAAAAATTTCAGCCAACAAATAATCTAAAAACATCGCTACAGAATGTTTTATGACTTCAACACATTCGCAAAAAGTGCTGAAAATGCTGAATGACAAGTTGCTTGCAGCTTATGAAAGATACTACGGGGACTTGAAGGTTGGGGATATGTCTCCCGAAGAATTTATTAAAACCTACGGACGCATAGAGGATAGGGTCAATGGCACTTTAAAAGTAGGAGTTATAGCGCCTGATAAATCTACCTCTACTTTCTCTACAAATTCAGCTAAAGCCGATCGCAGTTCTGACTCATCTAATGACTCCCAGAATGTAGCTTGAGAAGCAATCGCTATTTTCCTCTTGGCATTCTCAAAGCCATCCCTATCAATGATTCTCCTGGGGATTGATAGGGTGTCAATTGTTGCCTCTATTTTGGCGATCGCTTGAATTATATCTGGATTAGAACTGTGAAGTCCCCGCAGAACGGACAATTCGTTGCTTAATTTTTCGATTTCTTTAGTATTATTAATATGTGTCTTTGCTGACTGTGTTTCTAGATGCTCGATTAAATTCGGTGCGTTTTCACACAAAGCTGCGATCGTCTTGATAACAATTTCTCGCAGTCGGGTACATTTTGAGTTTTCGCAGTGATACGTTCCTGGTTTGCTGTAATTAACGCAGCGCATATACTCGGTTCTTGTTTTATGGCGCGAAAAGTTACGATACATACCTCTGCCACAATGAGTACATTTAATCAAACCTGCAAGTGGATAGTTTCCACGGGTTGATTTTGCAGAACTTCGATATTTTCTATTTGCTGACAGCTTCCGCTCAATGGCGTCTAATGTTGCTGTAGTGATTATGGCTTCATGGGTGTTAAAATTTATTATTGGTTCCCGATTAATCCCTTTTTTCTTTTTAATGAAATAAGCTGTATGTCCTTGCAATGCGAGATTTCTAAGCCAATCTCGCAAACCCGACACAGTAAAAACAACTTCATATTCGCTGTAAATATAGTTGCAAACTTCTTTAAGCGATGGTAATTCTAACGTTAAATCTATAACAATTCTTGCTAGCTCAAAGTAAGTTTTTCCTGAATTTTTGTGAATATTTTTATTAGGAATTAATCGATGATTTTCGTCTTTAGTATATCCAAATGGAGGAACGCAAAACTTTAATTGCTGGCGAAAATACTCGTTTCCTTGTTTAACCCGTTGAGATAATAGCCTAGATTCAAACTCAGCCAACCCCGACATTTGGTTTATACTGAACCAACCAAAGGGGCTATTTGCATCAACTGGTGCATCTAGTACCCGTAGGTTGACATTATGTCTAACAAAAATATCGATCGCCTTATGAATAGTAATCACACTCCTACCTAGGCGATCGATGCGAGTTATGATAATTTCTTCAACTTGATTTTGTTGCACCAATTTCAGCAACTCGTTAAATTGCTTTCTAGAATCGCTACGTCCAGACTCAATATCTATCAAGACTTCCGTCGCACCTGCTGCTTTTAATCTGGCTATTTGCTGATTAAGCGCATCAAACTCCTCAGCTTGTTCCTGCGTACTAACGCGAGCGTAACCGTAAACCCTCATAGGAATCCGTTAAAATCAATCCCAAAATCATATCATTAAAGGTGTTGTAGTAAGTGTTTTAGTTCAGCGGTACCAACAACATACTCTAGTAAAGACTCACCAGCAAGGCGATTACCAAAGTTCTTGCTACCAATAAAACCGGGAGCATTTACAGGGATAACGGGAGTTCCTGTTTTCTGAGCAGCGGCTTTGCAAACGGCGTCTATGTCATCACCAATTAAGGCGGTGACGCAGGTGGCGTAAACAAAAACTGCTTTTGGTTGGTAGCGTTTTGCAACTTCTAGAATGGCTTTGTACAGCTTTTTCTCACCACCAAAGATGACATCAGTCTCATCCATGTCAGTGGTAAAACCTGTTTTGTACAGCATCGGACCAGATGAAAAACTTCCCCGACTTCCCCAGGAATTACCAGCACAAGCGATCGGTCCGTGAACTAAGTGAGCCGCATCAGTAATGGGGACGAGAGCGATCGCTGCACCGTCAAAAGCACAACCTCCTTGAGCAGCACCCGGTTTAGGTAACTGCGAACAAGACTTATTTTTCTTATCGCCATGCTTGTTTTTATTGTGTTCGCAACCGGGCTGAGTCAGTAGCTCGTTGATTTTATTTTGATTGATTTTCATGTATTTCCTCGTATGGAATGAAATCTGATAGTGGATAGTGGATAGTTGTGAAAAATGACATGATTCGTCTGGATATTGTTTATTATTGGCTCTACTAACTACTAACCACTAACAACTATCCACTAACTAACAAATATACTTCGTAACATCTTCTCCACATTCATCAGCCAAATAAGATAAAGCACGAAAACGCAATGAGACAAACTCCTCATATAAAGGATTGAGTTTACACAATGGAGGAATGTGGAAAGTACGACCCAATAATTTAACATCTCGCTCAAAGGGGCAACAGCAGGGAATCAGTTGACAAAGGAAATGAGCGAGAGCGACATTCTTAATTTCAATTTTATCTACTAAACGACGCAGAGGGGATAGAATATCAAAAGAACGGGATTTTGAAGAGTTTGGTGAATGATAATTTCGGTTAGTGTGGGTGTGAGAAATAGGTTCCATGAGAGATGAATCTAAAGCTGAGTGCTCATTGCTGACTGCTGACTGCTGACTACTGACCGCTGATAGCTTACAGAAAAAAGGTAAAGGAAAAGTGATTGAAGATAGGGACTTTTGAATTATTAATGGTTAGTGGTTAGTTGTTTGTTAAATTTTATACTAACTACTAACGACTAACCACTAACTCATCCCTCAGTTCTTATACCTTTTCCTTTCCCTTGTCGGCACGTCGCTTTCTTTTCGTAGTTCCTTAACGAATCAAGTCGAAGGAAATATCGGTCTTACCAGCAATATTGGTATTGCGATCCAACTCATCCAGAATAGTGTTAACAATCCAGTTGAGGAGGTTCAAGCCGCCTTGGTAACCAATTGTTGGATAGCGGTGCAAGTGGTGACGGTCGAAGAGAGGATAGCCAATCCGCACCATTGGGATTTTGGTGTCACGCCACAGGTACTTACCGTAGGAGTTACCAACGAAGAAGTCTACAGGTTCAGTGAACAGGAGACTGCTAATGCGCTTGCTATCAGGTAATATAGTCTAAGACTTATATGGTATGCTGTATGGACGTTTGGGCTTACGCGAGGGTTTCGACGGATGAGCAAAATGAGGACGAAGGTGCTTTAATAAAACAAATGCGTCGGCTGCGTAGTGCTGGAGCAACACACATATATTACGATGTAGAAAGTCGTAGCAGTGATAAGCGTAAAGGGCTTTTACAGTTGATTGAAGATATCAACGCATCTCCACTAGGTAAAGTGTCGAAGCTACTATTTATTCGGATTGACCGTTTAACATCCTCATCAATAACTTTTTATCGTTTGATGGATGCGTTGAAAAGGAAAGGCATCCAACCGTGTGCATTAGATGAGCCATTTGATATGTCGAGTATTGGCGGCGAATTGACTATTGACGTTCGATTGGCGGCAAGTAAGTATGAAGTGAAGATGCTGGCAATGCGAGTCAAAAAAGAGCGCGATACCCGCAAGGCAAACAAAAAACCCCACTGGAATGCACCATTGGGATATATAGTTGAGGACGACAGATATAAACGCGATGACAGTCCGTGTGTTTGTTTGATTGAGGGGAAAAAAGAGCTAACGCGATCGCAGTTGATGCGGTTAGTATTTGATACTTTCTTAGCAGTAGGTACGGTGTCCCACACAGCCAGAGTCATGCATGATATTTTGGGTGTTCAAGCAAACGCAGTTTCAAAAGCTACTGATACCAAGATTAACCTCCTAGAAGATGAAGAGGAAATTACGTTAGAGAATATCAACAAATCTCGTGGAGGTGGATTGAATCTTCGTTATCCGCACACAGGGTTGAAGTGGTCAGTTTCTGGGTTACGCTCTATCCTCGTAAATCCTATCTACGCAGGGGGGACACTGTATAACACTGTTGTTCATTCAAAAGGACATCGCAAACCCTTCGACGAATGGGAAGTAATATGGGGAACCCACGAGGATGAAGCCATTATTACCCGCTCTGAACACGAACGCATCAAAGCAATGATTCGCGAGAATCGGAACAACCGATGGGCTACCGAACAGAAATACGTCAACCCATTCGCCAACTTAGTTAAATGTGCTCATTGTGGGGCTGCTTATAGTCGCCAGTGCAAAAAATTGGTTAAACGCAAAGGTTTTGTCCGTCATCACTATCAATGCAGTTTTTACCGAACTGGTGCTTGTCACAACGGGCGCATGATTTCTTCGGATGAATTAGAAAAACAAGTGATTAACCATCTAGTTCATCAGGCTGAACGTTTAGCTGGACTTGTAGAACAAGAGGTTGATTTTTCAGAGGAATCCCCAGAGGTAAAGACACTTCGGGCATCTTTAAATACCCTAGAAGCATTGCCATCAAATCCAGCGATTGAAAAAGCCAAAGAAGATATTCAGATGCAGATAGCAACGGCGATCGCTACCTTGCATAACGCATCTAAACAATACCTAATAGCTAAAGAGCGAATTGTTATGGCATTTTCAAACGAGAGATACTGGCAAGGGCTGGAGCAGGAGGACAAACAAGCCCTACTTAAAGGATGTGTCAAGAAAATAGTGGTAGATGGCAACATGGTTAGTGCGATCGAACTGCTGTTCCTGAGCTAAGCAGCCTTCTTGGATTTACGCTGCTTAGTGCTTTTCTCCTGTGGTTGAACACAAAAGACTTGAGTATTTTGTAGTTCGCGTTTTTCAAACTCAAGCACTGTTCGTAAGACTAATTCAGCTAGTGTTTCACGTCGTTTCATTTGAAGCGGCTCCATCATTACTTCTAAAATAGCTAGGAATCCAAAAGCTTCTGTTAGCTGTGAGCTTTTTGTTTTGATATGGGACTTTAGGCTGCAAACTTGCAAGGTCGTTTTGCTAGGCTTGAGTCGCCAGATACTTGTTTTTATCTTCTGACCCATTGTTGGGAAAACAGAAAAAAATGAGCCTGTTATCTCCAAGCGCAAGTCTCCGAATTAAGGCTGTTTTTTTTTGCTTTTATGACAGTCTCAGCCTTTTTTGTGCCTAAATCAATCCGTCGAACTCACGTTCTTTTAAGGCATAACGAATTCCGTTCCTTGGAAGCTCACATTACGTTAAGACCAACTTTGCCTAAAACGAAAGCTAGTCACCATCTTCATTGGATAAAAACCCAAATATTGTGTTAATCGACAGCAGGTAATTTATTAATCAACATTATGCTCAATATCTACTCCCAATAAAGGTTTCAGCAACTCACGCTCCTCAATGGGAAGCTCCAACAAGACACGCCGATCTTGCTTATCACGATATCTGACAGCTGCATCAAGAAGTCGGAGCGGAAGTTGGAACTCCTCTCGCTTACCGACAGTACTATGCCTTTGAGAGTCCAAGTCGGTGCATGGTTTGGCTCTAATTTAATTACCTTGTCAAAAGATATCAATGCTTGATCATGCTGTCCGAGTCTCATCATATTTATCCCTTGATCTCCCCAAGCTAATGAGTTCTCTGGATCAAGCTCAACTGCCTTTTTGAATGACTCTAAAGCCTCATGGTAACGATTCAGATATTCCAGCACTCTGCCTTGAATGACCCAAGCTATTGAATTTCTGGAGTCAATTTCAATTGCTTTGTTGCAAGAAAGCAATGCTTCATCGGGATGTCCACAACGAGCAAGGCAGTAGCCTTTTCTAAACCAGTCCTCTGCATTCCTACGAATTGGCTTTCCACATAACTGGGAAAACGAATCCCTTTGGAATTAAGTATCATAGCCAGATTTATAAGATTTTACCAGTATTCGGTTATTTGTTGGTATGTTCCTTTGCTCAGTACCACCTAAGTTTCGGCAACTGCATAAGTTAACTAAAAATTCACTATAAAAAGAAGTAAAAGTTTAGCTGAAGCTAAGTTTTTATCTGCAATGATATTTTCATGCTGCATATTAAAGTACCAACTCTAGCACCTACTCTTAGCTCTCTCATGAGTCATAACACACCTGTCAAAACAATCCTGATCCTGGCTGCTAATCCCACAAATACCTCTCGGTTACAACTGGATCAAGAAGTACGGGAAATTGATGAAGGATTGCGACGCTCCAATAAGCGTGAGCAGTTCAAACTAGAGCAGAAGTGGGCAGTGCGTCCACGAGATGTCCACCGAGCCATGTTGGATATTAATCCGCAAATTGTTCATTTTTCCGGACATGGTGCTGGGGAAGAGGGACTAGTGTTTGAGGATGAGGTGGGGCAACCCAATTTGGTACCAGGAGCAGTCTTGGCTGGGTTATTTAAGTTATTTGCCGATCAGGTCGAATGTGTTGTGTTGAATGCTTGTTACTCTCAGGTGCAAGCGGAGGCACTAGCTGAACACATTCCCTACGTGGTGGGGATGAAGGAGGTGATCGGGGATAGAGCCGCGATGGCATTTGCTGTAGGATTTTATGATGCACTGGGGGCAGGACGAAAGATTGAATTTGCCTACAATCTCGGTTGCAATGCCATCCAAATGCAGGGAATTACAGAACACCTGAAACCCGTGTTGCTGCAAAAAAAACAGTCAGAGCAACTTGATGCCTTCAAAGAAATCATTAACATAATAAAAAAACAAAAAAATAAAAAAATTGATGTCATAACTATAAGTGCAAATAATTACGACTCTTTTCTAGAAGTAGATAGAATTGTGGCAGAGCATGAGTCTGTAGTTACGGATCGACATTCTTCAGCTGGAGGTTCTGGTGCAAATACAGTTTGTGGATTATCAAGACTAGGTAAGAAAACGGCTATAGTAGGTTGTGTAAAGGATGATATTGAGGGCAACGAAATAAAAAAGTCTTTTCATGATTTTTCTGTGGATAGCAAACTACTCATTGTGGAAAACGATGTATCTTATCCTGATATAAAAACAGGCAAGACATTAATATTGGTTGAAAGGTTTACTGGGAAAAGGCTAATTGCAGTAACTCCAGGTATTAACAACCATTTATCAAGAATACTTGGAGCCGATAATAAAAAAGAACTAGAAAAGGTGGTAGTGCAAGCTAAAGAAGCGAAGATTCTTCATTTGACATCATTCGCTGGAACACCTGAAAGGGAGTTGCAGTCAGAGATTTTGAACCGAATCAAGAACGAAAAAAAAGACGACATAATAGTATCTTTCACACCAGGAGCTATATATGTTGCAGAAGGTCTTAATCAACTAAGTGAAATTTTAAAAAGCACACACATAATGTTCTTGTATGCTCAACAACTAAATCAACTATTACAGCGTGCTAAGGAAAGAAATGAAATAGAGGAATTTGGAACAAATATGTCTTTAGAGGAAAAAATCCAGGTTTTTTTAAATTGGATGATTAAAAGATGTATAACACACCCTATGATTATTGTTATTAAAGATTATTCACAAGAGCGTTCAAACAACGTATATCAAAACCGCATTTATGTAGCTAGTATCCAAGATAGTAGCACAAGCCTTTTTTGTCATCTATCTCAGAGATTTAAGGTGTCAAATATAACAGAATTTTCCAAAGACACTACGGGTGCTGGTGATGCACTCGCAGCTGGTTTTTTATATGGAATACTAGAAGGAGAAGACATTGAGACATGTACTGACTTTGGGTTTATCATGTCTAGAGAGGCATCAAAGAAATTTGGAGCAAGATCAAATCTCCCCGATCAATTTTTATTAAGAAACTATTTGTTATAAAAAGTGCCGAAGGCAATCGCTTAATGGAAGAATAAACATTACTGCCCAACAGGTGGCTTGATAATGGTTCCAGACGCGGCAATATTATGGGTATAACGACAGTTTATGCTTTTGCAACACTTTTGCCAACAGCATCTGTCACTGGAATGATAACTTGGCAGGAAAGTTTTAGCTTATAATTAAATATTGTCTGAAAGCCTTGCTACTTGGTTGCTTACCTTCTGCTACCCCGTATAATTTTAAAACCGATTCAATACTTGACACTATTATGACCACAAATCAACCAACCATAGAAGAACGCTTAAGCAGGTTAGAATCCCTATTTGTCAACGTTGGCGAAAAAGTTGCAGAACATGACGAAACAATCGCACAACATGACGGTAACATTGATGTGCTAGTAGCCAACATCCAGGAACTAAAAGAAACTGTCAAAAATCTTACTGAAGAAACTACCCGGAACATCAACAGATTAGCAGAGGAAGCAGCACAAGACCGTCAGCAAGCTGCACTCGACCGTCAAGAGTTTCGTAGGCAGATGGAGGAACGTCAACGTGAAATACAACAAATCTGGCAATACTTGGTTGACCGTAACGGGGGAAGTTCACCACAACAATAAACATATCTCCTAATAACGGGGTACAAGTATCATTTTCACCGTTTTCCCCCTTTATGCAATATTAATCCTCTTTACAACCAATTAATGGGCTTGCGGTTCCGTGCCCTTCAATATCTCTCTAGTCACTGAAGATAAGAGAAAGACAGTTATAGATCCGCTCGCGTGTTACAAAAGCAACAAACAGAATTACCCCGCCTTCGGAGGGTATTCAGATTCAAGAATTCCCTCTCTTTGCAGCTTCTCAATAATCGCATCTCGCATGAATTTGGATTTGTTGGGAACCTTTTCCGTAAGAACATCCTTTAACCAGCTTGGTAACTTTAAAGTTATCGGGTTCTCACCGTGTTTAATCCCAAGCTTTGACTTTCTTCCAGCCTTCTTCTTCTCGGTACATAGAGTCACGTCGTCTTTCATAACAATTTTGTTGAGAAAATCTAATAGATCAAAAAAAAATGGGTAACACCTAATACTTATAATAGATGTAATGAAAACGCGCAACCCGACTGGGAAGCGCACAAAACAAACTCTACTCCCAGAGTAACATATGCAAGTACTCCAAGCGATCGCTCCTTCTCAAAAAAGCTCGGTTAATGATAATCTTGTAGGATTCGAGTTTTTCGAGTCGGCAAGCGTTGACGACGTAAAATTCGCTTTTTGGCTAAAAAAGCAGAAAGAATTACTCAAGCCAAAGCAGTTCAAGGAACTACTCCAAGAGCGTGGGATACTACGCCCTGAAGCTAACAAGTTTTTGAAACTTGCCGAAAACGCTAAGGACTTCGACCCTGAAGATTTGGCTGGTTTGGGACCAATGATGTTCTCCCTAACTGCTCCGAAATACAAACCTTTGTGGGAAGCCTTGCAGGATATTGGACCTTTAACGCAAGAAGTAGTAAATACTCGCAAAAAAGAACTATTTCCAACAAAGAAAGCTTCCAAGTCCGACCCTCCATCAATATGGAGACAAAAACCGGGAGGAGGAGAGCGCTATTGTCAAATACCCCCAATTCACGACCAAGATATTGGAGTTAAACTTCAAGGAATGATGGATGAAGAGGGATTGTCAGCGCAAGCGATCGTTGGAGAGGGTATTGCCTTACGTGAAGCTTATAAACAGGGTAGGTTGGTTTATCAGGAGTTTAAAAATGCAAACTCAACTGGGAAAGAAGCCCAACACGAACCACAGCAGTACGTGCAACATCAAGAGGAGGAAAAAGAACCGCAAGCGATTACTGATGGGGAAATAGGTGAGCCTGCCGTCCTCATTAATGATGAACAAGATGCGGCACAAGCCGAGTTGAATGGCGATACGGATCTCGCGAGGCAGGAAGAACCCGTTCAAGGAGAGATAAGCGACACCCCCCGTCTAATTACAGAAGAGGCAGACGAAATCCCCCTCTCTCCTCCCATCCTCCCTACAGAGCGCTACAAAAAAGTTTGGAAGGAAGGAGATGTGGCGATCGCTAACACCACGAGCGAGAACTTCATGTACTGGTGCGAGGGCAAACCAGTCACAATCCAGCAAGTATCTAGCGAAGTTGGTTCAATCCAGACATTGAAAGTCATCCGCCATGACGGGCAAACTTGCACGAGCTTTGGTAATTGGATTGAAGAAGTACCAGGCTCAGATGATGAAAATTCAGGCAATGAGCCATCTCAGTTTGAAACCAAACCGGAGGCAACCATAGATTACGCTAACCTTTCCGATTCACTCAAAAAGGCAACTGACTGGCAAGAGATTGAGCAGCTTACGGAATGCGATCGCACTTGTTTCGCTAAGGTGGTAAAGGATTGGAGCATAAAGGAAAAGCAGGTACTCGTGAAGCACTTAACAGCTTATCTGGAAACTAATTCTGAAGCACTTCGATTGCATCAGCTTGATTGGGTATCACTCCCGTCTTTAGAAAAAGCCTTCAAAAATTTATCCTTTAAAGTTAGGGATATCCAAGAGGGACTGAGCGCACCTTGGGTTAGTGGCTGTCGATTTATTAGTGTTGCAGACTTTGGCAATGACTCGGAGGAAGTGTGGATTTTTATCAGCCCCACCCAACAAATAATCAAGGTCTTTGATAGAGAAGATTTTCAAGTTGTTGGCTTTTAATCAACTGGAGCAAAAGTAAAATGACTATCACCGCTCAGTTTACAATTCATGACTACACAGATGATGGAGTAAAGACGTTCTTAGGAAAACCACCTTTTTCGTTACCAAGCTAAGTTAAATACGACCAGGTGATGACAGATTAAACTTTCCTGATAGCAAGCGCATTAGTCTCCGCAGGTGCCACAAGTCTTTTTGAATCCAAACAGTAGCTTGTTTACCGAAGGGGCTAGCGCTGAGCATTGCTTCCATTTCTTTCTTGAATTCCTCATCCCCGTTGTTGCAGAGGATGTGTACTGGTTCAGCACCTAACTCTAACAAGAAGCTAACAACGCTAACGATTAAATCTGGCTCACCGTAGATTGCAAACTTCTTACCGTGTATCCACGCATAAGAGTCAGTCATGGCGTCTACTAGACGTCCGCGTTCAATTTCTAACTCCTCAGGAATTGGCTTACCAGTCATTTCTGACAAAGTCATTAGGAATTCATCGGTTCCTTTAACACCCCAAGGACGTAAAACCTTTGTTGGCTGCTTCCACTTTTGTGCAATGTAGTCATTAGTTTTAACAGTGGAATAACGCTGTAAGAAGACAGTGCCTTCTGCATTGATAGAATCAGCAGCATCTTCTAATTTAGTACCGCCTGGGTACATATTGAATTCACCATTGTTGGGTGAATCCAGATAATCACTGTTGTCAGCCAGGATGGTGTGATCGATACCCATCAAGCCTAGAATCCGCTTTAATTCACGGTTATTGCCAGTGTAAGTGTCAAAACCGGGAACGAAGTTCAGCTTACCGTTGGTTTTGTCTTTCTTCTTGCCTTCTGTTAAATTTAACAGAATCCCTTTCATCATGTTGTCGTAACCAGTGATGTGGGAACCAACAAAGCTGGGGGTGTGGGCAAAAGGTACTGGGAAGTCCTTGGGAATAGCTTCTGCGTTCTTAGCGTTTCCGATGAATGCACCTAAGTCATCACCGATAACCTCTGCCATACAGGTGGTGCAAACGGCAATCATCTTGGGCTTGTAGAGAGTGTAAGCAACTTGCAAACCCTCAACCATGTTGTTCAAACCACCGAACACCGCAGCATCTTCAGTCATGGAAGAAGTAACGGCAGAGAAAGGTTCTTTATAGTGACGGCTGAGGTGGGTACGGAAATAAGCAACACAACCTTGAGAACCTTGAACGAAGGGTAAAGTACCTTCAAAACCAGCAGCAGCAAAAATTGCTCCTAGAGGTTGACAGCCTTTCGCGGGGTTAACAGTTAGTGCTTCACGAGCAAAGTTCTTTTCGCGGTACTCCCAAGTTTTTGTCCACTCAGCAACTCTTTTGACTTCTTCTGGATCGTGTCCGCCTTCAAACTGTTCTTTCTTGTTCTTGAAAAGTTCTTGGTATTCTGGTTGTTGGAACAGTTCGACGTGGTCTTTAATTTGTTCTGGATTCTGAGGCATTGATGTATCTCCGAGCTTGCTGGGTTGTTTGAGTTAGGGGTGTGGGGGTGTGGGGGTGTAGG
>JAWQFQ010000138.1:0-24539 GCA_035967975.1 Scytonema sp. PMC 1070.18
GCGACCCGATCGCGTCTTTGCGGTTCAATAATTCATCCCTATTTTATGCAACGCCTCAGTTCTTATTTAAGTTGCCTAAATTTTAAGCTATGATTTTCTCTATTAAGATGCTGGTGCAAAATATAAGGAATATCAGTGACTGATTTTAGTAGCAATGTAATTAACCGCGTTATGGAGGCGATTTCAGCCAGTCGCGAGGTGAGCGATCGTCAACTTAGTGCTTTGGCTGCGACAGTAGAGCGAACCAGTCAGAATGTTGACCGCACTCTAGAAGGGATACAGCAGACTACGGACCGAATTGAACGTCACGTCAACGATACTGTGTTGGGAATGAGGGAATCGGCTGACCGGATTGAGATCCAGGTCGGATTGATGTCTGAACATCTCACCGCAATCGATCTCAAAATCGAGCGTTTGGGTGATAAAATTGATGGACTAGCTGACCGCATTAGTGAACTCACCAGCGCCGTGAATGGTCATTTAGAAGTAGCTAAGCAGCAAGCACTTAACATTAGTGAACTTACCAAACTCGTTGTGGCTCAAACCAATACGGTTACCATGCTTATTAGTAGAACTAGTTGAGAGCGCAGCAATTTTTGAACCCTTTCTTCATTTAGCGTTGAGGCAGTAACTATGACTCAAGCTTTCTCTAAAACTAAACTAGTAACCTTTGATGAGTTTATTGCTTGGTATCCGGAAAATTCGGAACGGCGTTATGAACTACATAATGGAGTTATTGTTGAAATGCCTTTACCAAAAGGAGGACATGAAAAAGTTGTTGGCTTTTTAGTGAAAAAGCTAAATGTAGAAGTTGACCGATTAAATCTACCTTATTTTGTACCGAAAACTGTTATAGTCAAACCATCAGAAAATCAATCAGGTTACTCACCAGATGTGTTGCTCTTAGATGATTCTAATCTTGTTAATGAACCAATTTGGGAGCAAGAATCAATAATTACTCAGGCTGCATCCATAGTATTAGCGATTGAAATAGTTAGTACTAATTGGCGAGATGACTATCTCAAAAAATATGCTGACTATGAAATAATGGGAATCCCTGAATATTGGATGGTGGACTACCTAGCTTTAGGTGGTAGGGAGTTCATTGGGGAACCCAAACAACCAACTATCTCGGTGTGTTCTCTACAGGAAGGCGAATATCGGGTTACTAAGTTTCGCGGTGATGACCGCATTGAGTCGCCAACATTTCCAGATTTAAACATGACCGCACAACAAATTTTTAAAGCGGGTATTTAAAAAATTGTATTATCCTCTAGTAAACCGAGTCAAAAATCTGTTGCGCGGTTAGATTTAATTGGGGAAAAGTAGGGGATACAATCAGATTATTATCCCGAAATAGGGTTTTAACATACTCCCCATCCACTAAGTTGCATACAAAAATAGCAGGTTGTTTTGGGTTTCCAATAAAATCCCGTCCTCCTAGCGCTTTATAATCTACTATCCAATATTCGAGAATACCCATCTCCTCATAGTCCCCAAACTTTTTATAGTAGTCATCTCGCCAGTTGGTTGAAACAACTTCTACTATCAGTGGTGCTGATTCAGGCTGTATAATCGTCGATTCTTTTTTCCAAAAGGGTTCATTTTTGAGATTAGTACGATTGACTACCAGTATGTCGGGTAAGTAAACTGAATCGGCGTTGGGCGTTTTGACAAAAGCTGTTTTTGGAATATTAAAAGTCAGGGAGAGCCGCTCGATTTCAACTCCTAATTTTCGCATCAAAAAACCAACAACATCTTCATGGTCGCCAGATGGTGGGGGCATCTCAACTATAACTCCTTTATGCAGTTCGTAGCGTTTACCTTCGTTGGGATACCATTGGATAAATTCATCAAAGTTGAGTAGTTTGGGCAAGGCTTGGGTCATAATCTTACCTCCACATATATTTGAATGTTGGGATAACTATCCGGATTGCGAATTGCGATCGCTACACCTATTTATGGTGGGATGGAATGCAATAATACTCGGTTAAACGAAAATTAGAAACCCGGTATCTCCAAGAATACGGGTTTCTGGCTCCTCATCGATTGTATCCCTTGCAGTATTGGGATGGAGTGTATATTATGAGAAGGGATTTTCCCGAATGCCCTCTGCCGTTCTTGCTAAATCGATTCGATTAGCCAAGTGATTTCTGTCCGCACGACCTTGGCAGGAATGCCGACTGCAAGTGTGTTAGATGGGATGTTTTTGGTTACAATAGAACGAGATCCAATCACCACATCATTACCAATAATTACACCTTTTAACACCATGACTTGGCGGGTCAGCCAAACGCGATCGCCAATCTCGATACTTTCATCAGGATTAATGCGTTCGCCCTCCGCATTCAAAATCGAATGGCTATCTGTTGTACGGATATCAGTCAAGTCAGCTATAATACACCTCTCACCAATTCTGATCTGTTTTCCTCCATGTGCAGTGAGACGTACACCCTGTGAAATCCCTGTTCGACTACCAATGGTAATTTCATTACCATCACCCAACATTTCCATAAAGCCACCGATATGACAATTTTGTCCTATCGAAAGGATATTGTTTTTGCCGAATGACAAGTTGCAGATTGTAGAGATTTGTTCTACTTCCTATGATAATGCGGTTATTAGTTCCTTTAATATCTATCCTTGTATTAACACCCAATTTGTCAGTCCAGTGATGCTTACTTTGTGGCAAATGTAGCACTTTACTCAACCTTGTCCTCATACTGGCATCAATCTCCTTCATTCCGCATTGTCAAGGATACATGATTGCCATTAGCAGAACAATCGTTTTCAATTTCTAGGCTATTCCCGCTACCTTTGATAACAATGTCGTAATTACATATCCTTGTACCTTCCGAAATCTCCAGACGATTATCGATTCCTTGAATTGCGATTCTTGTCTGTGATAAATCTCCAACGCAGTTAAAGGTAGATTGTGTTGCTACCTCAATTTTAGTGGAAAAAAGATATTTTCTTTTCAGGCTATGCAGAAAAAATTGCCACTTGGACTTCATATTTTGACTTAAGTATTCGTTATCCATTGCTGCTAAAAATTGTTTGTTTTCAATCCCTATCTTACAGCTTTTTTCTTATCTTAAAAGATGAACAGCTAGACAATGTAAAATGGGATAACTATCCGAATTGCGATCGCTACACCTGTTTATGGTGGGATGGAGTTTATCTTGTGACAAATGAGTAAGCCCTGACTAAGCTTCAAAACTAATGACATAGACCACTAAATCGATTCGATTAGCCAAGTGATTCCTGTCCGCACGACCTTAGCAGGAATGCCGATCGCAAGTGTGTTAGGTGGGATGTTTTTGGTTATAATTGATCTAGGTCCAATTACCACATCATGACCAATAATTGCACCTTTTAACACCATGACTTGGCGGGTCAGCCAAACGCGATCGCCAATCTCGATACTTTCATCAGGATTAATGCGTTCGCCCTCCGCATTCAAAATCGAATGGCTATCTGTTGTACGGATATCAGTCAAGTCAGCTATAATACACCTCTCACCAATTCTGATCTGTTTTCCTCCATGTGCAGTGAGACGTACACCCTGTGAAATCCCTGTTCGACTACCAATGGTAATTTCATTACCATCACCCAACATTTCCATAAAGCCACCGATATGACAATTTTGTCCTATCGAAAGGATATTGTTTTTGCCGAATGACAAGTTGCAGATTGTAGAGATTTGTTCTACTTCCTATGATAATGCGGTTATTAGTTCCTTTAATATCTATCCTTGTATTAACACCCAATTTGTCAGTCCAGTGATGCTTACTTTGTGGCAAATGTAGCACTTTACTCAACCTTGTCCTCATACTGGCATCAATCTCCTTCATTCCGCATTGTCAAGGATACATGATTGCCATTAGCAGAACAATCGTTTTCAATTTCTAGGCTATTCCCGCTACCTTTGATAACAATGTCGTAATTACATATCCTTGTACCTTCCGAAATCTCCAGACGATTATCGATTCCTTGAATTGCGATTCTTGTCTGTGATAAATCTCCACAGCAGTTAAAGAACACCACTAATTTTGCCATATATTCATTCTTCACATATTTCTAAAAAAGGCAGTTGACAATTAAACTATTCAAAATCCGTCTAAACAAAGATAGAAAATAGCTTATATTCGTCCCTAGCAATGCGTAAGCTAATTTCAATAATTCCTAGTCCAAAAATTAATCTCCATAAAATCAATATTCCTGTTAATACTATTTTTGATTTTCAACTTAATTTAGTCATTACAGCCATTTTCAGGTAAATAGACCACAGTTGTAGGGGCGAACGGCCGTTCGCCCTTACAAACGGTGTGGTTCATTTAGGTGAAAACTGCTGTAAATAAAACTGCAAAAGTTGCAACAACTCTAATTATGTCTCCTGTTGGCCAATAGTTATCTTTTTTCATACTTGTCTATTCTATTAAAGATTGGTGATTAGGTATGTTTATTTATGACTCAATCTTATGAAATTCCCACAAACCTCCTGGAGGTGGATTCAGGACTTTAAGAACTTGTAAGGAGTAGTTTTGATTCTGTTGCATTTGATGAAAGAAATGACTATTATTTTGCATAAAGAAAATATGAGGATAATTTTGAGGAATCGGTGGTAAATTATCATCCCATTGGGGCAATAGGTAAACTTTGGTCAAATCATGACTTAATGTTAGAATCCCTCCTAAATTAATAGGAGAGTCGTTAATTACCAATAAAACTTCATCTGACTGTTTCAGAATTTGAGATGTTTCTATTATATATTTTGCGTCTAATTGTATCCACCAATTCTTTGCTTGAACAAATTTCAGTTCGGAAACTAATCCAGCTATTAAAAATCCTATTAGTATCAAGTTACTAATTTGTTGATGCCAAGTTTTGTCTTGAAAAATATAGAAAGCTAAAATATAAGCTACAAGAACTTCTAGACTGAGATATAAAGGCAATTGGTAGCGAACCTGAAGAGAGCGAATCCCTCCAAACACAATGTCATAAATTAATAGTAAAGCAGGAAAACATCCTAATAAAATAATCAACATACCTTTTGTATTTCCAATTAATTTTATCTTTATCAGAAAATATCCCGAGTAAATTATTAAAATTAAACTACAGATTAATGATAAAATACTATAAACTAAAGAACCTTCCCCGGCGAAATTACGAAACATGGTATCTAAACTTAAATTAATATCGAAAAATGTTCGGATAAGGCGAACTAAAAAAATAGCAATTAACTCGAAAGGATTATCTATCGACTTTAATGTCCACCCTGAAGTTAGATTTAATACTGTATTAACGTGAGCGACTAATACAATCACCCAAGGGAAAAAGGTCAAGAACGTAGCCGTTGTACTAAAAAGATAATTAAGTAAGGTTTTAGTAAAGCGAAACTGTTGTTGATAAAACACATAAATGCCATGAGATATCATCACCAAAATTGTGAATAAATGGGTATATAATCCCAATATTAATGAGAGAGAGTAAACACCCCAACTTACTTTATTTTCCTGTCTGATAGCCTTTAATAAGGCAGCACTCGACACTAAAATTTCTACCATCCATAAACTGTATTGACGTGCTTCTTGAGCAAAGTAGAGATGCATGGGAGAAACGGCTATTAACCCCATCGCCACCCATCCCACAACTGGAGACTCGAACATCTCTAAACACAGCCAATATACGCTAGGAAATATCAACAGACTGATGAGTGCTGATAAACTTCTCACACCAGCCGGAGAATCCCCAAATAATTGCGCCCATAATCTTACCATCACGTAGTACAAAGGGGGATGCTGTGGATCTGAGGTGATTAAGTAATTCACCGTATCAGCCACACCATGCTCTGGATTAATATGTTGATATTTGTCGAACGTGGTAATAGGAATTATGCTTTGATGGTCAGAAATTTCCTGTTTTAGTTCGGCTACCTTATGACCAGAAATTGCTACGGACGTCCAAGCTTCATCGCAGCAGTAAATCTTTTTCTCTAAATAAGCAAAGCGAAAGAAAATGCTGCATCCGATGAGGATTATAACTAAAACTTTTAACCAATTTGGAGGAGTTGCTTTTGTTAGTAATTGCGGTTGGTTCATTAATATATAAGTAAGCTAACTTAAAGAAAAATAACGAAAGCGTTAGGACTGAAGCGTCCTTAGTAGGGGCGCAAGGCGTTGCGTCCGTAAATAGTTAGCTCAACAAGAGTTGACCTTTTTTTACATTTTGTTGATAAATTAGCTATCCCTTGTAGTATTGGAACCAATCATATGCTTGAAATTCTGCCATATAAGACCGGGTATCTGGGCTACTAACCGCCTTCCTGGTTGTGTAAAAAATTGTCGAAAATTTGTCTTCCACCAAAAGTTTACAGAAATATTTAGTCCGTCCAGAGAATAAACTTGGTGCCACCAAAAAGCTGGAATAAACAGCATCTCACCTGGTTCAAGAACACACTCCATATATTTTGCTTTTTGAAACTTAGGAAATTTATCAATATCAGGTTGGTCAATATTGATTTGGCTCATATGTGGTATTTTTGAGTGTGCGGGGAAAGGATATAGTAGAGAAGTTTGGTTTGGAGCGAAAAGTAAAATGCGCTTTCGACCATGCACCTGAGATAATAAATTTTCTGACATATCGTGATGTAATGGGGAGACATTACCACCAGTTCCCACCCAAAGATTTGTAATAATTAGTAATTTGGGTTCTATATAATCTGGAATCTCAATATCTTGAACCAGTTCTGGAAAGAATATTGTTATTGGTTTTTGCTGGAGATAATAGTGTTCGTGGGTTCTTTTTTTCTGTAAAATCCAATCTATCAAGTCTCGAAACTTCATTTTTTTGCTATTTATCGTAAACCCTGCTTCGGGATTGACATTGAATATTTTGTCTTTGGAAATATGAATATCAACTTCTTTATTACCTACCACAGTATTTAGATAATCAACTGACCATAAAGAGAGAGCTTTCCAATCACTCATTTTCCCAGTAATGATGACTGGTTTCCTGGAAGAGAGGATATTTTTTTTAAACTCTTCTGGTGTTGGTTTATGAATCCGTTCAATTTGGTTTTCTGGTGTTATGTCAAAAGAATTTTGTAGAGTTGTATTCATATTCTCTATAGTTATTTATTTGGCATAGTAAATTATCAGCTATCAGCGGTCAGCTATCAGCTATTAGGGGTCAGCTATCAGCTTTTATTTAGCTAAAATTAGGTGTTTGTAATGGTGCTCGAAACGCCTGTAAAATTTCCGAAAACAGGTTTGAAAGCTGACGGCTGAACTGCTAATAGCTGAAAGCTGACTGCTGACGGCTGAACTGCTAATAGCTGATAGCTGATGGCTGACTGCTAATAGCTAATAGCTGACTGCTGACGGCTGAACTGCTAATAGCTGATAGCTGATGGCTGACCGCTAACCGCTAATAGCTAACCGCTGAAAGCATACAACTTTTTGAATGGCTTCAGCAAGATGTTGGACATGAGGTTCTCTCAAAATACTGTTATGGTCTCCGATAAGAGAATACACCTGCACTTGTCCTGGGGCTAATTTGTGCCATCCTACAGTAGGGTCGTCAGGAAATTGTTCTGCTAGTGCTTGTGTTTTAAAGACAGAGAGGGGCGAGCGAATTGGTTTGGGTTGATAATGGATGATAGCTTGTGAATTGGCTTTGTAAACATTAATGAATCCAGTGACGAAATTTGTACCAGCATCAGGTGGAATGACTTCCCTTGTTCGTAATATTTGTAGTACGTAATCCAATCGTTCTGCTTCTTTGAGAGTTAAAAGCTCCTGTTGTGAAATATTGATGGTTTCGTTCACATAAAGCCCAATTTGCTCTACCAAGAAGGCAAGAAGTGCAGTATCATCTTCAACTGATGCCTCTAATTCAACCGTAGGTAAGGGAGGATGGGTATCGATAATCAGGAGATTTTCCACTTCTTCTCCTTGGGCTTCTAATTGAGACGCCATTTCAAAAGCTACGAGTCCACCGAATGAGTGACCTCCAACGGAATAAGGACCGTGAGGAAGTATTTCGCGGATGGCTTGTAGGTAAGCAGAAGCCATAGCTTCAATGGAATCTAATGGTTGTTGTTTCCCATCTAAACCACGTGCTTGTAGAGCATAAAGTGGTTGTTCTTTACGTAAGGTTTGAGCCAGTTGTGAGTAGGATAAACCATAACCGCCGTGTTGGTGTATGAGAAATAGAGGTCGTCTATCGCCTTTGGTTTGGAGAGGTATGAGCAGTTGAGAGTCTTTTGGTTCAGACTCTCTTTCTAGCATGGCGGCGATTTTTTCTATCGTCCCTTCTCGGAAAAAGATGACGAGGGGAAGGCTGTATCCTAAATGTTTCTCGATTTCTGCAAGTAGGCGAATTGCTAGCAGTGAATGACCCCCTAAGTCAAAGAAATTTTCGGTCACACCAATCGGACTTATCTGGAGTGTTTCTTCCCATAGTTGTACCAGTTTCTGTTCTAAAAGTGTCCGAGGTGGAATTTGCTGACTAGAGCGGACTCTGGTATCTGAGTTGGAAGCTCTTAAGGCTTTTCTGTCAACTTTGCCATTAGGCATTAAAGGCATTGTGTCTAATATAACAAAGCTTGCGGGTATCATGTAGTCTGGGAGCTTTTCTTGAAGGAAGCGACGCAGTGTGTTGGTGGAGAGGATTTGCTCTTCGTAAGCGGTTACATAAGCAACTAGAGTGTCTTCGTTAACGATCGCAACAGCTTCCCGTACAGAAGAATGTTGACATAGAACGGCTTCGATTTCACCTAACTCAATTCGGTAACCACGAATTTTGACTTGATTATCAATCCGTCCTAAAAACTCAACGTTACCATCTGCAAGATAACAAGCTAAGTCACCTGTTTTGTACAGACGTTCACCGGGTTCATGACTAAAAGGATTGGGGATGAATTTTTCCGCTGTCAACTCTGGACGGTTAAGATAACCGCGTGTCAGTCCAACGCCATGTATGTAGAGTTCGCCGGGAACACCAATCGGTAATGGCTGCAAAGCTTTATCTAAGATGTAAAACTGGGTATTAGCAATGGGACGCCCAATGGAAATTTGCAGTGGTTCTTCATGAGGATATAAGTTGTATACACTGCTCCACACTGTTCCTTCTGTAGGACCATACTCATTTAATAAGGATGTTTTTGGCAGTTTTTGGGCGTGATATCTGACTAATTCTTTTGAACAAGCTTCAGCTACGACGATGACTGTTTTGAGAGAGGCGAGTTGTTCTGCTGAATTTGCTTGTTCTAAAATCAACTTATACAGGGAGGGAAGGCTGATTAAATGTGAGATGCTGTTTTGGTTGATCATCTGGATGAGTTTTGACATCTCCCATTGGGAATTTTCCTCTGGAAGATATAACGTTCCTCCTTGACAAAGTGTCCAGAATATGCCAGGAATGGAAGCATCAAATGCTAGTGATGAGAGTAATAAGAAGTTCGTGACAGGTTCTGAATAACACGCAAAACGAGCGATGAGTGAGTGAACTAAGTTTTGATGGGAGATTTGGACGCCCTTGGGTTTTCCTGTTGACCCTGAGGTGTAGATGACATAGGCTAGATTGTTGGAGATGACGTTAGTTGTGGGATTTTCTTCGCTTTCTTGAGCTATGATTTCCCAAAATGTATCTAAGCAAATGATATTCGCGTCATTTTCTGGTAAATCGTTGACTAGGAACTGTTGTGTTAATAAGACTGGTGTTTGAGCATCTGATAACATGAATGCTAAACGGTCTTGGGGGTAGGTGGGGTCTAATGGTAAGTAGGCTGCTCCGGCTTTGAGAATCCCAAGAACACCGACAAGCATTTCGAGCGATCGCTCAACGCAAATTCCCACCAAAGTATCTGGTTTGACTCCCAAAGCTTGTAGATAGTGCGCCAGTTGATTCGCTTGGGTATTAAGTTCTCGGTAGGTGAGTTGCTGCTCTTCAAAGACAACCGCTACTGCATTTGGCGTTCGTTCCACCTGGGCTTCAATCATCTGATGGATACACCAATCTTGGGGATATGGTATTTTGGTATTGTTCCATTCCAATATCTGATTTTGTTCAACTGTGCTCAGTAGGGGTAAGAAAGCCAAATTCTGGTTGGGATTTGCTACAATTGCTTCTAGCAAAGTTTGGAAATGCTCCGCCATCCGGGTAACTGTAGCGGCTTCAAATAAATCGGTTTTATATTCCCATTTACCTTCGAGTCCCGTTTCCGTCTCTGTCATGGACAAAGTTAAGTCAAACTTGGCTGTGACGCTCTCTAGTTCTAAGGGAGTTAGAGTTAAACCAGGTAATTCTAATTTACCCATCGGTGCATTCTGTAAAACAAACATCACCTGGAATAAGGGGTTGTGGCTAAGATTTCTCTCTGGTTGTAGCTCTTCCACTAACCTTTCAAAAGGTAAATCTTGATGGGCGTAAGCTTGTAGGGTTTTCTCTTTCAAGCGTTCTAATAACGTTGTAAATGAGGGATTCCCACTCAGGTCAGTTCTGATGACTAGGGTATTGACAAAAAAGCCAATTAGGTCTTCAGTCTGTTTGCGATTGCGATTGGCGATGGGGGTTCCTACTAGGATGTCGTGTTGTTGTGAATAACGCATTAACAGGGTTTTAAACACCCCCAGTAATCCCATGAACAACGTTACACCTTGGGAAGAGCACAGATGTTTCAAGTTTTCGTAGTTTTTACTGTCTACAGTAAAGGATACTGTGCGTCCTTGATAATTTGCGATCGCCGGACGCAGAAAATCAGTTAGTAACTCTAAGGACTGTAACTCTCCACTCAGTTCCTGTTTCCAATAATCCAGTTGTTTTTGGAGTTGGCTTTGTTCAAAGGTCGTGCGTTGCCAATGGGCAAAATCAGCGTATTGTAGGGATAGAGGCGAAAATGGTGATTCCTGTCCCAGACAAAAAGCTGTGTAACAGGATGACAATTCCTTCACCATCAGCCCAAAAGACCAACCGTCTGAAACAATGTGATGCATGACTGCAACAAAAACATGGTCATTTTCTTCTAGGCGATAAAGATACACCCGTAATAATGTATCACTTGCAAGATTGAAAGGACGAAGCGCCTCTGTCATTACTGCTTTTTGCAGCTGTTCTTCCCTTTCTTCACTAGACCAATGACTTAAATCGATACTCAAAAGCGGAATTTCTTGAAATTCGTGAATGATTTGGATGGGATTACCGTGAGTATCTTGAGCAAAGGTTGTGCGTAAGACTTCGTGGCGTTTGACTATTTCTTGTAAACTCCGGTGTAATGCTTCCTGATTTAACTGTCCGTTTAGCCGGAAGCCTACCATAATATTGTAAGCAGGATTATTTGGCTCCAGTTTATCAAGAAACCAGAGTCTTTGCTGGGGAAAAGAAAGTGGTAGGTTTTCTCGCTGTGTAACTCGTGGTATCTCTTCTGTTGTCTTCTCTACACTCTCGTTTTGGAGAACTAGGGTATCGATTTCCTGCGCCAGACCTGCTATAGTAGGGTATTCAAAAACTTTTCGCAACGCAAATGCAGCATTGAATTCTTCCCGAATCCGTGAAACCAGTTTTGTTGCTAGTAAAGAGTGTCCCCCCAAGGCGAAAAAGTCATCTTCCACTCCTATGAACTCAACACCGAGTACATCCTTCCATATATTGGATAATTTTTGCTGCGTTTCCGTTGTTGGTTGGATGGTTACATTTTTGGCGATCGCACCTGAGTTTTCTGGTTGAGGTAACGAGCGCACATCTAACTTCCCGCTAGCAGTCATGGGTAAACTGTCCAACACCACAAAGGAGGAAGGTCGCATATACTCCGGTAACTGTTCGCGAACTTGTTGCTTCAACTCGGTAATCAGTGCTTTGGCAAAACGTCCTTGTAGGGGATTCATTGAGTATAACTTAGTTGTAACACTGTCTTGGGTCATCGGCATTTGGGGACAGCGTCGTTTTTGTTTGGTGTTTGTTACCTGATAGAAGCAAGCATCAAAACAACTCGAACCAAAATCCTTAGAATAGCTTAAGCTCACCTGGTAACCGAGGTCTTGAGCAAGAGTCAGCAAGTCTGCTGGGTCAAGAGCTTCTCTTGTCTTCAATTGATGTAAAAACTTGCGTAACTCTCCCACTGTAGCAGATTCGCCATTCCCTTGCGACCACTGCAAAATAGCTTCATCTTGTACAATCCGAGCATTGGGAATCCCACGCCAACCAACCGCCAAACCATGTCTGCTTTCCAAATACTGACGCAGGTCGGTTAATTGCAGATTTGATGTTTGCCAATTTGACCACATAACTTCGGGATAAACACTAGATTTTTCATCCTCTTTCGTATGAATAATCACATCATAACGATACTTGCTTAATTCATTATGTGCTCTTTCCCCTTTCAAGTAAACCTCTACCCCATCCACAGTGGGAAAAACTTTGGGAAGATTCACAAAGAAAGCGGGGTCAATAACTAATTCATTTTCCTTTTCCGCAATCCGTTGGACTTGGGTTACAAAAGTTTGTCGGTCGGTGTCATCTGTCGCTTGAGCAAAAGCAACACTTATATAAAAAGTCCCTAAATGTGGTAAATTGCGATTATCACCAATAAAAATACTTCCACCAGGTGCAACTGCATTCAGCGCCCCTGCAATAACTTGTTGGAAGTACTCTAAAGATGGGAAATACTGAGCTACAGAGTTGATAACAATCGTATCAAAGTAAGCCTGGGGAATATCAGAAAAGTCGAGAGCTTCCCTGTGGAATAAACGAACACCAGACAACTGACGCTTTTTGGTGATATTTTCGAGACGAGAAATGGCTTGTTGGGAAAAGTCGCTAGCCCAGTAGGATTCTACATAAGGCGCAATATTGAGAAGAATCATCCCCGTACCGCATCCAACTTCTAAGACGCGTTGTGGCTTCAGGGCTTGAATGTGTGCCAAGGTATTATCAAGCCATTCACGCATTTCCTTAGGGGAAATTGGCTGACCATCGTAGCTGCTATTCCAACCTGCGATATTAAAATCTTCGTTAACTTCCTCTGTTTCGATGCGGTAAGTTTCATCAAAAGTAAATTGCCATTCCTCTGTCTGTTCGCGTTTTAGTTCACCATATTCAGGTATCTTTGTCAAGTCAGTTTGAGGAACAATATACGCAATCAGTCGAAAATCGTCCTGACTCTGCTTGTGAGGGAGAGCTCGTGCAATCCGAACACCGGGACTATATTGTAAAATAGCTTCTACTTCACCCAACTCAACTCGGAAACCCCGGATTTTGACTTGATGGTCGTTACGTCCTAAATATTCTATTTCACCATTAAGTCGATAACGCCCCAAATCACCTGTTCGATAAAGGCGGTTTTGTCCTTGAGGATGAGCTGGATTCGGAACCATGCGTTCCGCTGTCAGCTGGGGACGGTTGAGGTAACCACGAGTCACACCCGCTCCACCGACGTAAATTTCACCAACCACTCCCACAGGAACTGGTTGTCCATAAGCATCGAGAATATAAAGGGAATTATCTGGTATCGGTTGACCAATCAAACTACCTTGTCGCTTCTTGACATCACGCAGACGAATGGGACGGTAAGTGACGTGTACCGTTGTTTCTGTAATTCCATACATATTGACGAGTTGGGGAAAATCGTCACTGTGACGGTCGAACCAAGGTTCTAAACTTCCTAAATCCAAAGCTTCCCCACCAAAAATAACATAGCGCAGATTCAGTTCGCTTTCTCGACAAATCACTTCCTCTGCTTGTATTAACTGTCGAAATGCTGATGGTGTCTGGTTTAAAACAGTGACTTTGCGATCGCACAGCAAATTGTAAAAATCTTCCGGTGAACGACTGACCAAATAAGGAATAATAATCAAACGTCCGCCAAAGAAAAAAGCACCCCACATTTCCCAAACAGAGAAATCAAACGCGTAGGAGTGAAACAGAGTCCACACATCCTTCTGGTTAAAGTGGAACCATTTTTCCGTCGCCAACATCAATCGTACGACATTACGATGAGTCACAACCACCCCTTTGGGTTTTCCAGTGGAACCGGAAGTGTATATAATATATGCTGCATTATCTGGATAAACTTTAACCTCTGGATTCGTCGCCTTTTGGGAGTTCAACTCAGCTTGTATTTGGTCGATAAAAATCACTTGGGCTTGGTGTGGGGGGAGTTGGGGTGGGAATTCCGCTTGTGTCAGTAGAACAGAAACTTGACTATCCTCAAGCATATAGATGACGCGATCGCTCGGATAATCAGGGTCCAAAGGAACATAAGTCCCCCCTGCTTTTAACACACCCAGGATAGCAACCACCATATCGATAGAACGATTCAGCCACAGTCCGACTCGCGATTCCGGTTGAACGCCAAGATGAATGAGATGGTGAGCCAAACGGTTCGCACGCTCATTTAACTGTCCATATGTCAGGGATTCGTTTTCAAAAATCAGCGCTTCTCTACTGGGACGTAAAGCGACTTGTTGGCTAAACACTTCATGAAGACACAACTGGACAGGAAAATTCTCAGATGGAGTTGTTGGCATCAACTTAGCGTATTCTTCAGGAAGGAGAATCGGTAAACGCCAGACTGGGGTGTCCGCTTGCGTCACCAAATGCTCTAGCAAATTGCAGAAGTGACGTGCAAAACTTTCGACCGTCTCCCGACTAAATAAATCTGTATTATAAGAGAATACAGCACTGAGACTTTCTTGTGTTTCTGTGACAAAAAGTTCTAAATCAAAACGAGCCGCTTCCTGATTCGCTAATGGGGTAACTGCTAAACTACCTGTTGTTAATTGGGTTTTTGGTGCGTTCAGTAAGGTAAAAGCAATTTGAAACAGGGGGTTGCGACTGGTATCGCGATCGACGTGCAATCTTTCTACGAGTGTTTCAAATGGCACATCTGTATGCTCAAAGCCTTGGAGAACCGTTTCTTTCACCCTTTTCACCAGAGTCCGAAAACTCGGTTCTCCTGACAAGTCAGCGCGAATGACCAACATATTCACGAAAAATCCGATGAGTCTTTCGCTATCTATCCCCGGACGGTTAGCAATTGAAGTCCCCACAGGGATATCCTCCTGTCCAGAATAACGCCCCAGGAAAACACTGAAAGCAGCCATGAGGGTCATGAAAAGTGTGACATCCTCATTTTGCGTAAATTGACGAATATCCGCTGTGAGGGAATCAGGTATCGAAAAACTAAACAAATCTCCCTGAAAAGATTGTAATCGGGGTCGAGGAAACTCTGTGGGAAATTGGAGGACAGGTAATTGCGCTAATTGCTTTTCCCAGTAAGCAAGGTGTGCTTCTAGAACCGAATCGCTATATTTCTCCTTTTGCCAAATTGCATAATCAGCGTATTGAATCTTCAACTCCTCAAGCCCAGTCACATCTCCCTGCAGGGCAAAATGATAGAGAGTCGCTAATTCCTCTATAATTATACCCAGTGACCAACCATCCGCTATGATATGGTGAAAAGTAAGCGCTAATATATTTTGTACTGGTGTCACCCGATACAACCGCATCCGCGACAAGGGTCCCTTTTCCAAGTCAAAAGAATACTGTGATTCTCTAGGTGCGATCGCACTTATTCGTTGTTCGATTTCTGTTTCAGGAACATCACGCCAATCTTCTATAATAAGCTCAGATAAGACATTCAGGTGAATCTTTTGCCAAGGTTCACCATCAACTGTCATAAAAGTAGTGCGAAGACTTTCATGTCGTTGCTGTAATTGTTGAAAAGCTAATTGTAACGCTTCTATTTCTAGTAATCCGTCCAAACGAAAGACAGCACAAATATTATAAGCGGAAGAAGTCGGTTCTAATTCATACAAAAACCACAAACGTCTTTGCTGATAAGAAGCAGGAGCCGTTGTGACACCACAATGTTTAATTTGAAACTGGTCCTCTTCCCGATAAATTCCTTCTTCTTCAAGAAGTAATTCCAAAAGTTCAAAATCGTTGTTTTCTGATAAATTCATAATCAATACAAAGTTAATAGGTGATTATAGAGCACGTCATCTGCGTTGAGGGTGCGTTGAGGGTGCGGTTTTTTCTCAAATAATTTTTCATAAAAAACCGCAAAGACGCAAAGGACACAGAGGGGTAATTCTTATTTACCTTTACGTTTTTCTTCTAAAAACTTAGCTTTTTGTTCCGGTGACATCCGTTTCATACGTAAAAAGGCTCTAGCTATTTTTTCGGTTCGTCCTGATTGTGGTTCTTTTTCTATCAGAAGTTGTGTTGTTTTCTCTATCGTTGGGTAATCGAATAGTTCTCTCAGGGAAAGGTCGATGGAGAAGACTTTTCTGATGCGAGCGTGAACTTGTGCTGCAATTAAGGAATGTCCACCGAGGTCAAAAAAGTTGTCTTTAATTCCTACTTTTTCCACTTTAATCAGTTCTTGCCAAATTTCAACGAGTGCTTCTTCAATGGGGTTTCTAGGTGCTATGTAATCTGCTTGGGTATAAAGTTGATTGGGGGCTTTTAACGCACGGCGATCAACTTTATTATTTGGTGTTAGAGGTAGAGCATCTAGGAATACCCATACAGAGGGAACCATGTAATCAGGTAGTTTTTCTAGTACATAGGCGCGGAGAGTTTCTGGGTCAGGTTTTTCGATATCAGCTTTGACAACGAGATATGCAATTAGCTTTTTGTCGGAGGGGGTTTCTTCAAAGGGTTGGACGATTGCTTGCGCGATCGCTGAATAATTTTCCAGTACGGTTTCGATATCTCCTAGTTCAATTCGGAAACCGCGTATTTTGACTTGAAAATCTGAACGACCCAGAAATTCTATCTCACCGTTGGGAAGAAAACGTGCTAGGTCACCTGTATCATATAATCTTTCTCCTGGGTTTTGTGAAAAGGGATTTGGGATAAATTTCAAAGCTGTCAGTTGCGATTGAGCGCGGTAACCGCGTGCTAGTCCAGTTCCTGCGATGAAGAGATTTCCTATCACGCCAGCGGGAACGGGATGTCCGGCATTGTCTAAAATATAGACTGAGGTGTTTGCTATTCCTTGACCAATTGACTGTATGTCTTCTGGTTTTTTGATAGATTTGAGTGTAGACCAGATTGTCGTCTCGGTGGGTCCGTAAACATTCCATAGTTCTACGCCAATGTCAAGGAGAGAAATACCTAAATCGCTGGGCATAGTTTCTCCACCGCATAAAGCACGGAAGGAGCCGTGTGGTTTCCAACCTGCTGTGAGAAGTAATCTCCAAGTTGCAGGAGTTGCTTGCATGACGGTTGCTTGGGATTGATTGAGTAATTGTGCTAACTTGAATCCATCACGGACAGTTTCTCGGTCTGCGACAACCAACTGTGCTCCACTGATGAGTGGTAAGAATAGCTCCAGTAGGGAAATATCAAAAGATAGGGTAGTGACGGCTACAAGGGTGTCTAGGGGAGAAAGTCCGGGTTCTTCTCGGAAACTCAACAGGAAGTTGATTAAGGCTTGATGTGTTATCTGTACTCCTTTCGGTTTTCCTGTAGAACCCGATGTATAAATAACGTAGGCTAAGGATTGATTGTGTGGAAGAGGAGGTAATGGGGTTTCGGGTTGTGAAGAAGCGATCGCTCCTCCAGAGTCCATCAACAGAATTTGTCCAGATGGGTGGTTAATTTGACTTATTGTTTTATTATCTGCAACTATCACATTCACACCACTGTCTGTCAGCATGAAATCAAGTCGCTCTTGGGGGAACGCTGGGTCTAAAGGTACGTAAGCGGCTCCTGCTTTAAGAATACCCAGCAAAGCCACCAGTAACCCAGGGTGGCGCTCTAAGCAAACTCCCACAAGGGTTTCCTGTTCGACTCCCATCTGACGCAGTGTATGGGCGAGTTGATTAGAACGGCGGTCTAATTCTCCATAGGTTAGGGGTATACAACCTTGCGCCTTGACAGCAGGTGCATCGGGTGTTAAGGTTGCTTGTTGACTGAAGATTTGGTGGACTGTGGCTGTGGTATCTATGTCTTGGGGTTTAAAGAAGTTCTGTTGGAGGAAATTGCGTTCTTCCATTTTGCTCAATAACCCAATATCGCCAAGGAATTCTGGTTCATCATTGGCGAATCCTTCAAGAATTTGGACGAATTGGTGGAGGAGTTGTTGACGCTGTTGGTCATGACCCACATTTTCTTGGAAACCAATTTTGAGCAATAATTCTTTCCCTGCTGGTAAAGCGTAGAGGGTGACGGGATAGTGGGTTTTTTCCGTTGACTGTACTGAATGTACTTTCAGGTCGCCGGAATTTTTGCGTAGACTCTCTTCAACGGGATAGTTCTCGTAAACAATGATGGACTCAAATAATGGCTGTCCTCTGGGAATATCGCTCCACCCTTGAATGTCTACCAAGCGACTGTAAGAATATTGATTGATGGCTTGGGTGCGATCGCGCAGTTCTTGCAACCAAGATTTTACAGTGGAACCTGGATTCAATGTCACTCTCAAAGGTAATGTGTTGATAAACAAACCTACTATCTCAGCAGAATTCGGTAATTCGAGGGGACGACCGGATACAGTCACACCAAAAACAATGTCCTCAGAACGACTATAGCGACTTAAAAGCAAACTCCAAGCAGCCTGGACTACAGTATTCAAAGTGACTTTGTTCTTTTGAGCAAATTCCACAAGTCTTGTGTATGTTTCTTCACAGATGGCGCTTTGTAAAACTTGGTATTCAGAATCCTTCTCAAACTTCAGCCCCAAACTTGTTGTTTCACCCATACCCTGAAGTTCGCGACGCCAAAAAGATTCTGCTTGAGCAAAGTCCTGAGTATTGAGCCAATGAATAAAGTTGCGGTAGACTGGTGCTGGGTGTTTGATGTTTGAAAAGTTATTAGCCTTGTAATAAGCGATCGCATCACCAAAAACCAACGGTAATGACCAACCATCCAAAAGCAGATGATGATGAGTCCAGACAAATTTCCATTTCTGCTCCTCTGTTTTAACTAAACTCAGACGCATCAGGGGCGGAACTTCTAAAGCAAAACTTTGCTGGCTCTCTGCGTTCAGGAACTTTTGCCATTTGCTTGCGACTTTATCTGTGCTAAGGTCAGACCAATCCTGGTAAACAAAAGGTAAGTCTATATGACGGTGAATCCGTTGGAGTGGTCTAGGTAAATCGCGCATGATAAAAGATGCACGCAGACTGGGATGTCTTTGTATACAGTGCTCCCAAGCTTGTTGGAAGCGAATAACGTCAAGATTTCCTGTGATTTCCGCCGTGACTTGTTGTAGATAAGCGCCGTTTTGAGAATCATAATTGGCGTGGAAAAGCATTCCCTCCTGTACTGGCGCAAGTGGGTAAATATCCTCCACGTCTGTTGTTCCGGCTAAGACTTGGGCGAGTTGTTCTTGATTAACAGATGCGAGGGGGAAATCTGTGGGGGCGATTCTGCTTTGGGTTAATAAATTTGTGAAGCGGTGATAAAAGTTATTTGCTAATTGACGGATTGTACTTTCTTGATGGAGTGCTTGACTGTAAACAAAGCGAATCTGAAGTTGTCCGTTGAGAATCAAACCAACAATTTCGAGTTGGAAGGAGCGTTGATTGTCTGGATGCTGAGCAACTCCTGCGTTTTCTAAGGATGGGGTAAAGGGGGAAGTGGGTGGGAAGTTTTCCCTTTGGGACACTTCGTGAACATCAAATTGCCCAAGGTAGTTGAAGATGATACTAGAGGGAATTTTGGGTAAAGAGTCGGCGAATTCTGGTTTGCGGCTGAGGATACCATAGGAAAATCCGTTGTGGGGTAGTTTCCGCAGTTGTTCTTTCACGCTTTCGAGGTTGCTTAAGATGTCATCGGTTTTTCTTTCTAACCTCAAGGGGAAAAGGGATGTAAACCATCCAACTGATTCCAAGATATCAATATTGGTGAAATCATTGTCGCGACCATGACTTTCTAAGGCGATCGCCATCTCTTGGGAACCAATCCAGTCTGTGACGACTTCCAACAGCAGTGCTAACAATGTTTCTTGAATGCGGGAATTACGCGTACGGGGAAGTTCGTAAAGCAAACTCTCCGTTTCACTCTTGCTAAAGTTACACTCGATTTGAACAGCAGAACTTTCCAAGTTTCGCTCTAAACATAAAGGAAAATCGAGAGGTAGTGCTGGGTTGGCGACGTATTGGGCTTTCCAAAACTCTAAGTCACTGTCCCATTGCGATGTCTGTATTTGCTGATGCAATTGTACTGCCCATTGAGCAAAACCGGGTTTGTATAAGGGTGTACTTGGTATAATAAGGTTTTGCAGGATAACACGCCAAGAGACACCATCGACAATCAAATGGTGGATAATCAGAAGTAGTTTATTTGGAGTATCTTTGTTGGTTTGGAAATAAACAGCACGAGCCAGGGGACCATGTTCTAAATCCAGTTGTGCGTGAAACTGAGTTGCGATCGCGCTTATCTGCTCTGAAAGTTCCTTTGTTGCAATTGTACTGACATCGACTGTCTCAAAAGCAATGCTCTGACTATCCCGTACTAAATACTGCTTCCATCCCTCTGTATTTTTACGGAATCTCAGACGGAAAGCTTCCTGAGATGCAGCAATTTGTTCTAAAGTGGTTTTGAGATTGTCTGGAGCCATCTCCTGTTGCAAATCCAGTAGAATCCCTTGGTTCCATTGTTCTGGGTGAGCCAAGGACTGCTCAAAGAACCATTGCTGAATCGGAGTCAGGGGTATGTCTCCTTCTTCTACAAAGATGTTAGCTGAATCCAACCCTCCCCGACTCTTGATATGAGGTGTCAACTTCGAGATGGAGGAGTATCTGAAGACATCTGCGGGGCTAAAGTGGATACCATGAGCGCGGGCTTTGGCAATAATTTGTAAACAAATGATAGAATCTCCACCAAGTTCAAAGAAGTCGTGTTCAATCCCGATGTGAGATACTTTGAGAACATCTTGCCAAATTTTCGTGAGTAAAGTTTCCGTTTCATTTCTAGGCGCAACGTAACGACTGGTGACAGCAATATCTTCTTCTTCGGGTTCGGTTAAAGCATTGAGATTGATTTTACCGTTGGGTAATAAGGGGAAGATATCCACACGCACAAACAGCGATGGTACCATGTAATCGGGAAGAGCATTGCGGACTGAAAAACGTAAGAGTTCTTGCCAATATTCTGGCGGGTCTTTCATTTCTACATAAGCCACCAGTCGGTTTGGTTGATTGGCTGTCGAGAAGGCTTTGGTAATGGCTCTTGTGACGTACGGTTGGTTTTCTAACACTGTCACAATTTCACCAGTCTCAACACGGAAACCACGGATTTTGATTTGGTGGTCGATGCGACCGAGAAATTCCAGATTTCCGTTGGGTAAGAGCCTGACATTATCACCTGTGCGATACATGCGATCGCCTGGTTCCTGAGCGAAGGGATTCGGTAGGAAGCGGTCAGCCGTGAGTCTCGATGCATACCAGTAACCGCGAGCTAATTGGGGTCCTGCGATATATAACTCCCCTGGTGTTCCTAAAGGAACTGGTCGCCAATCCCGGTCAAGGATGTACAAATGAGTATTCGGTAGCGGTTTCCCAATGGGAACTGTATCTATTTTCTCATTGTCCTGACAGCGGTGGAAAGATGCATTCAAGGTGGCTTCTGCAGGTCCGTAAATATTCACAAGCGGAATTGCCAGAGTTGTGTAAAATTTATCTAATACCCGTTTTCTGAGAGCTTCACCACCACACAACACAAGGCGCAAGCTTGAGCATTCACCGAAACCTTGTTCGCCGAGAAGAACCTCTAAAAGCGTAGGTACAACTTGGAAGATAGTCACCTTCTCTTGCTGTATGATGTGCATGAGGTAGTCTGTATCTTGATGTCCTCCCGGTTTTGCCATCACCAGTTTCGCACTTGTCATCAAAGCCGCCCAAAACTCCCACACAGAACCATCAAAACTAAATGGTGTTTTCTGTAAAAATACATCTGAACGAGTGATGGCGAATGCATCAATAAACCAAGCCATGTGATGTGCTAATGATTGATGAGAAATCGCAATCCCTTTAGCTCTTCCCGTGGAACCAGACGTAAAGATGATATAAGCTATATTTGCTTCTAAAACTGGAACTTTTAAATTCTCTGAGGATTGTGCTGCAATTTCTTCAGTGAGGTGATTGAGCAACACAATCTGTGTCTCCCCATTGACCAACAGTTGGGACTCTAAGTTGTCCTGAGTCAGAACAAGAGTGGTTTTTGAGTCCTGAATCATGGAGTGGATGCGGCTTGTGGGATAATGTGGATCTATAGGGACATAACAGCCACCTGCTTTGAGAACTGCTAGAATCGCATAAACCATCTCGACAGAGCGTTCTAGACAAATTCCTACAGGTTTATCTAAAGTAATACCTTGGTTTCGTAACCATCTTGCGAGCTGGTTGGCTTTTTGGTTTAATTGACTACTTGTCCAAATCTCATTCTCATAAACAACGGCGATGGATTCTGGGTGCTGGGAAGCAAGTCTTTCAAAAATTTCATGGACGCATTCTGTCCCAATTAAAGCTGACACCATACTTTGATGGTGTTCTTGCATTTGTTGTTGTAAAATAATCTCTGCTTCGGAGACATAACCTTCGGGATGAGTCGCAACAGCTGCACACATTTGCGTACAGTAATCAGCGTAAGCAGCCATTTGCTCTTGATGAAACTCGTTGCTGTTGTACGTGATGTTCAAGAATAAATCGTCAGATAAAATCTCCTGACTCCAACTGACGCTAAAGGGAATATTTGTTTCATCAAAAGACTGGGTTTTGATTAACTCAACATCCCGAAGTTCCAGAATTCCCTGATAAACATGAAAGTGGACAAAGTTAAAAACTGTTTCGTAAAGTGGTTGATGAGCGTGTAGGCGCTGAATTTCTGCAACGGGGAAACGACGGTAGGGGGTTAGGGCTTGTTCAGCGTGGAAAGTGGCTTGAATCAAGTCAATCCAAGAACCACGAGTAAGTTGGAGGCGAAATGGTAAAGTATTGAGGAACAGTCCTAAAATGCGATCGCCATCTGGTTCTGTTGGTCTTCCATTACAAACTAACCCGGTGACAACCTCTTGTTCACCAGCGCAAAAGGCGAGAAGACGCATATGAATTGCTAAGAGGACTGTTTTGATGGGAATACCTAACCGCTGAGAAAGATTTTTCAGTCCTTGAGCAATCTCTTTAGGAAGAATAATATCAATTTTTGCCATTCTTCCAGGAACCCTTTGTTTCAAAGCACCAGGGTAGCGTGGAAGTTGGGTAAAAGGAATTCCTAGGAGTTGTCCCTTCCAGAATTCCCGTTGATTTTCACTCGCGAGTGCTTCCTGTTCTAAAGCAACAAATCGGGAGTACTGGAGCGTTGGTGATGGAGGTGGTAACGGAACTCTTTTATCGAGAAGATAGAAGTACAAGTTCGTGAGTTCAGTAATAAACAGCGACAGACTCCATCCATCTAAAATAGCGTGGTGTACCGCAAAAGTTATTTGTACTGTCTGTGCGTCAAGTTGGTGTAAATAAAATCGCAACAGCGGCGCAGTTAACCAATCAAAGCCATTTGTCCGTTCTTTTTGGCTAAAGGATTGTAAGTAAGCCTCTTGTTCTGGTGCGCTAACAGAGGTTAAATCTTCAAATATAATTTTCGCTTCTGGCGTTTGTTTGCGAATCACCTGAAGTGGCTGGCTAAATTCTCCAATGTAAAATGCTGTTCGTAATATCCGATGTCTTGCAAACATTTGTGCATAAGCTTGCTCCCAAACTTCAAGATGAAAGGGTATGCGAACGCGGAAACTAAACAGGTCATTATAAGCTGTGACTCCTTCAGAGTAATCGCTTTCAAAAAGCATACCCGCTTGGAGTTGGGCTAGGGGGTAGGCGTCCATCGCCCAATCTTGAATCTTCTGTCGGTCTTCCTCACCCAGGAGAATAAATGGTTTGGTATGAATCGCTTGCTGAGTTGTTTGCTCTTTCTGTGCGCGGATTGCGTCAGCAAGTTCTGACAAAACCGGGTGATAGAAAATTTGTTCTAGCTTAACAACAAGTCCCGCTTCTTCTGCTAAAGAACAGACACGAATGCTGCGGATGGAATCTCCTCCGAGCACAAAATAATTATCAAAGCGTCCTACTTTATCAACTTTCAGGACTTTTTGCCAAATTTGGGCGAGGATTTCCTCCTCAACATTTGCAGGTGGAACAAAAGCAACTTCTAGATGTGCTCTGCTGATTTCTGGAATGGGGAGTGCTTGACGGTCAATTTTCCCGTTGGATGTTAAGGGAAATTTCTCTAAGTAAATAAATTGCGATGGCACCATATAATCATTGAGGTGCTGCTGTAAATGGGTTCGTAGTGCTTCAACAGTTGGTTCGGTACCGGGAGCGCAAACTATATAAGCAATCAACCGTTTTTCGTTATCATCATCGCGCACAACAATAATGTTGTCTTGAACTCCGGGATATTGGGAAATCGCGACTTGTATTTCTGCTATTTCAATCCGAAACCCGCGAATTTTCACCTGATGGTCTAAGCGTCCGAGATATTCTAAATCTCCGTTGGGAAGAAGACGGGCTAAATCTCCTGTGCGGTAGAGGGAG
>JAWQFQ010000139.1:0-24253 GCA_035967975.1 Scytonema sp. PMC 1070.18
TTGTTTCAGGCTTCCAATAGGCAAGGGTAACAGTTGGTTACGCCCACTTGGGAGAGACAAAATCTCGTTATCACCAGGTTCTGAGTTTCAGTAGTTTGCTACCTCCGAATATTTCCCTAGTTCGGATGACATAGTTGGCTCTTGTGGAAAAGAGGTGCGATTCGTTGGTGACTGAATCACGGTAACCAGTCCGTACATAAGCCACCCAACCTGACGGCAGATTACCGTCATTAAAGGTTGAACTTTCGGTCGGATGTGGGTGAAAGTCCCACTCATCAGACTCAGATGTAACTCCTTATCTGCCCACACCGAGTAGACTCGGAATTCTACAGAGTGAAGCTGGGAACAGGACGCAATCAGACGGTAGTTATGGGCTGACACTGGCGTTAACAGGGAGTTCCTACGGTGAAACAGAGCCTGAAAAAACGACTTACCACAGAGCGGAGCATAACAACAAAAACTCCGACTCCACTGGAAATAATTCTCGCCGAATCCCTCTTTGATATCGGCACGAGTCTAGAGAATCCATGTGGTCGAATTGGCTACACCTAACGGAACAAAACAATCTGACTGAAGGAACGAAGAAAAACGTTAAAGAAGTCCAAAGAAAGGTCGAAACTTTGGTAGGTCAGACGAGCGACGGAACTCTTCTCTAACGGATAGGATGCGGCGTAATTGCTGCAAGGTGTTCAGAAAACGCAAATTGGAGTAGAGCATGGTTAGACGCAATAGAAATATCAGCGAATCCTGGCAAAAGTTACCTTGGAAGAAATTTCGTAGAGGACTTTTCCGCCTACAAAAACGAGTGTTCAAAGCCGTTCAAGCAGGAGACAGGCGGAAAGCTAAGTCCCTACAGAAACTGATTCTGAAATCTCGCGCAGCTAGGTTTTTGGCTATCCGACAAGTAACCCAACTAAATGCTGGGAAAAAGACCGCAGGCATCGATGGTAAAACCGCCTTAAAGCACGAAGAAAGATTTGAACTCGAAGTGTTACTAAGGGAAAAGAATTGGTATCACAATAAACTACGCGAAATACCAATCCCTAAAAAGGATGGATCAATCAGAATGCTAAAAGTCCCTACTATTGCAGACAGGGCGTGGCAATGTCTCGCCAAATATGCACTAGAACCAGCACATGAAGCAAATTTTCATGAATACAGCTACGGATTCAGAACTGGGCGATCTGCCCACGATGCCCAACAACAGGTTTTTAATAACCTAAACTCAAGAACAAACGGCATTCAAAAAAGAATCCTAGAACTTGACATTGAAAAATGTTTCGATAGAATCAGTCACTCCACCATAATGGAAAACCTTATAGCTCCAAGAGCATTAAAGGAAGGGATATTCCGCGCTCTAAAAGCAGGAATCAACCCGGAATTCCCGGAACAAGGAACTCCTCAAGGGGGAGTGGTCAGCCCACTTCTGGCTAATATTGCTCTAAATGGTATTGAAAACTTACATCAACACCATGCAAGCGGCAAATCAAAAAAAATAAAGAAAAACACACCCGAAAAATACAGAATAAAGTCTTGTGTCCGATATGCAGACGATATGGTGTTTTTCTTGCGACCAGAAGATGATGAAAATGAGTTACTAGAAAAGATCAACCAATTCCTAGCAGAAAGAGGGATGAGGATAAGTGAGAAAAAGACGAAAGTTACTGCCTCGACAGATGGATTTGACTTCCTAGGATGGAATTTTAGGGTGCAAAAGAACGGAAAACTAAGATGTACTCCCTCAGAGGAAAACTTCAAGGCATTCCGGAAGAAAGTCAAGAAAATCGTCAACTGCTCGAATTATGGAGCCAAAGCTAAAGCTAGGAAACTAGCCCCGATTGTTAGAGGATGGAAGCAATACCACAAATACTGTGATATGAAAGGGTCAAGATTTTCTCTCTGGTTCCTCAGTCACAGGACTTTTAAGGTATTCAACAAAGAGACAAAACAGGATAGGTACTCAACCAAAAAGCTTGTCAATCAAGCCTTCCCAGAAGTCTCCTACACCCAATTCGGACACGTCAAAGTCAAAGGGAATAAATCACCTTTTGATGGAGATTTAAGTTACTGGTCTGAGAGGAACAGTAAACTATACGATGGGGAAACCTCAAAACAATTAAAACGGCAAAACCATACATGTGGACACTGTGGATTAAAATTCACATCTGATGAAAGAGTGCATCTTCATCACAAAGATGGGAATCATGACAATTGGAAACGGGACAACCTAACAGTGGTACATGAAAGCTGTCACAATTACATCCACATGGGGCAACGAAAGAGACAAAATGGGGTCAAGTAATTATCCTTATCAGTAGGACTTAACGGCGAAAATCGGGTCGCTTAATCAACACTACCGTCAGTAAGCGTTAAGTTGCGAACCTTGAGACACGGTGAAAGAACCCAAAAGTAGCTAACTTTCAAGAACATCGAGAGCCGAATGCGTAGAAATACGCACGTTCGGATCGAACAGAGAGGGACGGAGGATAATACCTCCTCTCGACTCTAACAGATACGCCTACTGGAATGGGCAAAGGGACTTACGGAAGTAATAAATACAAGCAATTGGGTTATCCCCATGAAACCAAAAAAGAAGTCAAATCAAGTAGTAACTCGCGTCCCGGTTGTGTCACCAAATGGCTTGCCCTTAATGCCGACGAATTGTGCAAGAGCAAGAAAGTGGATTCAGTCAGGGAAAGCAGTTGGGAAACGTAATAAAGTTGGAGTATTTTACGTACAACTATTGCAAGAACCATCTGGATACAAAACACAAGAGATAGTAGCAGGAACCGATAGAGGTAAGGCGTTTACAGGAATAGCTTTTCAAACTAAATTAGCAACAATTGCATTATTCCATGCTTGCTTACCCGGTTTCTATAAATCTAAAAAGAATAGTAAAGACCGTCAGTCAGTTACCGGAAAGATGGCAAAGCGTGCAGAGCTAAGACGCACTCGCAGAGGTCAAAGAATTGACCGCAAAAAACCTTTCGCTCTGAGGAACCATCGCCAGAAAAGGTTCTCTAATCGTAGACAAAACAAGCTCCCGCCTAGCGTAAGAGCTAACAGAGAAATGGAGCTGAGGATTCTCACAGAAATGTCAAAAATCCTTCCCATTTCAGAGATTAGAGACGAAGCCTGCGGGGGCAATAGCAAGAAAAATGGTGGTGGTATTTCACCTGTGACCGTTGGGCAAGAATGGTTTAGAAAGCAAGCTTCTAACATTGCCCCAGTAGTGGAGGTTGATTCACGGGATACTGGAAAATACCGCAACCAATTAGGGCTTGTAAAAGATAAACTAGACAAGTCCAATCAAACTCAACAGACTCATGCAAATGACGCTATCGCCCTGGCATCAAGCGCTTTCATAGAGTACAAGAGATTTCATACTGTTAATACAAAAGGTCATCATTGGGTGGGCGAGTGTGTGATAACTCCTGCACCATTCTTTGTGGTAACTCGTCCAAAGCTATTCAGACGAAAATTGTATCAAGAAAACCGTTCAAAAGGAGGCGTATTAACACGTCTTGGCGGAACAATTACGCCCTTTGGGTTTAGGTCTGGCGATTACGTTAAGACTACTTATAAGAAGAATGCCGTTTACGGGTGGATAGGTGGTTTTACAAATACTGGTAAAACAAAAAAAGTATCTATCTATGACCACAATTGGTCTCGCATTGGTCAATTTTCTCCGTCCTCAGTAACGCTTGTAAGAAGGAGTACGCGTTTATGTGTGGTAGCACCGGAGATTGTTTAAATTGTCGCTGTCCTCCTCCTTGTCCTCAAGCAAGGCTGGAATTCAGTTGGAGGACGCAACAATTTAAACCGGGCATTCCTCCCACACTGATCCTGGGTACAGGATTCAGTCTGGGACTCCTGCCCGATTTAGTTGAAGCTAAGTACGAGGATTTGACTAGGGGCTTTACACAATTAGTCGCTGAATTGGTAGCACTTGACCAATGGGAGGGAGCACCTACAGTTTCAGAACAGCCATTTTTGGTAGGCGCTATCACCACGGGAACAATTTGGCAATTTTGCAGGCTTGATCGCACTGTCAAGCATTTTGAACAGGGAATCAACAGCTATCGGGTGACTGAAGATTTGGAGCAAGTCATGCGGATTTTGGTAGCAGCGTTGAATTCACAATGATTCTATTTCCCCTTCTTTCAAGTTTGGGAGAAGGGGTTAGGGTATGAGGGCTATCTAATTATATTTACCCAAACATAATACAAACATAGTATAGGAATCCGGTTTGATTTGGTGAACTGATTTGTGTAGGCAGGCAATAGGGAATAGGCAATGGGCAATAGGATTCTATAATATTAAGGTTTACCGAGTTTTTTTCAAAAATCAAATAGGAGTCCTATATAATTTAAGGATTAATCTGCATGGGTAGAATCTGAATTATTTTAGAAAAACGGGCAAAATCTGCTAAATTGTGCGTGAGCAAATGGTCAACATTGTGTACTTGCATCGTCGCTACAATGTTAGCATCGTGAACTTGCTTCCCAGCTGTGGGGAATGTTCTGAGCAATTGAGTCAAAGCTGACAAAACTAAATCGTTATCCTCTAGTATTTTCAACTCTGTTTGGAAAGTCTTTACATTTTCCAAAATTTCCTCAAGACGCAACCCATCGCCTGTCATATTCAGACGAGTAGCTGCGGCTAAATACTCTCGCAGCACTTGAGGGCTGACAAACAATTCAATACCTGTCTCTCGCGCATTTTGCAAAGATATATTTGCCATCTCATACCAAGGCGATCTGGTATTTGTAGCGAAGATTAATATATTTGTATCAATAAAAATTTTCCTAAACCCTGTCATCTTCATAAATCTCTTCTCTGCGAAAAGTACATTCAGATGACCAATTTTTCCACTCGCCTACATTTAACTTCAGTGGTTGTTTGATGTTATCTACATCAGATGGTGTTGAAGTTTCATCAATGACTAGCACAACCCTATGTTTACCAGGAGTAATATCGGGTGGCAATGTAATTGTAATTTGTCCTTCATCTGTGACTGTGACGGTTGTTTTAATAGTTCTCATCATAGGAAATTTAGTTTTTATGCCAAACTTAGCACACTAGAAGTAAAACCGTTGAAAATTGAGCCACTCCTCGCTCTAAAGAGCACAACGTCTTAAAGGAGTTCGACTTAATAGTGAGGTAACGTTTCAGCAAGCTTACTAAGCTACCCCACCAAGGTTGATTTTTGGATGTCGTCACCTTCATCGCCGGAACAGGTCTGGACTCTTCTTCGACACGCCCGACGAATTAGTATCCGCCAGTTCTGGTACAGAAGAGCGCACGCAGCAGCACACGCAACCCGAAAACCGATGTTGTTGTTCCTGTTGTCCGCATCGTTGTCGTTACGATACGCTGAACGGCAGTTCTCAGGATTGTTGTTCCAGGAACCACCGCGCAGCATCTGGAGGTGCCTGTCCCGTCTTCACCCTCTGGTAAAAACCAGATTGGCAAATATCTGTTCTCGCAATCTCCAGGTATCACCATGCTCTAAATGAGCGACCCAGCTTTGAATTGATTGCGACACTTCTTTACATCCTATCTTACCTTGAGCATACTCTCGCTGCATTCGCCTCAAGCGTCTTCTGGCACGTCTTAAGTTTTCTGTTCTGACTCTGATGCGATCGCTTAAAACCCGAAACCCCAAAAAACTAGCCCCGTATCGTGTTTCAAACAGTTGACTTTTGACTGGATGGATTCTCAATCTCAATCCAGCTAAATACTCTTCTATCGCCACTCGGGCTTCTGCAAGAAATCCCCAATCGTCTGAAAACAGGGCAAAATCATCGACATAGCGAACATACTTTCTTGCTTTTATTTGTTCTTTAACAAAATGGTCAAATCCGTTGAGGTAGATATTGGCGAAAAACTGACTGGTGAGATTCCCAATTGGCAAACCGCGCCGCCGTTGCAGTGGTGCTAGCAAATCATCTCCAGGGAAGTGGTCTAAAACCGATTCTTGTTCGTTGCTGCTATCTATAATAGTATCAATCAACCATAGAGTGTGCTTGCATTTCAACTTACGCCGCAAGAGTGTTTTGAGAATTTCATGGTCAATACTGGGGAAATATTTACGGATATCGCACTGTAGAACATAATAACTGGAGCGAGAGAACCCAGTAAATCTACGCAAAGCGCGATGGGTTCCAAAACCTACTCGATTGGCATAGGAATCATCAATAAATGTCTGCTCAAAAAGTGGCGCTACTATATTATACAAAGCATGATGCACAACTCTATCTCGATAGGGAGCCGCAGAAATCATTCTCCGCTTCGGCTCTACTATTTGAAAAGTTGTGTAATCGCCCGGTTGATAAGTTTTTTCCTCTAATTCTTTCCTGATTTGGAGGAGTTCTTGCTCTAAATTGTAATTAAACTTTAAAACATTTTTTTGGAAACGCTTCCCCTTTTGCGCCTGTCGAGCTGCCTCCAACAGATTCTCAAAGTCAATTACCTGCGACCAAAGATTCCCATGTCGTTTCATAATTATGTCTGGCGCTTGCGTTGTTGTCTAATCCACGCCCCTAAGTCTGTGCCGATATCGTTGATAAGCGTTCCCACATATTCATAGCGCTGAACTGCCATCAGCTTAAAATCTCGCAAAAGGCGCGTCTGATGACGTAAAACGTCCAATCTGGTGTTCAACGATAGCAATATTTCCAACTTGTCGGGAGAGTACTTAGCTTCTATTAAATCATCAAGCAGATTGTACAACCCATTAATTATCCTATCTCCTAACATAAATTTATGATCTCTTGGGAGACGGTTAAGGATGGGCACGTACCATTTAATCAAATCATAAGTTTTTTGTATGATTGGTAGCTCGTCCATTTTCAAAAAAAAATTTTTCTGCTCGCTTCGCTCGCTATAATATAGGAAAAAGAATAGAGAAAAAAGGGCAAGAGGTTAAGAGTATAAAGTGCTACTGAGTCCACGCAGCAGCACACGCAACCCGAAAACCGATGCTGAGGCTCCTGTTGCCCGCAAGGTTGTCGCTACGATACGCAGAACGGCAGAGCCCAGGATTGCTGTACCAGGAACCACCGCGCAGCATCCTTATTTGATTATCATTATCATTATCATTATCTAACCAAGCACTTCCATCAACGGGTGCTCCCTCATAACTCTCATGCCAATGGTCAGCACACCACTCCCACACATTCCCGTGCATATCGTATAGTCCAAAGGCATTTGCTACACCAAAGCTACCTACTGGCGTTGTTTGCTCACGATAAATTCCTTTCGGACCTTGACCATAAGAACCCGACCACTTATACTCATCGTTATCCGTACCTCGATAATTTGCTAAATCAGTTGTGATTGTCTTGCCGAAGTGAAAAGGAGTTGTGGTTCCTGCACGACAAGCGTATTCCCATTCGGCTTCACTGGGCAGTCGGTAAGGTCTTTTGGTATGGGAAGATAGGCGATCGCAAAACTCAACTGCATCGTTCCAAGAGACGGATTCAACGGGGCGATCGTCACCTTTAAACCTAGATGGGTCAGGGTCGAGTTCTTGATTAACTTGCTTAAAATTAGCGACTGCTTTCCATTGGGCTTGAGTGATGGGATACTTCCCCATACAAAAGGGTTTAATAGTGACAAAATGTTGAGGACTTTCACGGCTGCTGTGTCCAATTTCATCTTCCGGCGACCCCATCATAAAACTACCCCCCCGAATCAGCACCATTTCTAGTCCAACTCCATTGCTCAAATCTTCTACAAAGTATTGCACTTTGCTTCGAGAACGTTGAATGACTGTTTTTGCCATGACTTTTTCCCTGCTTGGTTGATTGTTTTTGTTATTTGGTCTACTATAGTAAGTAGGAATTGAAAAAAAAATTTTTTGTTCGCTTCGCTCACAAAAGAGAAAAAAGAATAAAGGAAAAAGGGCAAGAGGTCAAGAGTATAAAGTGCTACTGAGTCTACGCAGCAGCACACGCAACCCGAAAACCGACGCTGTTGAGCCTGAGGCCCGCAACGACGTCGTTACGATACGCTGAACGGCAGAACTCAGGATCGTTGTTCCAGGAACCACCGCGCAGCAGCCTAATTTGATTATCATTATCAATTTTTAGCCAAGGAATTTCATCAACGGGTGCCCCTTCATAATTCTCATGCCAATGGTCAGCACACCACTCCCAGATATTCCCGTGCATATCGTATAATCCAAAGGCATTTGCTACACCAAAGCTACCTACTGGCGTTGTTTGCTTACGGAAAATCCCTTTCGGACCTTGACCATAAGTGTAGTTGGCATTGTAATTTGCCAAATCAGATGTAATTGTTTCCCCAAAATGGAAAGGAGTGGTAGTTCCTCCACGACAGGCATACTCCCATTCAGCTTCGCTCGGTAAACGGTAAGGTTTGCGTGTGTATTGGGAAACTCGCTCACAGAATTCTATTGTATCACGCCATGAAACATTTTCAACAGGACGATTTTCTCCTTTGAAACGGGATGGATTGGGGTCAAGTTTTCGGTTGACTTGTGGAAGAGAAGCCACAGCTTGCCATTGCGCTTGTGTGATCGGATACTTACCAAGAAAGAAAGGTTTAATTGTTACCCTGTGTTGAGGGCTTTCACGACTTAACCGTTCCGGTTCATCTTCTGGTGAACCCATCAAAAAGCTACCTTCAGGAATGGCTACCATCTCTAGCTGAACTCCATTCTCTAAGTTCTCAATGTAACTCCAAGCCTGTTGACGACGCCGATTGACTACCAATTCTGTTTTTCGCCTAAACCAACCGGATTGTTTCAGTTCTATAGTAGCTACTTCAAATTCAAAAGGTTGTAAGTCAATTTCTGGAATTGTATTTTCCTCATCCTCAATTATGATGGTCGCTACTTCAAATTCAAAAGTTAAGAATTGCGGAGAGTTATTAGACGGTTCTATATGCCTAGGAACAACTTGAGATTTTCGCTCTAATTGTTTTGCCAGAGCAGCGTAGTCTCCACCTAAACGGTATAAAGTCTGAGTTGCAATCTGAGCAAAGGGTATAATCTCCTCCTGTTTTGCTTTATCCCAATCAGGATTAGACGATAGCAAGGCGGTGAAATTTTTAATCGATAGACCAAGTTTACGTGCAATATACTGAGAAACTTCCTCCAGAACTGTCTCAGTGTCTGGGATGGGAACAGAGTCTATTAACAACTCTTTCACGCCCTCAACAAACTTATACTGAATAAATTCACCCTGAGAGATTACACTATCGGACGTGAGGGGTTGTATAATACCACTCATAAATACTTCAGCAACATGAACTTGGGTAGACTCTTTCAGTAAAGTTTCCTGAATGAGATGAACTACAGGCAAACTCACAGGAACTGCTGCCATTAATCCAGCTAAGCGTCTTGCTATTGGAGATGCAGTTGCTCGAAACCGATTCACCAATTCTGCGGGTGAGAATTGAGAAGAATCTATTGATGCTGGTGATTGGGCATCGATTAAAGATAGATCGAACAAAATCCCTGCTGTTCGAGTATTCCCCACCCCAGCCACGACTCGTGTCCATTGTTTTAGGGACTCTGCTTCTAATGTAATTACAGGCAGAATGATAGCATTAGCAACATCCACATCCTCCCAAACAGGCAGCCCATCGACAATAAGTTGTGTATTAGCAACACCTGGTGCTGAAGCGCTTAATTGCACCGGAAACCCAAAACCCATTGCCGTTCTCATCCACAATCGTTCCGGTAATAATTGAATAATGGCAAAAGGAGCAGAATTAGACCAAAGCTTTAACAAATCGTGAATCTTGCCTTGTCGCCATATTGGAGAAATACAATCGCTAATCAATAATATTAAACGCCTACCCGCTGGATCTAATAATTCCTTGGGGCTGCGGGGACGTTGCTGATTTGCGGACAGGTTCTGCTTGGGAAAAAGTCTTATGGCATTATCTTCATCAGTTCTCAAGCACCAAGTATAAACAGAACGAAAAGCACCTTGCAGCTCGGTGAGTTTCTGAAATTCAGTAATGATTTCTTGCCAAATTGAAATTGAACGAGATTCCTCAATCACGAAAACAACGTCTAACCATCGTTCAGGCGCTGGTTTAAGTACTGGCGTCCAAACCCCTTGTTCGGCAATTTGCGTGACTGTTTCTTCTTCATCTAAAATCGTTTTGGTTTGAGATGGCACCTTACGCATCAGTGGACGCAAAGCACGTGCTAAAGCCAGAGAATTACGTAATCCTGGGGCTGCGGGTGCTTTAAATGGCATACCTTGCGATGCAGTTTTCTTCTGAGCTTGTTCGGGTGACGGTTTAGGGAGATAAGCTGGTACAGAGGTTGGTAATGAATCAGTAACAACTGGTGGTGGTGTTGCTTGAGACGCATCAAATTCATGAACAAGTGTTTGAGCGATCGCTGATTGGTTCTCGTCGTCTAGCCTTAACTGAGTAGGAGCTTCTTCAACTCCACCCATTTGCAGCGCCAACCAGAGAAGTTCTACCATTTCTTCTCCATCCAAGGAGAGTTGAACCTGCTTAAGCATGGTGCTTAAAGAAGCTATACCAGGAGGGCTAGTCACCTGCTTTGTCATCTTTCTTCTGAACTATTAAGGTATTTTAACAATTGTTCAACCAGTTTTTCTTTTTCTTGACCTACAGGCGCATATTTGCGAGTCATCAAATAAATAGCATTCAACAGTTGATCCGTCGCTAAATCCCCTTTCTCCCGCTTTTTAACAAATTGCTTGATTAAATCCTTAGCTTGTTCAGCCTCACTCTTACCCAAACGGGCTGCAACAATTTTTTCTAGCTCTACCTCATCAGGTTCTTTCATATTCAATCGCAGACAGCGACGTAAAAAAGCAGGAGGAAAATCTCTTTCTCCGTTACTTGTCAGAATAACGAATGGAAAATTTTTACAATGTACACGTCCTTGATTGATGGAAACTTTGATATCTTGATAAGTTGTCTCTGTTTCATCTTTGTAAGCAGTTCGGACTTCGACAGTTTGTAACTTCTCTGAAATTCGCACTAACTCAGGAATCTCAAACTTTCCTTCTTCAAAGACGTGCAGCAAGTCGTTAGGCAAATCTATATCGCTTTTATCAATTTCATCAATGAGTAGCACTCGTGGGTTATTTGATGGTAAAAGCGCTGTTCCCAGTGGTCCTAACTGAATATATTTACCAATTTCCTTCAAACTATCCTGATTTTCCTTATCTTGATGCTTGTCTTTGTTATCTTTAACTTGTTGCTGAGCATCCTGCAAACGACCAATTGCATCATAGTAATAAAGACCATCTTTAAGAGTCGTGCGCGTTGTAATTGGCCAACATAAAACTTCACCCAATTTCAACTCATAAGCAACCGCATATGCTAGCGATGTTTTTCCCGTACCTGGGTTTCCTGTAACTAGTAATGGGCGTCGTAGATAAAGAGCTGCATTAACTAGCTCAATTTCTTCAGGACGAGCTTGAAAATGAGCACCACGTGATTCCTGATTGTCATCACTACTAAACTGACGCCAACTTGGTGGCGGTGGTAGCTTTGCGATTTCATCGTGAGGACTGCGATTACCCTGAAAAATTTTCCAATCACTCATAACTATTTCATAGAGTAACTAATAGAAGGAGGCAGGCGATAGGGGTCTTCCCATAATAAGGAAAGATGATGCCCTATGTGCGCGTCTGTGTTCGATGTGACTTGACAGCGTGTTTTTTTTATAGATTCAGGTAATTTAAGAATGCAGCCATCTAAAATTTGCTCGATTTCAGCTTGGCAGTCTAAATCAGGTAAATTTTGTCTTAACCACAAAGCCACAGGAATTGCAGTTGCTAAGATGGCGGCAAAGATACTTCCCTTACCTATTTTTTCAGGTGCTCTCCTAGCCCTAAGCCCAAATATCTCCGAGCACTTTAATCTAGGAAATAAATCCTTCACAGTCTCATCATCAATTGACATAAAAGCACTAGCACTAGAGGCAGAAGAATGTGCAAATCGATTTAGTGTTTGCCATTTCTGTGTCCAAAATCCTCTATATCTCTCATACGTTTCTGTCAATCGTTCACAAGAGCGAACCACAACCTTATAATCATGCCCAATAACAGATGGAAAGCCCATATCTAAATCGTCTTCGAGTTCCCAACAATCAACGGCATAATTAAGCAGTTCAAGTGGCAGAAATATTTCAATTGTTAAGTTTACCACACCTAAATATTGAGTAATTTCGTTTACAAAAAACTTTAAAGTTTTAGGAATTTCATCAAATGTAAAGTCTTTGTCATAGGATTCAGGTAAACTAAGTTGTTGACAACCAGTACCAGTTTCATATTTATAAATGTCAAGATTTTGGATAAACCAAGCATTTACAGTATAAGTATTTAGCTTTTGTTGACTACCTTGAAGTAAAATCAGTAAGTAAGAATTTGTATTTGTACACCTTTCTTCTTGATTTTGTTTTTCCTTATTAAATAATTGCTGAAAGTTGTTTATATTCTGCTCACCCCATTGCAACAATTGTTTAACAACTGACAAAGGTAACGTGTTATCTGTGAGTAAGCAAGCTACAAAACTTTCAACTCTTGTATGCTGTGAATCTCCTTTTGGCATTTTTAGCAAATTTGCCAAAGTAGTTTGCTCTATATTCTCATCTATATTCTCAAGTTTAGAATACTGCCAGTCTTCAGGAGAACAAGCTCGGTATGCCTTTTGAATAGCTTTTAAAATGTCCTCTTTGGAGGTAGTTAGTATTCTTAGCAGACTTTGAATATTATCTTCTTGAGCTTGCTGTTTAATGTTTCTAAGCTGTAGTTCAATTTCATCAATTTGCCTAGAAATGTTATCAAGTTGTAGTTGTAAGTTACCTTGTTCTTGAGGATTACTTTCCCATCTCTTTTTTTCAGCTACTGCAACATAATCTTTCTCTAGTTTTGTTAGATCCTGCTTAAGATTCTCGATCTGAAGTTGCTTAGCTCTACTCATCCCCATCCTCTAGTCTGTTAAGCTGTAGTTCAATTTCATCAATTTGCCTAGAAATATTATCAAGTTGTAGTTGCAAGTTATGTTGTTCTTGAGGATTGCTTTCTCGTCTCTTTTTCTCAGCTACTGCAACATAATCTTTCTCTAGTTTTGTTCGGTCCTGCTCAAGATTTTCGATCTGAAGTTGCCTAGCTCTACTCATTTTCTTATGGAAATTATTTTTAGAGATAGGATTCTTGCCATTCTCTATATTAATTTGTCTCATAAATTCTTGTAATTCTGGATTACCTGGATTTACTTTATATGCAGCCTGAATCAGATATTGCGTTCTTCCTTGGCTCTTTAAGTGATTTAAAAGATTAAACACTATTTCTGTATAATTTCCACCGTCAGCAATAGTATTCAGTTGAATTTCTAATTCATATTGTAACAATCTTTCTAAATCAGGCTTATTTGGAAAAGCACTGATTAACGCCTCTTGAAGTTTTTCCTGCTGCTCATTGTTTAGCTTCATAGTTTGAGATAATGATAGGTTCTTAGTAGGCGTGACTGGAAAGGTAGGTGAAGTCTGAATTGGATAATTAGATGAAGCTACAGAATATTTAAACAGCTTTCCTCCATCATTATCCTCCCAACGCAGATACAACACAAGTCGATACCATTCCTTACCTTCAATGCCGATCGCACTTTTTCCAGAAGACATGGCGATCGCCAAGGAATCTTTTTGCCGAAGCGATTGATAAAAAGATTCTGTAAAATCCCTCGCAGCAGGTACACTAATAGTGTATATTATCGCCACCCAAGCCAGAATACCACAACCTATCAGGTTAAGCCCTAAATTAAAATTTGGGCTTAAAGCTCAAACCCGTTAAAACGGGTTACAGTTTGGACGAAGACTGCGACAGGCGATATAACGAGAAAAGATTTTCCTGTCATGGCTCTTTTCATGTACCCGCCCCTCTTCTTTCTCACCTATCTTTAGCAGAGTCTATAGTTGCTTCCAACTCCTCCACCAAGCAAACAGCAGAAACTACCTGATCGCTCACCGTTTGAGTACAATTCGTAAAGCTGACCGGATTTATGTGATTGAAGCGGGTAGAGTGGTGCTGTGGGGAGGTTTGAGGAACTGGCTTCTCAGGAGGGGATATTTGCTAATCATCTAATTCCCTTTGAGCCTGCATCTGGGCCACAAACTCATCAAACTGCGGATCGCTTGCCCACATACCAGCAAATTCCATCCAAGGATGCAACTCTTGTTCCCCAGAGTCCACCCTCAAAGCAATCAACTCCCCTCGCGACTGTCTACCCATTAAATACTGTCGCAACATTTGGAGCGCCTCATCCCGTGTTGTTCCAACCCCCTTGGCATCAGCCCAACCGACTACGCTTGCAATCCAATGATTTTCCCGATCCAATTCAATCAACACTGGGTAACTAGGTGGCAGAGCTTTTGCGTTCATTGTTTTTTAGGTATTGATAAACTGCTTCAGTTTTGTTAAAAGTTTTTCAGATTAGCAAGTTCAGGAGCAACTCCGGTTAGTGAAACGGTATCAGGCATCCCTGACCACTTAAAGTATACTATTGAGATAGGGTGAATAAAGATAAAGGTATGACTTCTGCATCAAACAAGCAAGCAACCATTATTCGTACAGAGCGCGGACTAACGATCGCAGGTACGCGAATTACTCTTTACGACGTGATGGATTATCTTGCATCAGGATGGTCTCCTCAGCTAATTCAAGACTGGTTGCCTTTAACACAAGAACAAGTTGATGCTGCCCTATCCTATATAGAAACCCATCGTAGTGAAGTAGAAACTGAGTACCAATCTGTTTTGGAAACAGCCCAAGAAATTCAGGAATATTGGGAACAAACAAATCGTGAACGCTTGGCACGAATTGCAACTTTACCTCCCAAACCAGGACAGGAGGAAATTTATGCTAAACTCCAAGCCTGGAAAGCCAAGCTTGGGTTAACTCCATGATATTTCTGGTTGACCATAATTTAGATGGTTACATTGTTCTATTACAAGGCGAACCTATCATAGAATAATTACCTACCCTGCATCAGCACCATTTCTAGTCCAACTCCATTCCCAAAATCTTCTACAAACTACTGCCTGTGTGTCAAGAACGTTGAATGACTGTTTTTCCCATGAATTTTTCCCTGCTTGGTTGATTGTTTTTGTTATTTGGTCTACTATAGTAAGTGACGATTTCAAAAAAATTTTTTGTTCGCTTCGCTCACAAAAAGGGGAAAAGAAAAAAGGATAAAGGGGAAGAGGTCAAGAGTATAAAGTGCTACTGAGTCCACGCAGCAGCACACGCAACCCGAAAACCGATGTAGTTGGACCTGTAGACCGCATCGCAGTCGTTACGACACGCTGAACGGCAGATCACAGGAGAGTAGTACCAGGAACCACCGCGCAGCATTCTTTGATTATCATTATCATTTTCTATCCAAGCCTTTCCATCAACGGGTGCTTCTTCATAACTATCATGCCAATGGTCAGCACACCACTCCCATACATTCCCGTGCATATCGTATAATCCAAAGGCATTTGCTACACCAAAGCTACCTACTGGCGTTGTTTGCTTACGGAAAATCCCTTTCGGACCTTGACCATAAGTGTAGTTGGCATTGTAATTTGCCAAATCAGATGTAATTGTTTCCCCAAAATGGAAAGGAGTGGTAGTTCCTCCACGACAGGCATACTCCCATTCAGCTTCGCTCGGTAAACGGTAAGGTTTGCCTGTGTATTGGGAAAGTCGCTCACAGAATTCTATTGTATCATACCAAAAAACGTTTTCAACAGGACGATTTTCTCCTTTGAAACGGGATGGATTGGGGTCAAGTTCTCGGTTGACTTGTGGAAGAGAAGCCACAGCTTGCCATTGCGCTTGTGTGATTGGATACTTACCTAGGAAGAAAGGTTTAATTGTTACCCTATGTTGAGGGCTTTCACGACTTGACCGTTTCGGTTCATCTTCTGGTGAACCCATCAAAAAGCTACCTTCAGGAATAGCTACCATCTCTAGCTGAACTCCATTCCCTAGGGTTTCAATGTATCTTTGAGCTTGCTGGCGACGGCGTTGAATGGTTAATCCTGAATTTAAGACAGTCTTAAGATTCGTTTTAGTTACTTTTTGTTCCATTGCTTCTGTCAGCAACTGCCACAGTTTAGTACCAACAGACTTGACATATTTTGGGTCATTACCGATGGAGGTAGCAATTTCATTATAAGTCTGATTATTCAGTGTTCCTTCTATTAAACTTTTTTGCAAATCGTTTAAAGATTTCCCTGTCTTAGCCACAACTGCTTCCTCAGCAATTTTTATGGGATTTTGAAGCTGTTGAATTTGTATTGTTGCTACTTCAAATTCAAAGGGCTGTAGGTCAATACCTGGAGGTGCTTCTACCTCATCCTCAATTGTGAGGGTTGCTATGTCAAACTCAAAGGTGTGTAGAGGAGGAAGGTTAGGAAAGATGGGTGCTTCTGCTGCATCTTGATCTGGCAGTAAGCTTTTTTCTAAGTCAGTGGCAAAATTGGCATACCTACTTCCCTGACGCTTGAGAACTTCCATAGCAACTCCAGCAAATGGTCGATACTCTGCTATGTCTGAATCCGATTGGGGTTTTTTTACGATAGCAATGAAATCTTCAAGTGATTTTCCTAACCGATGCTCAATCCATTTGGACAGGATACTGAATGTATCGGGTGCTGGTGTAGAGTCTAATAAAATCCGGCGAATTCCTTCGTCGTCAAATTTATACTCAATCTCATCAGGATTTGTATTTGCTTGAATGGGATTTGCTAACTTAAACAGTCCACTAAGTAATACCTCGGCTACGTGTACTTGCTGCGATTGGGGCAGCATAGCATCTTGAATCATACGGACAATTGGCAAACTCACAACTGGACATGCAGCTAACAGTCCAGCTAAGCGGCGAGCTATTGGGGAAGAGAAGACGCGGAATCGCTGTACACGTTCTTCCAAAGACAGAGGAGATATCTCTTCGTCTGAAGGTATATCTATAACTTCTACAGAAGATGGTTTTTCTGCTGCTAAAAAGAGTAAGCCAGGTGCTCCTGTATTGCCTTTTCCTGCAACCATTTGGCTCCATAGACTAGTCACTGGAGGTTCTAGGGTAAATATAGGAACTTTAATGTCTCTGGAGGTGTTTTTACGCCAGCGATCGCGACGGACGACTGACAGCTTTTGGTTTGCGACTCCAGGAGCCAAACTATGGAACCGGACTTTGGGAACTTCAGATAGGGCTGTTCTATCCCATAACCACTCTGGTAACATTTGCACCAATGCCATTGGTCCGTACTCCGCCCAAACTTTTAATGCAGTCGTGATAGTACCGGATTCCCATAGGGTAGAAATGCAATCACTTACAACTAGGATGAGCCGTCGTCCTGTTGGATCAATCAGTTCTTCAGGAGTACGAGGTGTGTGATGAGTGGCTCCCACACTTAGTTTTGGATGTAAATACAGCTGCTCCTTGGAATCAACATCTAAACTCCAAGTTCGGACATCTCGAAAAGCTCCAGTCTGAGCCAGCAACCGTCGCAGTTCAAGTATATGACGTTGCCAAAGCAGCATTGTAGGACTAGCATCTACGACGAGAGCTAACTCAAACCAAGGTACCTGCATTGGCTTGCGTTGAGGAAACCAAAGTTTTGTCTCAGCAATGCATTCCACTGTCGCTTCTTCATCCAAAACCCATGAAGTTTGGGAAGGAACCCGTTGCATTAGAGGACGGAGCGATCGCAATAAGGATTGTGAGTTACGTATGGCTGGTGCATTCGGAACTGATAAAGGAAGTGAATCTTGCGCTTGAGAAGATGGAGGAGTTTGGGGGCGACTTGAATACAGAGGAACCGTCGTATTTTGTTTATCAGAAAAACTTGGTGCAAAAGGCGGAGAGCTTTCAGGTGGCTCAATTGGCAAATTTGTAACTGAGCTTAAATCTGAATGAGATACAGAAAAAGAAACCGACTGTTTTTCCTGTGCTACAGTTTTTGTAGACTGCCATTGCAACAGTGCCAGCCAGAGAATGTCTGTAATTTCCTCTGCTGTTAGACCCAGCTTTTCTGACAACACAGCGATTATCTCTTCCATTAGCGGTTTGGCTCCGCATTAGTCAGTGAAGTAAACAATAAAGCTTTGAGGTCTTGATTTTCTGCATTATGAGTTCTTAGAAAAACAGCGTTGAGGAGCTGATCGGTTGCTAAGTTGACAGCTTCGCCATCGCGTTTGCGTGCAAATTCAGCAATTAAATCAGTCACCTCTGCAATTTTTTCTCCCAAATGGGCTTGGACAATTGTTGCAAGGTCTGTCTCCGTGGGTTTAGGCATTTTCACCTGCAAACAGCGCCGTAAGAATGCGGGGGGAAAATCCCGCTCATCATTGCTCGTCATGACAATGAGTGGGAATGATTCGCACAGAACTTTACCACCTTCTAGGTGAACATTCAAGTCATCAGCAGTACCAACTTCCACAGGACGCTTATCTCGCTTAGCTATACGTTTCAGTACCGGGATTTCAAACTCTCCTTCTTCAAGTAAATTAAGCAAGTCGTTAGGTAAATTGATATCACTTTTATCAATCTCATCAATCAGTAACACTCGTGGGTAGGGTGTAGGAAGGAAAGCAGTTCCCAGTGGTCCCAAGCGAATAAATTCACCTATATCGCTAGACTTATCGCTGATTTGCTGTTTCTGCTGATTTGCTTGTTCTTCTTGAATCGCCTGTAGTCGTCCTAAAGCATCATACTGGTACAAACCCTCTTCCAAAGTAGAACGTGTCGTAATGGGCCACTTCATAACTGGTCCTAATTCTAACTCGTAGGCGATCGCATACGCCAGTGAAGTTTTTCCAGTTCCCGGTCTTCCAGTTACTAAAAGGGGACGGCGTAGATAAAGAGCAGCATTAACTGCATCAACAATCTGCTCCCTTGCTGAGTGCAGGCGGAAAGTTTTTCCTCGTATTTCATCACGAGAGGATTCAGCATCACGGACAATTTGCTGAAGTTGCTCCCAGTAACTAAGAACGCTTTCGCTTTTGTCAACTTTCTTGGGGCTAGTGCTATGTCGGAACTGTCGCCAAGGTGGAGGTAGTGGTAATTTCTTAATTCTACCCAACCGCTGACCATCTCCGCGAAAAATCCGCCAGTCCTGTTCTTTATCACTCATGCACTCATTCCCCAAAGTTTATTTTTATTTAATAACTGCTTAATTTGTCTCAACCGTTTTGGTTCGTCACAGAGAATTGTTAAATGATGTCCAAGATGTTTGTCGTCGTTGCGAGCATCTTTTCGCTTCTTCTTAACCTCTTCCAGTAAGTTATCTAAATCACAAAGTTTGTCTAAGGTTAGCAATTGCTCCATTTGTGACGCCACACTGTTGCCAGATAGGTTGCAGCGTCTAGACCAGATGGCAATTGGAACTCCTCCTAGTAATATAGATTCACATAAAGGAGATATATCTCTTGAGCTTCCCGATATTTTACAGTTTGGCATTACACAGGTCAATTTTAAAGCAATCCGTTGACATGATTCCAAACGATCAGTTAGTTCTTGCGAGTCGGAGACCATAGCAGGACAGTCTAAATGTTCAATTTCTGCTTGAATCTCTCGTTCAGAGGGACGGCTCTGCAAAAATTGTTCAGCTTTCTGCCATCTCTTGTGCAATTGATTAAATAAATCACTTTCATCTAAACGATCTACTGAGCGCACTACAACTCGATGTTTTTTCCCAATTGGTTCTAACTTCTTTGATCGCGCAGGACCCATTTGAACTTTCCATTGATCGACAGATTCCGCCCAATACTCCCAAGGCAAGAAAAATTCGATAGTTAAATCATACGGACATCTTAGTTTATCTGCTTCATCGCGTAATCGAGTCTCTGCCTGATAGACCCACTTCTTCAAATTTTCCTCGACTAATGTCAAGTCATAGCATTGGAAAGGTTCTAGATCATATAGGGGGGTCAGATAGGTTTGACTCGAACCGTTTTGCTTAACAGTTTCAATGCAGGTGAACCCGTGAATCCGCAAAGAATCATTTTGATTCTCCTTCTGAGCCGCAGTATTTAATATACGAACGAATATTAGTAAGTAACCTTTTACATTCTGTTGATTTGAACTGTGTCTACAGCTTGGCATCTGATAGTTATAATGTTGTTTAACTTGCTCCATCCACTCAGCAAGTTGCTCGCCAATTTCCGATTGTACTTGACGTTGAAGACAATCAACAAACTTAACAATATAAGGGATTCCGTCTATCTTCTGAGGATAATCTTTAAGGAACAGACCCAGCACAATTAACCATTTCACTGCCGATGCTAAACCTGGGTTCCCTATATCCTCTAATTCTTTAGATTTATGATCTACTATATTGGAAATAGTGTTTAGACAACAGTTCTGAACAATCGCAAAGTCTTGAAAACCTTTCAGAATATTAATTAATGAGGTAAAAAGTTCATAGGTCAACAAGCTTTTATCAATATCAGATAGTAAAACTGGGAGTAATTCTTGAACACAATTTCTTAATTCTGGATTATCTAAATTGTTTTTGGATGCTGCAATAACCAGTTTTCTTAGTTTTCCTCTTGATTTAGCCTCTTTAATCAAGTTATCAAGAAATGTTTCATACGTGCTATTAGTAATATTATTAATGTCAAGCTCATCAGACTCAAAAGAATCAGAAATCATAATTGAAAGCGTATTTTTGTTAGGGTAAGCCTCTTTTAGAGCATGACGGATCTCTTTTTTTTTGTCACCTGTTAGTTCTGGGTATTCGTTAATTTGATTTCTTGACACAACCACCGCCGATTTCTCTTTTTTTAAGTTATAAATTTAATTAAATATTAGCTATACCAATTTCCCTGATAAATTCTTTCAACTTTGGGTTACCTGAATTCACTTTATATGCAGCCTGAACAAGGTCTTGTGTTCTTCCTTGACTCTTAAACCAATTTACAATATTAAACACTATCGCTGTATAGTTTCCACCACTGGCAATAGTGTTCAGCTTAATTTCTAACTCATCTTCCAACATTATTTCTAAATCAGCTTCAGATGGAAAAGCGCTGATTAATGCATCTCGCAGTTTTTTCCGTTGCTCATTGTTGAGTGTCATAACTTGATACAATGGTTGGTTGTTAGTAGGTGTGATTGGAAAGCTAGGTGAAGTCTGAATTGGGTAATTCGATGGAGCTACAGAATCTTTAAACAACTGTCCTCCATCATTATCCTCCCAACGCAGATACAACACAGGTCGATACCATTCCTTACCTTCAATGCCGATCGCACTTTTTCCAGAAGACACAGCGATCGCCAGCGAATTTTTTTGCCCAAGGGAGTGATAAAAAGATTCTGTAAAATCCCTCGCAGCAGGTACACTAATGGTATACGTCATCGCCACCACAGCCGGAATACCACGACCTATCAAGTTTTGTGCAACTCCATAGGCGATATAACGAGAGAAGGTAACTCCTTGACGGGCTAAAAACCCGTATTCGTTACAAAGTAGCTCCCAAGGGTAATCAGTCAAACGGACATATTTGGGATCGTCTGCTGGAAACCTGAACCTAATATGCAACCAAGTGCGATCGCTTTTAGCCTTTGCTAGCGCTGTTTCAATCACCTGTTGAATGTTTTGACCTAAGACTTGATAGAGTTTGCGCCCAATAATATCCAGCCAGTGAGGATGAAAACTGCTTGGCTCTGACAGCAAAAGTTGCTCGCGAATCATCCAAGCTTGTTCGCATTCTGAAAAATTTGTCGGGTTAAACTTTATTGACTCTAATATCTTAACTATGGTAATACCTCAGCACCTATCTCGCCTCCAGTCCCCAATACATTAATCTTAATACTGCCCTTACCACCCGCCTTATCAGTTCGTTTCACAGTCACTTGGAGTTCCAAATCTACAGATTCAACAAACAGGAAGGGAGCTTCTTTATCCTTTCCTGGTGCTACTGAGAGAAGGTCTTCTTTGACTTGTTGAATAAACTCAGCTAACCCAATTGAGTTTTTCTGATTTTCAGACATAAGACAGTTAATAAAATGTCAAACTTATAGTAAACTACATTTCCTTCCCCGCACAACGTTAGCTTGTATAAGCTAATACCGAATGCAATTCTTCTCGCTTTCGTGCAGAAATTTGGTTGAGACAAGAAACCCAACTTTTCCACCTCAGATCCCGTTCCCCTCTCTTCCCCCAGCAACAAACCAACCCCACTCCTCATCCACCACCACCTCCCGCACCACCGCCTTACTACCACTTCGACGCCTGTGAAAACACCTCATATTAAAATAGTATTTGAAGTGAACATTTTCTCCTATCACCCCTAAAGATACTTATGTTTACGCTAGAACAACTACAACAGGATATTCAAGACTTACCAGAAGAAGCCCAAAGCCTACTAATAGACTTTATTGAAATCCTCAAAAAACGTTATCCAAAACAAACACTCAAAAATCAGTCTCAAGAGAAAAGCCTGTATGAAAAATTTGATGAAATTGGCTTCATTGGCTGTGTCTCAACCGAAGAAAATTTATCTACGACTTATAAACAAGTTTTCAGTGAAGGATTAAACGCTAAATATAATCTTAATACTTATCGTTGGAAACAAGCTTATCCTTTTGACAATCTCCTAATTAAATATTTGTCAATTAGACATCTCCGGAAAAGATGTAAGGGCGAACGGCCGTTCGCCCCTACCAAGGTTTTCGGGTAATGCACATTTAATTTCTGGAGATGTCTATTGTTTAATAAAGCGCAACTATCGTAAAATGAAGACTAAAAATGAACACTTTTCAACTCTATACAACAGACTTCTATGCTTGGACTCAAGAACAGGTTAATTTACTCAAAACTCAAGAATGGGATAAATTAGACACCCTTAACCTCATTGAAGAACTGGAAACTTTGGGAAGAAAAGAAAGACAAGAACTCAGAAATAGATTAGCGGTGTTGCTAGGACATATATTAAAGTGGCAATTTCAAGCAGAAAAACGTACTAGCAGTTGGTTGAGTACAATTCGAGAACAACGTATTCAAATCAAACTCCTTTTACAAGATAGTCCCAGCTTAAAACCTTATTTAGAAGAAGTTTTTTTCACAGCTTACGAACTCGGTTTAGCTTTAGCAATGAGAGAAACTCTATTAGGAGAAAAGATATTTCCAGAAATTTGTCCTTATTCTTCAGAAGAAACTCTCAATCCTAATTTTCTACCAGATTAGTTATACAGCTTTTTCTTAAGATTTGACTTTATCCGAGAATTGGTTGATGAGCAATACTGCGTAGGTTTCTCGCTGTGAAATAAATTTCACCGCTTTTAGCTAAAGTCAGATGAATCTGACTGTGCTTAGCTTTTAACCCGTTTTAACGAGTTTGAGCTTTAAGCCCAAATTTTAATTTAGGGCAAAACCTCCAAGTATTGGGTTGATGAGTACGAGGCGTTTACTGGAAAAATCTCGCCATTGGCAGCAATCAACTCAATTTCAAAGAATAGCTGACCTACCTCATCGAACTCTCCTCGGATCATATTTGTCCGCAGACTCCTGTCTCATTTAGACGGAAAGTCGCAAATTGAGCCTGCGGGTGCTTTTGTAGTGCTTCTTGTAAAGCACTCATGCTATTAGCTGCAACGAAATAGTCTTCACTATCTGGCTCAATCAAGATGAACCAGTTATAATGGCTTTCGATTAACAGAGGGCAAAGGCGCTCAAAAATGACACGACCTCTTCGGTGAAAAGCTTCCGCCTCTGCTTGGCGTTTAGCTTTTTCTTCAGGTGAAATAGTACGTTCTGGAAATAATCTACCTCTGTTGGGGCGATCATTATTGTGTAATAGCTGACTCATCTTTGTGTTTGCCATATTAATTCCTCAATGACTTCCTCATCGTGCAGCCTATTGATTAACCAGATTAGCATCTATAGCTAAATCGGCAATAACCTGCTCTAAAGAAAGGTTTTTACTACGTTCTGACGGCTGTTTTGGTGGTAGCTTTGCAATGTGAGTATCCATTTCTTCTAATGAGAGCACTGGTGAGTCAAAAGCTTCTCTAAACCACTGAACTAATTGCATCAACTCTTCAAGGGAAGCACCAACTACAGCTACAGGCGTTTTGCTGTAGTTAATAATGACTTTATCTCGATTGTAAAAAACTTCACGAATCGAATAGCGTCCCTGGCGATCGCGACAAACCCGATATGTCCAAATCATAATCTACTATCCGATACTTTTTCGTTAACAATTCCCAACGCATGTTAACAAATACATAAGCT
>JAWQFQ010000140.1:0-24136 GCA_035967975.1 Scytonema sp. PMC 1070.18
GACGATAGTTGGCGGGTAGCTGCCCGTGACAATAGCTCGGTGCCAGGGTTATACTCAAGCAAAACCCTCTTGTTAATATTGACAAGAGGGTTTTGTTATGCTTTGCTTCATGGGCAGCAATTCAATACTGCTCGGTTAACAATAAATGCGGTGCAAGAAACCCGGTATCTCTGAGATACCGGGTTTCTAATTTCCGCTTATCCGAGCAGTATTGAGTTTCATTCTTTCTGCAACACTTGGCTCAAATTAATGTTGGGTGGGATGAGAACATCGTTAATTGCATGGATAACACCGTTACTCGCTTGAATATTTGCTTGGATGACTCTTGCATCATTGACTGCAATTCGATTACCAACTGATTCGATTTGAATAGTAACAGGTCTTTGTGCAAAAGTTTTCAGTTCTCCCGGTGAAAGTTCATTCACAGTCAATTCACGAGGAATGACATGGTAGCTCAATAATCTGATGAGAGTTTCTTTATTCTCTGGTTGCTGCAACCAGCGAAGAGTTCCTTCAGGTAATGCAGCAAATGCTTCATTAGTCGGAGCAAAAATCGTCAATGAACTTGGCTCTTGCAGAATACCCGCTAAACCTGCTGTTTTTAGTAATGACACGAAGGTGGAAAAGGAATTATCAGACGCAGCAACGCTAACAACGTCGTTATTAGCGTTCATCGTAGGTATAGTAGGGGTAACTTGACCGACTTCAGTATTGCGACCTACTATATAATTAACAGCTGTAACATTCTTAGAGAGAGGTTGCACCTGTCCTATGTTGACCAAAGCCTGATATATAACTGCCGCTGCTTCTGCACGAGATAGAGTTGATAGGGGCTCAAGTTGTCTTATATTTGGATAGTTGACAACTATGTTGGCTTTAGTTGCTGCGACAACCTCATCATTGGCATAATTTGGAATGGAATTGACATCATCGTAGTAAGCATTAAGAACATTTGTAACAGCACCGTTAGTGGTCAAACCCAAACCATTGGCTAAAGCAATTAGCGCTTGAAACCTGGGAATTGGCTGTTCTGGCAGAAAAATGTTTCCTGGGTAGCCCGACATAAATCCAGTTTCGTACGCTTCCTCAATTGCAGAATTTGCCCAGTAACTTGGAGAAACATCTGTAAAACCCCTTACATCTAACTGTCTAATTTGCTTTTGGTTAAAAGCTTTTTGAATCATTGCTGCAAACTCAGCACGTTCTACAGGTTGATTTGGTCTGTAGGTACCGTTAGGAAAGCCTGTAATAATGTTTCTTGCAGCTAGGGCTTGAATAAAGGGACGTGCCCAATAGTCAGAGGGGACGTCAGAAAAATTAGACACTGGTGTTAATTTTGGAGCTGTTGGAGTTGTTGGAACATTCACCTGGGCTGAGGCGATCGCAGAAAACATCAAAGGCGACACCGTTGCAGTTGTCAAACCAAAAGCTAACAATACATTATTAATCGATGACCAACGAAATAAACTAAACATGAAAATTAAAATTTTTAACGATTTAGGATTCCTATAGTATTATTAAATATTACATACAGAAGATTCAAAAATCCTCTGTATTTAAGACAATATTTGACTGTAGATATGTATAACTATCGAAGGAGTTCGACTCTTTCTTAAGAAAGAAATCTATGAATCTTCTTGTTTTTTTAGATTTTATTAAATATAAAGGAATAAATGAAACCTGAAGTTAGTATAGCAATTCAAAATGATTCATTAAAATATTTTAGTAACTAATTGCTAAAAAGTTAATAGTTAATTGCTTTCTCTCCCATTAATATACATTACTACTCGGATAAACCGAGACAGAAACCCGGTAACTTCCGCGAAATTGGGTTACTTGCAATACAACTAATTCGTAAGCGTTCAACTATCAGCCTTCAGCAGTCAGCTTTAGAGCCTGTTTCTCTTGCATTTTATAGTTGTTTCAAGTACCATTACAAACCCCTCTATAGCTCATAAAAGCTGATAGCTGATACGCGATGTGCTGAACGCTTACACTAACTGTATTCCTTGCAGTATTGCATCAACATTAACAATTAGCCATTAGCTATTAGCCATTAGCATTCTTTACAAGAATTTTAAATTTCATCCACGACTGCTATATCTCATTGATTTCATTGAAATTCAACAAAACAATTTTTGAGAGAGAACGTTGGCTTAATAGTTTTGTAAAGGAGGTAAGATGGCTTTTACTCAACTCAAAAGTGCTATTGGTGTATTTTCTAATCGAAAAGAAGCGGATCTGGCTCTAAGACAGCTAATGAATGCTGGCTTTTCGTTGGAAAATGTTTCCATTATTGCCCAAGACACAGAAGATTTGAACAACGTACACGAGAAGGACTATGGTAAGGGCGCTAAAGCAGGTGCAATTACAGGTGGTGCGATCGGAGGTCTAACTGGATTATTTCAAGGGCTGGCAATTTTGACAATTCCTGGAGTTGGTCCTGCACTGGCGGTTGGAACTATATTAGCAAGTACTGTCCTGGCTGGTGGTATTGGAACAGCAGCTGGTGGTTTGATGGGAGGTTTAATTGGTTGGGGAGTTCCTGAAGAGGATGCCAGATTTTATAACGACCGATTGTCATATGGTGATTATCTTGTCATAATTGAAGGCACAGAAAACGAAATTCTTCGTGCTGAAGCAATTCTTAACAGTAAAGGCGTTCAACACTGGCGTGTCTACGATACTCCTAGAAAATCTAGTCATCCATAAATCAATCCCACTCGGATCAGCGAAAATTAGAAACCCGGTTTCTATAAGAAACCGGGTTTCTGGCACCTCGACTATTGTTAACCGAGCAGTATTGGATCAACACGTGTCCTTTCATTACTTAAAGTATAGAAAGGATTGTTGGCAAAGCGCTGTTAGTTTAGCAAAGTTTTTGGGAAAGCTATAACTGTAGAAGCTTCTCTAATAGCCAGGTTAATTAAGTATGACAATGGATAAAACCACAAACGACCGAGTTAACTCAGCGCCAACTGATGTAGAAATCAGCCCGTCAGATGATGAAAATTTAGATCAATTACCTGAAGTCTCAACGATACAGGATAACCATATACCTTTATGGAATTTGGTACAGTTCGCTTTAGAAGAATCAAATAATAGTCTTAACTTAGAGACTTCAGACATAGATCGTTGGCTGAACGAGGATGAGTTACCACTATCAGAAAGATTGAGTGTAGGAGACGATCGCGACATACACTTTAACTTAGATATATTCAATTCTTCCGAACTGAATTGACATCTTTTAGCTGTTTGCACGTCTTTGACCGCAGAAGAAGACACGCGTTTCGCTGACACTCTACGCAGAATGACACCTACCGTTTTGCCAGAGACAAAAATCTAATAAACGTATAGATAGAAAGATGCACTCTGCTAAACTGATAGCATAAGTGACACCCCGTCTGAAACAAAATTGAAGGTTGCGGTGGGTGTTCCCTGCATATTTGAGGAATTCTTAATACTTGCAATAGAGACAACCAACTTGCCTCGCATACAACGCAACAGTTCTAGCTTCACTAATGTAAAAAAGTTACTGATGAAACACCGAACTATTGCTTAAGTGTTTGGAGTCTCAATGGTGATATTTTTGCATGGGAGAGTGCGTACCGGACATAGAAATGTAACACCCTGGGTTACCGTACTTCAATTCCCTTGCGATCGGACCGCGACCAGCGCAAAAAGTGTTGTTTGCTTTTTGTGTTCAAACAGCAGGACTTGTACTGCTCATATATTCCATCAAATCTCTACGACCACTACCTCTCCAAGGATTGGGCTTAGGAGACTTGGGTGGGGTGGTTTTAGGTTTCTTAGGTTTCGTTGCTAACAACTGTGATGAATCAGTTTTGGACAAGAATAAATTTGGTAATTGGCTGCTAATAGCAAAGGAGCTTAGTAGCAAACTTGCAATGAAAAGTGAAATGGCTGCACGCATAGTAAGTGTCTATTTTGGAACTCTCCATTTCACTAATACGTAGGTTTCGGTTATGTTCAGGATTATTTTTCAAAAAAAGTATTGTTTTTTACTACAAAAAATTTTTTTCAGATTGTGATTTCTTCAACTATTAACCAACGACCGGCACAATTTAGACGACCCCAAACTGTCAGCAGTTTCCGATTGGGATAAACTTGTAACTGCTCGTCAATTTGCGATCGCAACGTCACTATATGCCAAGTCTGTCCCTGATATCTACTTGGTGTGATGGTAGTAAATATGTAATGTTGTTCAGCTACACGGCAAAAAACACCCGTGAAAAAATCGCCTTTCCAGAACTTAACCCTATCGCCATGACCACAATTATATTGAGCAAGCAACGATAAAGGACAATTACCGCTAACTGGATACAATTCTGGTCTATCTAAATAATACAGTTGCCAACGCAACCAATCCGAATGATTTAATGGCAAGTTAAACAAAGGAATCACCGCAGCGGGAGAAAGTTTATCTTGCAATAAAGCTTCTTGTAAAATTCTGACAGACAAATGACGAGGGCTTAAATTCAACTCGCAACAAAGAGCAGCCGCCATTCCCGCAGCTTGACCGATTCCCATGACCACAGGTTGCAATCGCGACGCTCCATTGGCGATATGGGAAACAGAAATGTTCTTTTCACAGACCAATAAACCATCTGCTTCTATAGGAATGAGACAACCATAAGGAATAGTAAAAGGAGTTCCCGTCCATCGCCCTCCCCATCGGATAGATTTAGGTGAAAGCTGAAACTTCACACCAGGATAATGATGGTCATTAGGGTAATTTCCGATAGCGATCGCATCTTTATTCAAAGAAGCAACCCTACCGTGAGCAATAGGTAAAATATCCTGTTCTCGCAGAGTTGTTAATCCTACCAAGCGACGACTTTCCCGGTAGTAAGGGTGAAGAGCGAAAGAGGAGGGGAAGATACCTTGAGCTAAACCATAACGACGACCAAGTTGCTTTTGAATAAAACAGGCAAAATTTTGGCTATACCAAAGACTTTCTTTAAGAAACTCACGCCGACTTTCATCCGACGCTATTAATCGCCCCAAGCCTTCACCATAATCATTACCATGAATAGGCCAATTAATCATAAATAGACCCCCAGGTAAGCGTCCGTAATCCAAAAATTGTTCTGCTCCGTAACTATCCCAAGCCCCTGCAAACCGTGAAGGATTTTCAGAAGGCGTACTCGGAATTTCCGATGCAACAGACTCACCAAAATCTTGCATGAGTACAACCCAAGTTGGGGCTTGCACTGGATATTTATCTGTGAGAGAATTAAAAGAAGCTGGAGCACTAGGCTCTCCCCATTCTGACTGCAAATCCCAGCCCCAGCGATAAGGCACTTGAGCTAGAGACAACAAGTCCCCCAATTCCGTAGCATCGAGAGTCACTTGTGCATTGACAATAAAATCTGCGAAGCGAACACCACAAATGCGATGACCCTGTAACAAGACTTCCAAAGGTACATACCCTGCTATCCATAATAGGTTTGGCAGTTGCGTTACCCAATCTGCAAAAATTTGCGCCCCAATACGAGGATCGTAACTAAAAAAGCTGACCCAACTGTTATCCAATCCTCCCGGTTGTCGGATCTGCAGCTCCCGCAAAAACGAACCCCATAACCCAGTCTGAAAAGCTTCTAATTCATTTCCATCCGGTGCAGAAACTCCCCCTGAAGTGAGCATTCCCCCCAACCAAGAAAACTCACTCACCAAAATAGTTTTTGCTCCCCGTCTTGCTGCTTGGATAGCAGCTGCAGTTCCTCCGGTTCCCCCTCCCACAACTAAAACATCAGCCGTATATGTCTGATTAACCATTTCCGAACCTCTAGTGGATGTCCCTAAGCAAGCCCTAAATAGGAATGAATAGCATAAGCAACACCTTAAATGTTAAATATATTATCGTTGAGCGGTAAAAAACTAAGGTGAAAGCACAGGTATTTAGAGGCGTTAATAAACTGTCTTACGAAGACCTCCCCGTACCGACCCTCGAACCCGATGAAGTCTTGGTACAGGTACGAGTCGTAGGTTTGTGTCAATCTGATATCAAAAAAATTCGCTATCCTCTATACGAACCACCACGTATTTTTGGACATGAAACTGCTGGAACCATTGCAGCAGTTGGGTCTGAAGTTGCTGGTTGGCTGATAGGTCAACGGGTGGCGGTGATGCATCACATACCCTGTATGCGTTGCAATTACTGCTTAAATGACAATTTCTCCATGTGCGATACTTATAAAAATATTTGCACAACTGCAGGATTTGCTCCCAGTGGCGGTGGTTTTGCTGAATTTGTTAAAGTCCCCGGTCACATTGTCCGTAATGGCGGGTTAATCCCAATTCCCGATTATATCAGTTTTGAAGAGGCAAGTTTTGTAGAACCAACAAACTGCTGTCTCAAAGCAGTGAAAAAAGCCCAAATTGCTCCTGGTCAAACGGTTTTGATTACTGGTGCGGGACCGATTGGTTTGATGTTTATCATGTTGGTGAAGTATTTCGGAGCCAGAGCGATCGCAACCGACCTGCTTCCTTCTAGAATAGAAAAAGCTTTGAGCGTAGGAGCAGAAGCAGCATTTGATGCCCGTGATGCCAATTTACCAGCAAAAATTCATGAGATCACCCATGGAATGGGTGTTGATGTCACTCTACTTGCTGTCCCCAGTGAAAAAGCTTTTTTCCAAGCTCTTGATTGTACTCGCAAAGGCGGCAAAATCCTCTTTTTTGCTGAATTTCCCGACGAAGTAGAAATCCCCATCAATCCAAATATTCTCTATAGAAGGGAAATTGATCTAATGGGAAGTTACAGTTCATCCTATCGCCTGCAAAACCTAGCGGCAGATATTGTGTTTAGCAAGCGCATTGACGTACAAGCGCTGATTAGCGATCGTATGCCATTGCAAGATTTATCAGCAGCTGTGGAACGGGCGATCGCACCCACTCCGGAAACATACAAAATATTACTGTATCCGTAGCAGCTAATAGCTGATGGTTAATAGCTAATTGCACCATTAGCCATCAGCAATCAACCATTAACCATCAGATAGTTAATTCTTGACCTTACCCAACTCTTCATCGTGATATGTTTTACGGAGGTCAGGCAAGTCATGCAGCTCAGGCTTGAATCTATTGACACGACAAATCTAATAGTAGAGTATAAGCCGAACCCAGTAAACAGTAATTTGCTAAATACAAGGATAAAAAATCATGGGACGATTCGAGAGACGACCAGAGAATCTGCGAGGAAAAGGCGATCCGTTGGGTGCTGCAGAAAGTGCCATACGTGCTGTTACGGAAGAACTACAACTTATCCAACGCAATTTGCTCAAGTCGTTACAGGACGATGTCAGACGGCTACAAGCAGAAAAAGACCGCTTAACAGATGACATTACACGACTGCAACAAGAAAAAGAAAAGTGGCAACAGAGTCAGCATATCACCGAACAGCAAGCATTAATTCATCAGTTGTCACAAGTGTTGGCTAATCACATATCTTCGCAGTTGCAATCTTCCCTTGAGACGCTAACTAACCAAGCTACGCAGCGCATCTCTCAACCGTCCATCAGTCAAGAAACGACACAGACGCAGAATACTGAAAAACTCCTTGGCTCTTTAGATGACAGTCTTACCATCGCTTTTAGCTCTCTGCAACAGGAGTTGAGAAACTATCAAAGTAGTCTTTCTCAACAATTATCCCGGATGTATAACCAACAGCAGCAAGGAGAAGTCATTTTGGCAGAGTTGGTTAATCGACTTCAATCTGAACTGACAGCAAAAACGTATAATAACGTAACAACTCTTCAATCTGCTTCCGCTTCTGAGGATGACGATGACATTGCTGTACAACCCCAGCAAGGATTCTTTTCGGCTCCAACAAAATTGCAGCTAGATATAGACACCCCTCAGGAAGAGACAGTATTTCTCCCCCCTCCAGCAACTCAAACAGTGACACCGACTTCGGTCCCAGAACCAGTTCCGTCCTCTCCTCCTCCAGCAACTCAAGCAGTGACACCGACTTCGGTTCCACAACCAGTTCCATCCGCCTCTCCCCCTCCAGCAACTCAAGCAGTGTCACCAACTTCGGTCCCAGAACCAGTTCCGTCCTCTCCTCCTCCAGCAACTCAAGCAGTGTCACCGACTTCGGTCCCAGAACCAGTCTCCTCCTCTCCTATTTCTACAGAACCAGAGAAACAAGTTTCTCCAAAGGAAACTACTTTTCGGCAAATTGGCATTTCATCTTTGTCGCAAGTTGGTATATTGCTGATTGTACTGTCAACAGTAGCTTCGTCACTTTACAACGTAGCGATTAAGGTAATTTTTCACCCCAGTTCCCAAGTTTTTGGAGTATTTGAGGTGGAAAACCTGGTATTGCCAACGTTGGGGAACTCTCTATTGCTTTTGATGTTGCGGATGTTAGTGGTTGTACCACTATTAATGGTTTTGGCTCCCATATTACATCCGCGTGTCTGGCATGACGTGCAATACTTGTTTGATTCAGTACAACGAAATGCTAACAATGCAGCTGCAAAGCGGGCGTTGATTTTGTCGGTTATCAGTGGGTCATTTTTATTTTTATCTCAGTTATTCATTTATCTTTCTATTGGTCAAATACCCACTGGTATGGCGATCGCACTTTTCTTTGTCTATCCAATTCTTTCCGGGCTCTTTTCTTGGGTTTTATTTCGGGATCGACCAACTTTATTTAGTACTGGTGCGATCGTAGTTATTGGCTTAGGAGAACTGCTTGTTTTAGGGGGTGCAATTGGTAGTGGTATAGGGAATACTCCTTTAGGAAGCCTAGCAGCAATTATTTCCGGAATAGCTTTTTCCTTATATATCATTCTTTCGCGTATATGTGCGAATAAAGTACATCCAGTAACATTTACCCTCATAAACTTCTCTACCATGATGCTCTTGTGCTTGATTGGTTTGATATTACCATTACCAAGCAACTGGAGCCTTCAAATCAATCCTGCTACCTTCTTAGAACTTGTTTTAAGTGCTTTTATCTTAGGTGTGCTAACTTTGTTTAGCTACTTGTTAAATAATATTGGTGTTCGCAAAGTTGGGGCGTCCCGTGCAGCGATTATTGGTGCTACTGTTCCAGCTATAACCGTCATTTTAGCAGGGTTCATTATTCAGGAAACCCTGCATTTTGAGCAAGTTTTGGGAGTTTTATTAGTGACTTGTGGGGCAGGTACTCTCTGTTTCGACAAAATCCGCAATCGCCTCAAACCTCTTAAATGAATGCTGAAGCTATTGTTAGCAAATTTACGCAGGGTGAAACCCTACACCCCTTCTTTTTTTTCTAAATCCTGTCTAGGCGTTTAGGTAGAAAACCTTTGTTTAGCCATGTTTTCACGTTAAAGCTTGATTAGAAAAGTAGAATTTAGGCTTGAAATAATATGATATTTGAAGTAACATTTATGCAGAAAGTAAAATTTTTATGTTACAAAATAATAAAATATTTCTATAATTGATAATCCTAGGATTTTATCAAGGAAATTTGATTTAATAATCTTCAAAAATTGCTATTTTGTATCTTCTCGAACATAACTGTTATGTGGCAGTTGGTAAAATTAGCAAAAATTGTCATTCAGAGGAAGGTACTTTGAATTTTGGATAATTTCCTTGATTTAAATTGTGATGCGATTGCTTCTCAAAAAAGTTACCAATGTGGCCAAAATATGCCTGACAGTTTTGAATGCAGAAGCTGTATGCAACGAGCGGCACCATTTATGAATCGGTTGAATTTGTCACAATAGTTAGTCAGCTATCAGCTATCAGCTTTTAGCTACCAGCAACTATAGAGGTGTATGATTATACTTTGCACGGGAATAAATTGAGCTTTCGATTTGGCTAAAATCTATTAGCTAAAAGTTCTTGGCTCTTAACTGAAAGCTGAAAACTGACCGCTAAAAGTTCTTGGCTCTTAACTGAAAGCTCGACGCTGTGGTGCTCAAAGTATAGCTTATTAAAAACACCATTAAATGCTTGAAAAGATGCTTTGCTGGCTGATGGCTGACGGCTAAACTGCTGAACGCTTACCGACAGTTAACTTCTATTAGCTGCCATTGTGACAAAAGAATATCCATTGCTACCGACTAGACAAGCAAGGGGATTTGTCAATATTATGGAATTAATGCGAGATAGAGTATCCTACTCAAAAACATCTCAAGTTATCCCAGCACTACCAAATTCGCAATAGCTTTACATAGTATATTCTTCACGGAAGAAAGAGATTACCCAAATCTACCAGCTAGTTTGTGAATCGGTGCAATCATCTTCAAGGCAAAGAGGCAATCTCCTTGAAAGGATGGTTTTGGTGTTTAGTCAAACTATGTACTTTGTCAGTTCAAGCTTCTCTTGGGAAGCTGTGCTCAAGGTCAGCTTCGCAGTGGCTCCTCTGTATACACCCGTATATGTTCGCAGCTGAGGAAGCTACAGCTTGCCTCACTATGAAAGTAAGACAAATGTACTAACAATAACAAATCTCATTCTGTGTTTGAAATTACGGTTAAATTGTTAACTATGACTACCATCAATACCCATACTTAACGCATAATAGATAATCTGAGGTAACGACAACGCCTTCAGTCGGGTGTATACTACTCTTTTTCGATTGACTGAGAACTTCGTAAACGTGCTATTCAACTGTCTGTAATATGAGTAACGACGTAGATCTGATCAAGCGTCTAGGCCCCAGTGCTATGGATCAGATCATGCTATATCTGGCTTTTAGTGCTATGCGGACAAGCGGTCACAGGCATGGGGCATTCCTAGATGCAGCCGCTACCGCAGCCAAGTGTGCGATATATATGACCTATCTAGAACAGGGGCAAAACCTGCGAATGACAGGACATTTGCACCACTTGGAGCCCAAGCGAGTCAAAATTATTGTCGAAGAAGTCAGACAGGCGCTGACTGAGGGGAGACTACTGAAAATGCTCGGTTCTCAAGAACCGCGCTACTTGATTCAGTTACCCTACGTATGGATGGAACAATATCCCTGGCGACCAGGGAGATCAAGGGTTCCCGGCACAAGTTTGACATCAGAAGAAAAAAGACAAATAGAGCAGAAACTTCCACCAAATCTGCCTGACGCCCAATTGATCACTTCTTTTGAATTTCTGGAGTTAATCGAATTTCTGCACAAGCGATCGCAGGAAGATTTGCCAGAAGAACACCGTATGGACTTGAGTGAAGCCTTAGCCGAGCATATCAAGCGTCGTCTGCTCTACTCCGGTACGGTAACCCGCATTGATTCTCCTTGGGGAATGCCCTTCTACGCTCTGACCCGTCCTTTCTATGCTCCAGTGGATGAGCAAGAGCGTACCTACATTATGGTAGAAGATACTGCGCGATTTTTCCGGATGATGAGAGATTGGGCAGAGAGAAGACCAGACACTATGCGAGTCTTGGAAGAACTGGATATTCCCCCAGAAAAATTCCAACAGGCTAAGGAAGAACTGGATGAAGTTATCCGTGCTTGGGCTGATAAATATCACCAAGATGGTGGAATTCCCATGATTTTGCAGATGGTGTTTGGTAAAAAAGAAGACTAAAGCTAGCAATTAGCTGTTAGCTATTGGCTAATTGCTAATCGCTAATTGCTAATCGCTAGTCACTTAATTTCCGTTTAGAGTCCCCGGAATTGGAGTTTGTGGAACTGAGGTTCCAGGCAGAGGGGTAGGCTGATAAGTAGGGCTAAACTCTATGGGTTGAGAAGTCGCCGGAATAAACGAAGGCAAAAAGCCACTAATTCTATCGCTAGCATCAATACAAGTTTCCATCGCTTGTGTGGTAGCAAAGTCGATTTCAGCACCCAAACCCACCACACATTCAGCAAATCGCTCCGGTAACAAGCTCCGACCACAGTAATTTAAAACCGTTGGGTTAACCGTCTCCCGAGAATATCGGCTAATACCAACTACACAAGAAGCTAACTGCTCGGGACGGCGTGCTTGTCTGCAAGTTGGGAGTACATCACCTGCAGGAATTTGTGTCTGTTGCTGAATGTTAGCCACGCAACGGGCTAAATCATTAGGGCGTATCGCCGTTCCACAAGCTTGGGATGCTGCTTCCGCTGTTACGCCCACACTCAGAAGTCTTCCAGCACAAGCGCGAAAATCATTTCTATACGTAGCAGTGACAGCCAAACTTTGTAAAGGCATTGTCAGCCATCCCGCTATAGCTAATACTGGTGCAACTAGTCTAATTACTTTTTTTTTGTTTTTGAACATTTTTGTTTCTCAAACAAGTCTCCAAACACCCATCGCTATGCTATCCTATAAAGCTTTCATCGCTGCACTCTAAATCACAAATTACTTGAAAATAGGGTGTGGGGTGTGGGGTATGGGGTGTGGGGTAATGGATAATGTTATACTTGGCGCGGTCAGAAACTGAGCTTTTGGTTGAGCTAAGACACTTGCTACTACTAGCTCTTGGCTGATGGCTGATGGCTGAAGTGCTGAAGTGCTAACCGCTCAAAGTATAGCAGAAACACCCTACACATTGGGTTTTCAGAATTGGTGCTTTTTTTTGAAGACTTTTGGTTTGTAGCGTTATAATTATATGTCTGTGTTCATATTTTCAGAAGGATAAAGTTAAGGATACTCATGTCCCGATATAGAGGACCACGTCTTAGAATTGTACGTCGTTTAGGCGATTTGCCAGGATTAACGCGTAAGAGCGCTAGACGCGCTTACCCACCAGGTCAGCACGGACAGAACCGCAAAAAGCGCTCTGAATATGCTGTCCGTTTGGAAGAAAAACAGAAACTCCGCTTTAACTACGGTCTGACGGAGAAGCAGTTGCTGCGTTACGTGCGTAAAGCAAGACGCGTGACTGGTTCTACCGGACAAGTGCTGCTGCAATTGCTGGAAATGCGTTTGGATAACACCGTTTTCCGTATGGGTATGGCTCCCACAATTCCCGCAGCCCGTCAGTTGGTAAACCACGGTCACGTAACAATCAACGGTCGGGTTGTCAATATTCCCAGTTACCAATGTCGTCCGGGAGAAGTTATTGGGGTCAGAAACCGCGACCTCTCTCGGAAATTGGTGGAAAATAACTTACAATACCCTGGTTTGGCAAACCTCCCAAGCCATCTAGAGTTTGACAAAAATAAGATGGTTGGTAAAGTCAATGCCGTTATCGAGCGCGAGTGGGTGGCGCTACAAATCAACGAACTACTCGTGGTGGAATACTACTCACGTCAAGCGTAAAGAAATTATGAATTATGAATGATGAATGCTGAATTGAGAATTCATAATTCATAATTCACAATTCATAATTCTTCATCCACCGATTTGTGACATAGTACGGGTGTATGTACCCGTCTCAGTACCTGAAAAACGTTGCTTGAAGTTGATTTCTGGTTTTAAAGTCAGCAGGTGCTGTACCTGTTTACTTAATTCGTCTGTACTGATACCTCGGCGAAGAGCAGTTTTTAAGTCAATTTGACTGGTTTCATTTAATAGACAGGGACGCAGCCACCCATCAGCAGAAAGGCGCATCCGGTTACAACGATCGCAAAAGCACTCTGACATTTGGCTAATAAATCCTAACGTCCCTTTTGCACCTGGAATTTGAAAGACATCAGCGGGTCCATTACCACGAACTTGAGATTCTGTCAACCCCCAACGCTGGCGGATACTTTGTCGCAACTCTTCAGACGGTATCCAACCGCGATCGCCAAATAAATGGGAATTACCGATTGGCATAAATTCAATAAACCGGACGTGCCATTGCTTGTCAATGGTTAGGGCGGCTAAATCTAGAACTTCGCGATCGTTGACACCGGGGATCACTACTACATTTAACTTTAATGGGTCAAATCCCACCTGATAAGCAGCTTGAATACCATCCCAAACTTGCTCCCATTTTCCACGTCCGCGATTACCAATAATTTCGTCAAAGGTATGGGGATCGAGGGAATCTAGACTAATATTAATTCGTCGCAAGCCTGCATCGTAAAGACTTTGCGCCATCGGGGCGAGTAAAAAGCCGTTGGTTGTCATGGAAAGGTCTTGGGTTTGGGGAAGAGAAGCGATCGCTCCAACCAACTCCACAACACGGGGGCGCAATAACGGTTCTCCCCCAGTTAACCGAAAGCGGGTGAACCCAACAGGGATAAAGACTTCTTCTACGAGAGTGAGTAATTCCTCATCGGTTAATAACTGTTGTTTAAGGATATAGTCAAGTTCCGCACCCTCCGGCATACAGTATTGACACCGGAAATTGCACCGATCTATTAAACTAATCCGAAGGTAGTCTACCTGATTCATTATAAATATATCCTATAGTCTTATTGACGACTCCCTTGCCCACGACCTAAAGGTACAGGGTTGTCAGCCGTTTTCCTTATAAGAAAGACAAATTGTCAGACGTCAGCACATCGCGTATCAGCTATAGACAGCGCTAGGGGTGTTTACTTAGCCTCCCCTATGCGCCTATAAAATGTCCGTGAAGCATATTTGGCTCGCTAACTGCTGACGGCTAATGGCTGAAGGCTTAAGACAAATTTTTGTCAAGACAAAATTTTATGTAAGTAAATTTTGCTTATGCTCTTTTAGGCTAGCGTGGATTTAGCCAGATTGCTCGTTTCGGCAATTTCAGTAATATGGACGGATTTTTGAGGTATGAGGAGCAATTTCGCGTCTTTACTATAAAGTTTGACTATTGTCTAATTTATGATTAAATGTAGTACATTTGCTCGCTATCATTTATGACGTACTCAGACCCCAATCGCTTAGACCGTATAGAAGCCTTGGTAGAATCAAACAGCCGACAGCTTAATCAACTCTCTCAAACCACCCAATTCTTAACATCGGCTCAGTTAGAATTGGCTCGCTCAGTTGATATAGTGACTCGGAGAATGGATCGAGTAGAGGAGCAAGTCTCACAACTAGCAGAATCGCAACAAATTTTAGTAGAGTCACAGCGCACAGCATTCCAGAGTATGGAACGACTGACTGTTGTTCAAGAACAATTAGCCGAACAACAAGCTTCTACTAATGCAGCAGTGGAAAGATTAGACCGAATTTTGGATTATTTGATACGGCGGGATGGGGAACGCTGAATGCTCTGACCATCACCCATAGCACATAATTCATATAGCAATCCTTGACAGATTTGTGGTAAGCGTTCAGCACTTCAGCCTTCAGCCGTCAGCTTGCGATCGCCTGTTTCCCTTGCATTTTAAGTTGTTCCCTTATCCCATTATAAACACCTCATTAGCTCATAAAAGCTGATAGCTGATAGCTGATAGCTGACGGCTGAACGCTTACGATTTGAGAACATTGCGAAACCTCACCCAACCGGTATTCTTTGAGAATACGGGGTTCTCCTTCACGAAGAATTTAGAATTGCTATAGTTGGGCTTTTTTCAATTTATGATTTAATTTAGTACATTTGCTCGCTATCATTTATGTCGTACTCAGATCCCAATCGCTTAGACCGTATAGAAGCTATAGTGGAATCAAACAGCCAACAGCTTAGTCAACTCTCTCAAACTACCCAATTCTTAACATCAGCTCAGTTAGAATTGGCTCGCTCAGTTGATATAGTGACTCGGAGAATGGATACTTTGACCGAGAGAACAGATCGTGTAGAACAGCAAGTCTCACAACTAGCAGAATCACAACAAACTTTTATAGAATCACAACAAATTGTTATAGATACACAACGTTTGACTCTCCAAAATCTGGAAAGTTTAACTCACAACGTGGAAAGGTTGACTCAAAATATGGAACGGTTGACTCAAAGTATGGAACGATTGACGGTTGTTCAAGAACAGTTGGTGGAACAACAAGCTTCTACCAATGCTGCTGTGGAAAGATTAGACCGAATTCTAGATTATTTAATGCGACGGGACGGGGAACGGTAAAAGCTCTTACTGCTATTTGACTTTAGCATATAATCTATAGCGCAGAATGTGTAATAATAAACCCGCGCATAGAGTAATAAACTATATATCGTGCAATATAACGAATCAATGGACGACTTGGCTGCGCTTCTGCAACAGCCAGCTGATTTTGATTTTCAACTGCCAAATCCGGAAGATGAGGAAATTCCTGAAATGGAATTTCTCAAGCAGGTAGAAATAGCTTGGCAGGTGTGTAATCGTTTTGACTTACAAACTGATATCTGGCGGGGGCGAATTTTACGTGCTGTTCGCGATCGCGAGAAGAAAGAAGGCGAAGGTAGGGGTACGGGTTTTCTGAAATGGCTAAAGGAACGAGATATCAGCAAAAGTCAAGCTTATACATTGATTCAACTCGCTAACAGTGCTGATACTCTCTTGGAAGAGGGAAGACTAGATCCCACAGCTATCAATAACTTTAGTAAACGGGCGTTTTTGGAAACGGCTAAATCTGTCCCGGAAGTACAACAGATGGTGACGGAAGCAGCGCAAAAAGGCGATCGCATCACAAGACGAGAAGTCCGTCAACTTACTGATGAGTGGACAGCAATGTCGTCTGATTTGCTACCGGAACCAGTGAAAACCAAAGCGGCGGAAAATGCTCTTCCTCCCCGTTATATCGCGCCACTGGTTAAGGAGATGGAGAAATTACCAGAGTCTCATCAAACGGCGATACAAAGAGAGATAGCCCAAAGCCCGGATTTGGAAACCATTAAACAAGCTACCACAGATGCTAGGAATTTGGCAAAATATCTCAAAGCTGCAGCCCAAGTCCAGGCGCTAGCGGCTGAAGAAATTGATATCGAAACAGCACTGATTGAAGCGCAAAGAGTGGGTTGTTTGAATGTTGCGGCTGACTTGGTGAATCAAGCATCGCAGTTAGAACAAATGATTGGCAAATTGTACATGGCTTGGAAGCGTATTGGTAATTTATCAGACCGCTTGTACGTAGATACTGGTGCAAGTACACCTAAGTTGCGCTCCCTGCTTGATTGCTTGGAACCTCTTGGGGGTGAGGTGATGGAAGTACAACTCGGTGGTGCGGCTGAGCGCACTATCCGCGTGCAAATTCAGGAAAATGAATAAATATAAGAAGTTTTCTTTTAAAGTAACGACTAGTGGATTACCATATTAATTTTGAGGGGTAATTAAAAAACCGCAGAGGCGCAGAGGACGCAGAGGAAGAGAAAGAGAGGATAAGCCTAAAAATGGTTTATCTATCAGAATTAATGTGGCGAACCACTAGAGCGTTTTTGGAAACGGCTAAATTTGTCCAGGAAGCCCAGATTTGGACACCATTAAACAAGCTACCACAGATGCTAGGAATTTGGCAAAGTATCTCAAAGCTACAGCCCAAGTCTAGGCGCAAAGACGCAGAGAAGAATACTTGAGCGGTTATTCTCCGTAACACACCTTGTTTGTGCTGTATTATTATCCGTATTGTATTATTTTATTTATATCGTGTTTTCCTATTTAATATCTCTCTCAGTAAGAAAAACAGAACTGTGAGAATTACGTATTTTTACATCTAAATGTATTAATTTTTACGTAGAATACAACGAATACCATCGCTGCGAGTTCAGTCTGAAAACGATTCGCTAGTACAGGGTGTAATTTTTGTCTTAAAAGTGCATAAGTTAGTCGTGCTGACACCTATCTAAAAGTAGAGAAGAAAAGCGAATCTAATATAACTTTTCTATACTTTGCACGGGAATAAATTCAGCTTTTGATTTGGCTAAAATCCATGCTTCTATAAGTTCTTGGCTCTTAGCTGATAGCTGAAGTGCTGACCGCTCAAAGTATGGCAACTTTCATATTTAAAGTCATATCAAAGTCTGGATATCCATAAATGCAATCAAATCCTTTTACCGTAGGACAGACAGTTCCTCCAGAACGCTTTGTTGGACGTAGATCTGAAATTGACGCTGCTTTTGATCAAATCCACAATCGCAGTCACCTAGCTATTTGGGGGGGACCAGGAATGGGTAAGTCCTCATTCTTAAAAAAACTGGCTTCACCCCAGGTTTGGGAAGAGTACGGACAAGATCCAACTCAGGCTGTGATTGTTCTTTTTAGTTGTCTGAATATCTCTCCTTTCACAGCCTCCGGCTTTTGGAAAGAAACTTTGAGTCATCTCAAGGATATATTGGATGGTGAACCAAGCTTACAAACTGAAGTTAGAAAACTTCTGGAAACAGAGCCAGTCACTAAGGAGAGTTTGCGTCAAGTATTGCGTTCACTAGGGAGAAAAGATAAATTCTTGGTGCTGTTGGTAGATGACTATGATGTTGCACTGTGTGAGAATCCGCAATACACGCGAGACGATGTACTGAGATTTTTGAGCGAATGCCGTAATTTGACTTATCACTCCAAAGAGAGAAGACATCTCTCAATGATTGTCACTTCACTCCAGCGTCTCAGCGAACTTGGTCCTCCGCTAGATCAGTTTAGTTCCCCTTGGTATAATCATTATCTTTTTCAATCACTCAAGCCATTTACTGATTCAGAATTTCAGCAACTGCTTGGCGTATCACCACAGACACCTCAAGCACTACAGGATATTATTCGCGAAATTTCAGGTGGACATCCGGCATTGTTACAAAATGTCGGTTCTCTTTTATGTAAACAGCTAAGAGAAGGACAAGTGCTTGATGCCAAAGCATTTGCTAAAAACTTTGAGAGTGATACCAGACATATTTTTCAAGATATATGGGCAAGGTGTTCTTCAGAAGAGCAAACTTTACTGGTATTAATAGCTTTATGTGGTTTGAAGGGTCGGTTAAATAAACATAATTATGATTTGAGCAGTATTGAACTCATCTTTAGCCAAAAAGAACAAAATATATCCAGCTTAGAAGAACAAGGTGTGCTCGTTCGTACAGAATTGACAAAAGATAAAAATGTCAAAAATGGTTCAGTCAAGGGCGTAATTATCCGTACAGAACAGGGAGAAAAAAAGTTACTCTCCTTCACTTCCTCAGTCATGGAGAGATGGATCATTCAAGAGCTTGGGAATATTAATCAGGAATCAATGGAAAAACGGCGAAAGGTGTTTCTCAATCTGATGAGCAAGGAACAAGTTGAGAAAGTTATACAAGTCATAAAACGGGTGAGGAGCAATAAAGAGCAAGTAAACTCTACTCTAGAATGGTTTAATAAGGTGTCAGCAGCCCTACCAAAAGGAACAATTCAAGGTTTATTTAACTGGTCGTAAGGCTACTAATCTGTTCTGTATGTTTCAGCCCTCGTGAATAAGAGGGTAAACAGCATTGGGAATAGAGCGATCGCCCTAGGCAGGGAATAGGCAATAGGCAATAGGGAATCAGGTCTTGCGAGTGGTACGGAATTGTTTCAAAAATCAAATAAGAGACCTATAGTAGGAAAGAAAGAAATAATACCAATTCTCCAAAATAGGACAACACATATCCTGGGTAGGGGCGAACGGCCGTTCGCCCTTACAAGATATTTCATGTGTAGCGAAATTTTAGAGAATTGGTATAAGAGACATTTAGAAGAAAAATTAAAAATTCCGAAAAGATTTATTTTGACGGTGAAGAATAAATATGGAAGCCTTTCCTGCTTTTAAGAAAGCAGTGTATTGTGCTTGCGCTTTTTTGTAGATTAAGATACACTGAAATCATTATTGTACATTTTTACACAATAATAGTCATGACTCGAAACCCCTTCGTCGTTGCACAAAGAGTTCCTCCAGAACGCTTTGTCGGGCGAAAATCTGAGATTGACGCAGCATTCGACCAAATCCATAATCGCAGCCACTTAGCGATTTGGGGTGGACCGGGAATGGGTAAGTCCTCGTTTTTAGATAAAATAGCTTCGCGTCAAGTTTGGAAAGAACATGAACAAGATCCATCTGAGGCAGTGATTGTTCTTTTTAGTTGCCTGGATATCAATCCTTTTACAGCCTCGGGTTTTTGGAAAGAAGTCTTGAGGAATATGAGGGATATCTTAGAGAATGACAAGAATCCCGAACTACAGACTGAAATTGAGAAATTGTTGGGAACAGAGCCAATTACAAAGGACAGCTTGCGCCAAATATTGCGGCTGCTTGGGAAAAGAGAGAAATACTTGGTGCTGCTATTAGATAATTATGACGCAGCACTGCGTGAGAATCCACATTACACTCAAGCCGATATGCTGACATTCTTAGGTGAGTGCCGTAATTTGGCTTACCATGCTAAGGAAAGAAAATACCTCTCAATGATTGTCACTTCGCTTAAGCGTTTGAGTGAACTCGGTCCTCCCCTCAATCAATTTAGCTCTCCGTGGTACAACCATTATCTTTTTCAATCTCTTAAGCCCTTCACCTTATTAGAATTTCAGCAACTTATTGGCATAATACCACAGCAAGCACCTCAAGCACTACAGGATGTTATTCGCGAGATTTCCGGTGGCCATCCAGCGCTTCTGCAGTATGCTGGGTTTCTTCTGTATAGAGAATTAGAAGACGCGAAAGAAGGGCAAGTATTTGATGCCAAAGCATTTGCCAAAAACTTTGAAAGTGATACGAAACAGATTTTTGAAAATATATGGGCAAGGTGTTCTGAAGAAGAGCAAACCTTATTGATGCTGATAGCCTTGTTTGGTTTGAAGGGTCGTTTGCATCAGCAGAAATATGACTTGAGTGGTATCGAACTTATCTTTAGTCAAAAAGAAAGAGATTTGACCAGTTTAGAAGAGCAAGGTGTGCTCATCCGTACAGAATTGCCAAAAGATAAAGATGTAAAAGATATATCAGAAAAAGGTGTGATTATCCGTACAGAGCAGGGAGAGAAAAAAATTCTTGCCTTCACTTCCACAATTATGGAACGCTGGGTTATTCAAGAACTTGGGAATACTAATCAAGAGTTAATGGAAAAACGGCGCAAGGTGTTTCTTAATCTGATGAGCAAAGAACAAGTTGAGAAAGTCACACAAGCCATACAATGGGTGTGGAGTCAAAAAGAGGAAATAAATTCTGCCCTTGAATGGTTCGGTAAGGTGTCAGCCGCCCTACCAAAGGGGGCAATTCAAGGTTTGTTTAACTGGGTATGATGAGTGAGGAGAAAGATTATGGCTGTTGCTGGCGGTCGAAGAAGAAATCCTTACATCATAGGTCGTCCAATCGAGGAACCGGAATTGTTTTTTGGGCGAGAAGCTTTGTTCGGCTTTATAGAAGACCACTTATCACAAAATGTTAAGGTGATTTTATTACACGGACAAAGACGCATTGGCAAGTCATCTGTACTTAAACAGATTCATCTCCATTTTTCCCAAAGAACACAAGAATTTATTTTTATTAACTACGATCTTCAAGATAAAGCTCAACAACCTCTCAGTCAAGTTCTGCATTCATTGGCAGAAGAAATAGTCGAACATCTTGAACATTTAGAGTTTATATATGATAGAAATGAAATTTTAGACATAGGCGCAAATTTAGAAGAAAATATTAACACTTTTTCTCAAGTTTTGTTAAAAAAAATATTTCAAAAAATCAATAATAAAAAAATAGTGTTGTTGTTGGATGAATTTGATGTTTTAAGTGAAGACAACATTCAGTCAGGGGTTAATCAGCAAGCAGGAATATCTTTCTTTAGATATTTAAAGAATCTGATCAACGAGCACGAGAAATTAGTAATTATTCCAGTCATAGGACGGAATTTGGATGATATGCCCAATTTGCTCAGGTTGTTTGGGCGTCCACCAGTCCAAGAAATTGGTTTGCTAGATGAACTCAGTGCTCAACGTCTGATGACAAACCCAGCTCAGAATCAACTGAGGTACACTCCGGATGCACTCAAAGCAATTCTAGAGTTGTCAGCAGGACATCCCTATTTTACTCAGGTTATATGTTACGTTCTTTTCCAACAAGCAAGGGAAAACAATGTTTGGAACGTCTCTCGTGAAGATGTAGCACAGATTATAGACAAATCAATTGAGTGTGCAGAAGCGGGATTGGATTGGTATTGGCGAGGACTCCCTACCCAAGAGCAAGTGGTTTTCTGTGCAGTGGCGGAGGCTCAAAGGATTGCTATCTCTTTAAGTCAAAGGGTTCCAGAAGAACCATTGATGCTGCTCAAAAGCTATGGAGTGCTGCAAACTGATTCCCTAGTAGCAGCATATGAAAAACTAGCAAGCAACGAAAATAGGTTCTTAGATAACACTGGACGCAGGGTAAAAGTAGAATTAGTCCGGCTTTGGTTACTTAAACAGCATCCTCTGCGGGACGCCATACGGCAGTTAGAAACTATAGAAAAACAAGAAATTAACAAACTATTACAACAAGCACAAGTACTTGAGAAAAAACATAAAACTCAGGAAGCGATCGCAGTTTACGAGCAAATTTTGCTTCTTAATCCCAATCATTTCAGTGTAGTCGAGGCTTTGGCACAACGATATGTGGCAACAGAAAAATTTGACCAAGCTGTAGAACTGTATACACGAGTATATCAATTTGACCCTGTACGTCTCAGAGATGAACTGCTACGGACTCTGCACAGCTATGGAGAAAAGCTGGTTTCGCAAGGAGAATTGATGCGAGCAAGGGAGCAGTACCTTCGGATATTGGACATTGACGAAGATAACAGATTAGCACAGCGCGAACTTATAGAATTTGGAAGGATAGCTGTTGAAGCGAGATCTGAGCATCCCTCAGTATCTCAAAGTTTTGTGGCTCCTAGGTGGCGTAGGCGAGTTGTGGTAGGCAGTATGGCAGTGGGAATATGTGCCGTTGTTTTGAGTGTTGCAGGTTATCGTCAGGTGTCAATGCCATGCCCCGCAGGTCAACAAAAGTCATCATTGATTTTTTGTGTGCGGGACCAAACAAAGGTGAGTCGTGGTGAGCGCACCTTCTTTCCTAACATTAAAAACCCGGATCGCGACCAGGGGCTTTTAGCTTTTGAACAAGGCGAATACTCCAAGGCAGCAGAGTTCTTTAAGAAAGCTCTGGCAGTCAAACCTAAAGATCCAGAAGTGCTGATTTATTACAACAATGCCCGCGCTAAACATAAACAACAGGGTTCTCCCCTGACTTTAGCAGTGGTGGTGCCCGCAGACCATGCAGATCAAGCTGATGACATATCAGATAAAGCCAAAGAAGTCTTGCGAGGAGTGGCGCAGGCACAAAATCAGTTTAATGAACTTGGCGGATTTAATGGTCAATTGCTGGAAATTGCGATCGCCAACGACAGTAACAATCCTGACAAAGCCCAACAAGTGGCGCAGGAGTTAGTGAAAGATAAGACTGTACTAGGAGTGATTGGACATTTTTCTAGTAATGCTACTTTAGCAGCATTAGGCATATATGAAAAAGCTTCTTTAGGTATCATATCTTCTACTAGCACCAGTACATTATTGACTAAAGACAGTAAAGTTTTTTTTCGGACAGTGCCTTCTGACGCTACTACGGGTCAAACACTTGCTGAATATGTCTGGAAAAACCAGAGTATCAACAGAGTAGTAGTCTTTTATGGTAGTAGTGATAATAGCCCATATAGCAATAGTCTAAGGGACGAATTTATAAAGAAATATGAGAACTTAGGGGGACAGATTGTCCGGAAGATTAATTTAAATCCACAAGTAGATGCAGAATTGGAGGTTGCAAGGACTCTGTTTAGATATGAGGCACAAGCAGTTGTATTGTTGCCAAATGTAGATTACACTTCTGGTGCAGTCAAAATTGCCAATGCCTATGCTAATTTGACAGATTCTATAAACCAAAAATTTAACAGGCAAAAGCTACAAAAGCTGCAGTTCCTAGGGGGAGATGCTCTATATAGCAGCAAAACCTTGCAAGAAGGTGGCAGTGCAGTTAATAGCTTAATTTTAGCTATTCCCTGGTTTAGGGAAGTACCACAATCAAGAGAATTTTCAGAGGCAGCAAAAGAGCTATGGGGAGGAGAAATTAGTTGGCGTACAGCTAGTAGTTTTGATGCGACTCAGGCTTTGATTAAAGCTTTGTCCTCCTTCCATCCTTCCAGTCAATCAGTGCTACAAAATCTGCGACAACTAAATATTCGAGCAAGGGAAACCTCAGGAGATGCAATTCAGTTTACTGCTAACGGAGAGCGTCAAACACGACCAACCTTTGTTAGAGTTATTGGTGGTGAATTTGCATTAGTGAGGGATTAAAAATGACCAAGAGTCTTAAGCTGTTGAGGTATTATATAGTTTTCTTCAATGACTAAGCACAACTCTGTCATTATTAATGAGCACTATATTATGATATATATTTGT
>JAWQFQ010000141.1:0-24048 GCA_035967975.1 Scytonema sp. PMC 1070.18
AGCCCCCCTTGACAAGGGGGGTTGGGGGGATCAAGCCAAAACCTACGTAGTATTGCGACCTGTACTAGTTACTAACTACTGAGCACTTTTAGAAAAATGTTAGTCGCCAACTTAGTTGCTGGAGAAATTGATTGATTATTCTGTGTACCCACAATTGTGGAGGTGTAGGAAAGACAACTTTGGCTATTCATGCTGCTGGAGTGCTAAGTTCTCAATCGAGTAAAAGCACTCTTCTTATGGACTGTGACGATCAAGCAGACTCGTGGTTATTTTACGCTAATAAAATGCCCGAACTGTACGAATTACTAAGGTTAGGAGATAGCTTATCAATTCTCGATAATCACAAGCGCCAGAAAATTGCAAATGTTGTTAATCTTGAAGAATATGACCATATTGTCATTGATATTGATAGCGAATTTCTAAATACTCTTCGTTCCATTATGCAAAATAAACCTGATGTTATTCTGATTCCAATTAACAAGTCTCAGCAGCATAAAGCCTTAAACAAAATTTCTCCGGTTTTTTTATCAATTGCTACACTTGAAAGAAAATATGGGTTCTGTTCTGACATTATAATTGTTCCATTAGGAGTCAAACAAGATATCATTGTTCAAGCTATACAAAAAGTTCAAGATAAACCCCAGTCTTATTGGGTAGCTCCTGAGCTTAGATACTTATAAGATGAAATATCAATTGCTATTTATAAGGAGAAAAACTATATTTGGAACTATCCAGGATGTGAAGATGTGTATCAGTATTTTTGTTTTATTCTAGGAATAGAAAAAAGGAGGTAAATATGGCATTAGAAAGTCAGAATAACGAGCAAAAACTTACTAAAAGTGATGCTAAGATTATACAAAAATCTTTAGAATCTTTCTCTTTTACAGAAAACCAGTTAGAATCTGAATCAAAAAAAAATGATGCGGAAAATGCTTATGTTGAGCGAATCATTACCGAAGCTACTCAGCAGGATCAAGAAAATTTAAAATCTACGCAATCTATAATTATGATTCCTGAATCTCAAGAGAAAATGGCTGGAGAAATTCGCACAGCATTAGGATTAAGTTTTGAAGTCACTTTGAATTCTGCTATTAAATACGCTCTTTTTCATGCACAAAATCAAGGCATCCCTGTTTGCAAACTCAAAGAATATCCCAGTAGCCTTAGTTCATATGCTATAAAGGTAAAAGTAACACCAGATACTTGGTATAGGCTGAAAGAATCCAATGCAATAGAGCAACTTTCTGAATGCGCTGTGACAGGTATTGAACTGCTACATAAGCAATTGATAAGCGTGAAAAAAAACAGTGATGAACATTCATGAGCGACCTATGGGTAAGCAGAAAACTCATAGAAGCAGTCATCAGCCTCGATCCATCCACGAAAGGTGAACTGGGTCGCCGTGCAGCTGCTCACCTTGGACTAAAGCCAGGTCGAGTCGGAAAGGATGGTGGTATTGATGGAGTTGGATTTTATGAAGGACAAAAGATATATTTCCAATCCAAATTAGAAGGTCAGCCCTTAGACGCCGATTATGCTGATAGCTTATATGCAAAATTGGTTCGTCACAGAGCAGATGTGGGTGTTTTACTATCGGGAAGTGGTTATACTAGGGGGTTTGAACCAAGACTAAAAGAGTTTCAGAATATCCACATTAACATCTATCACATTAAATGGTTCAAAATCCACTTATTAGACCTACACGATTACTTTGATGAAACTTTAGCCTTTCAGGAAGCAGCCAAAGATTTACCAGCATTACGCGATTTGAGCGTTGAAAGATGGCTTGGATAGGTGTATTGATTGTTTCACAACTTACTTTCTTCCCCTACACCCTACACCCCTACACCCTTACACCCTCATGCCCCTTATTCCATAATATTTGCTCTATGCGTCCCTATAGTTTGGTAATTTATAGACATACATTAAAAAAGAATGTTGTTATCGCGAAGAAGGGACTACCTTGAGTTATCGTATAGACGCTATTTCTCCCCACGGTGGACAGCTGGTGAATCGCATCGCTACACCTGAGCAAAGACAAGTATTTCTGTCAAAAGCTGAGTTTCTACCGAGAGTACAACTTGATGAACGGGCGGTTTCTGATTTAGAAATGATTGCGATTGGTGGGTTCAGCCCTTTAACTGGTTTTATGAACCAGTCAGACTACGATCGCGTCGTGACAGATATGCGACTCGCTAACGGAGTGGCTTGGTCAATTCCTGTTACATTATCTGTCACAGAAGAAGTTGCAGCTCCTTTAGAAGAAGGTGGTTTAATCCGCTTGGATAACTCGGAAGGTCGGTTCGTTGGCGTTCTGGAACTTACCCAAAAGTACAGTTACGACAAGAACCGCGAAGTTATCAATATTTACCGCACGGATGACGCTAATCATCCAGGTGTCAAGGTGGTATATAATCAAGGTTCTATCAATCTTGCTGGTGATGTTTGGTTGTTAGAACGCGATCCCCATTCTTTGTTCCCGAAATACCAAATTGATCCCGCCCAGTCTCGACAAATGTTTAGGGATAAAGGCTGGAAAACGATTGTGGGATTTCAAACACGCAATCCCATTCACCGCGCCCACGAGTACATTCAGAAGTGTGCTTTGGAAGTGGTAGAGGGTTTGTTCTTACATCCCTTGGTAGGGGCGACAAAAGAAGATGATATTCCTGCTGATGTGCGGATGCGTTGCTACGAAATTTTGCTAGAAAAGTATTACCCTAATGATAGAGTGATTCTAGCAATTAATCCTTCGGCAATGCGCTATGCTGGTCCACGGGAAGCAATTTTTCACGCTCTAGTTCGGAAAAATTACGGTTGCACTCATTTTATTGTGGGGCGAGATCATGCTGGAGTAGGTAACTATTATGGCACTTATGATGCTCAACACATTTTTGATGAGTTTAATCCAGAAGAATTGGGTATAGTGCCGATGAAGTTTGAACACGCTTTCTTCTGCACTCGCACCCAACAAATGGCGACCAGCAAAACAAGTCCCAGCCGCCCAGAAGAACGTATTCATCTGTCGGGAACAAAAGTGCGGGAAATGCTTCGTAGAGGAGAGTTACCCCCACCAGAATTTTCCCGTCCAGAGGTGGCTGCTGAGTTGGCAAGGGCAATGCGCGTCCCTGTACCGGGTTAAGGCATATTTGGTGACAAAAGACAAGTATAAACTATTACTTTACACTACAGACCTCAGCTCTATAAGCTATAGCTAACGGACTGAGGGCTGATAGCTAATTATGAAGCGGCGGACGTTTTTACAAAAGTTTGGTTCCATACTCGCGGTGTTGGGCGCAACTGAGGCTGAGTGGTTGACCTTGGGAAACCGTTACTACCAAGCTTTAGCACAGACCAGACCGCGCAAGCTAGCGTTATTAGTAGGCATTAATCAGTACCCACATTCTCCAGCCCTGACGGGTTGTCTGACAGATGTGGAACTACAAAGGGAACTTTTGATTCATCGCTTTAGTTTCCAACCGTCTGATATTCTCTGTTTAACAGAAGAGAAAGCAACTAGGGAATCAATTGAGACGGCTTTTTCAGAGCATCTGGTAAAGCAAGCTCAACCCGATGATTTGGTTGTGTTTCACTTTAGTGGCTACGGAAGTTATGTTAAATCGGCAAGGGAGCAAGAGCAAAATGCTCTTGTCTTAATTGCTGACAAAAATAAAATTCAGGAGAGCCATAATGTCAACTATCTGTTGGAAGAGTATGTGCATCTCATGTTGCGATCGCTTCCTACAAACCATGTGACAGCAATCTTGGATACTAGCTTCTACACTCCGTCAGTATATATACCAAGTGCGTTACGAATTCGCAGCCATCGAGTACCAGTAGAAGCTATTGTTGCCAATGAACTGGAGTTTCAAAAGCAACTTCAAGACAAGATTTCTTCCTCTCAATCAGCTCTGGTCCTGAAAGCAACTTCTCACCCAAGAGATTTGGCGCAGGAGTTACAATTATCGGGATTTAGTGCAGGATTATTTACCTACGCCTTAACACAATCTCTTTGGGAAGCAACTCCAGCAACGACAATCCAATTCTGTATGTCTCAAGCAGCAGGTTCTGTACAGCGGTTTGGAAGTAACCAACAATGGCCAACTTTACTGATAGAAGGGAAAAATCAACAAACTCCGATCCGTCTGTCCGAGAATTTTCTCCCAAACTCAATTCTGGGAGCAGAAGGGGTAGTCACGGGAATTGAAGAGGATGGCAAAACTTTTCAACTGTGGCTGGGGGGTTTTCCAGCACAAGTCCTTGAATATTTAGGAAACAATTCTCGACTCACTATAGAGACACAATCAGGGTTAACAGCACAATTGACAGTGCGATCGCGTGCTGGGTTAACAGCAAAAGCACAACTTGTCAATGTAGAAAGCGGTGTTATTCCTCAAGTAGGACAATTAGTTCGGGAAACAGTCCGGTTATTACCCCGCTCTGTGTCCCTAGTCATTGCTCTCGATCCAAAATTGGAAAGAATAGAGCGAGTAGATTCTACTAGCGCCTTTGCCACATTTTCTCGCGTAACAAGTGTTGTTGCAGGAGAGCAACCCGCAGATTATGTGTTTGGTAGACTTCCTGAGACAAAGATTAAAGATTTAGCAGCAACTTCCTCAAGTTTAGTTTCCCTCAGCCGCTATAGTTTATTTTCTCTTGGAGGCGAGCAAATCCCCAATACAGTTGGGGAAGCAGGGGAAGCCGTCAAAGTCTCAGCATTGCGGTTAGGGCTGAAACTGCAAGCCCTACTGGCGGCGAAATTGTGGCGGTTGACCAACAATCAAGGATCTTCTCGTTTGGGTGTGAGAGCAACATTAGAAGTGATGGGGACTTTATCCCCTAGAGCATTGATGCAGCAACAAACAGTGCGAACTCAAACGACAGACACATCTGGTAAAAAATCCTATAGCCCCGAAACTGGGGAGATACCTTCCGTAGCCACTGGTAATCGGATACAATTTCGGTTAGAAAATCTGAGCGATCGTCCAGTATATTTCATGCTCCTGGGATTAAATAGCGGTAGAATTCCCATGGCTCTATTTTCTTGGTACAGGAACATAGAAATTGCTGATAGCGAACCAAGATTGCAGAATGTAGTCATTGCACCAGGAGAGACTCTCACGGTACCTCAAACAACTCCTGGTATGGACTGGGTAGTACAAGGACCCGCTTTCTTAAGCGAAAGCCAACTCATCTTTAGCACCTCTCCCTTTACCCAAACCTTGATAGCAATGGAAGCAGTTAAGCACACTAAAGCAGAGCAACAACGCATTCAGTCACTGCTCAACCCCTTAGAAGTTACGCAAGCTGTTCTTCAAGACTTACACAATGCTAGCTCCGTTACGGAAACCAACGGTTCAACTGCTGACTCCTACGAATTAGATGTGAATCATTGGGCAAGTTTTAGCTTTGTTTATCAAGTAGTGTAATTAATACTACTCAAACAAGCGAAAATTAGAAACCCGGTTTCTTCAAGAAACCGGGTTTCTGGTACTGAACCCTTACAGTTTAGATATATTTTTTTAACAGCAATTCCAACTTCTCCTTTGTCACCGCCGGAGCTTTTTCCATATTAGTCAAAATTGCATATTGTAATGCTGAATGAGCATCACTCGCAGGTGGGTTTTCACTTAAACGCCGCACCGTTTCTTGAATCACCTTCTGGGCGTTGACAGCATTTTTTTGCAAATTACTTACCACCATTTCAACTGTCACGCTGTCATGGTCTGGGTGCCAGCAGTCGTAATCTGTCACCAGTGCTATGGTAGCATAGGCAATTTCAGCTTCCCTTGCCAGTTTTGCCTCCGGTAGATTTGTCATCCCAATGATGGTAGCACCCCAGCTGCGGTAAAGGTTTGATTCCGCTTTTGTGGAAAATGCGGGTCCTTCCATACATACGTAGGTACCACCGCGATGGAGAGTGACATCAGATAGGTTTAAGTTAGCGATCGCATCTGCTACAACGAGCGCCAACTTCTTGCAAACTGGGTCACCAAAAGCGATGTGAGCAACAATTCCTTCTCCAAAAAAAGTTGAAACTCGATTTTTTGTTCTGTCAATAAATTGATCGGGAACAACCATATCGAGTGGTTTCACTTCTTCCTTCAGCGAACCCACAGCGGAAGCCGAGAGAATATACTTCACGCCGAGTTTCTTCATAGCATAAATGTTGGCACGAAATGGCAACTCAGAAGGTAATAACGTATGATTGCGTCCATGCCGTGCTAAAAAAGCGACTCTCGTACCATCTAAAGTTCCCAGTATAAAAGCATCAGACGGCGAGCCAAAAGGAGTTTGGACTTGCACCTCTTCGATATCTTTGAGGGCCTCCATTTTGTATAATCCACTACCACCAATAATTCCAATTAAGCTCTCTGTCATTCTTTTAAATTTATTTAGAGGAGTGCAAAGTGAGCAATGACTGCTAGAAATATTCTACCCGTGCGTCTAAACCTTGAGAACGTAAATATTTAGACAAGTCCTCCGCTTGGTTCCGATTGGGAAATTGTCCAGCATTAACATAAGCGCCCAATCTGGAATCAGCCTGAAAAGCATTAGGTATAAACTGACGAACTCTACTCAAAGTATCGTTACTGCTAATCGGTACAACCACTACATAGCGGTTTTCACGATTGGGTTTCGCTCCGACAGGATTACCGGGATTCCGCCCTTCTAATGCTTGCCAAGTTTGAAAATCAACAGTCCCTGTCAGTGGTAATCCACGAGATTGCTGAAATTGAATCACTGCATCTCTTGTCAAGTCACCGTAATAATTAGTTATGTTATCTCTGAAAAATCCTAAATCTTGCAAACGCCTCTGCACAATTGCGACTCGCTCACTTCTCTCTCCAACACAAATATCTCCCTTATTCACCGAACAATTAGATGAATTAGAATAATCAGGATAACCAGAAGATTGATTTGACCTTGTTAAAACTGTGGTGATTGCAGCTAAGGTTTGAGAATCAGCAATTCCATTGGGGATCAGTCTATAAGTTTGTTGGAAGCTCCTTACAGCATCGCGAGTTATCGAACCGTAATAACCAGATGTCGGTCCTTGAAAGAAGCCCAACTGCTGCAAATCCCTTTGCAATTCTGTCACTTGAGGACCTGTAGATCCTACATTTAATGGATAAACTGAGGTACCACCAACGCTTGTATCTGGACGTTGATAGGGATTGAGACTGGTACGTATTGCTTCTTTTGTGTTTGCGCCTACAACACCATCAGGAAGTATTCCGACGGATTGCTGAAATCTCATGACAGCTTCCTCTGTTTCTGAACCAAAGAAGCCAGTTATCCCACTGTTGAAATATCTTAACTGTTGTAAATTCCGTTGCAATTGGCTAACTTCTGAACCGCTACTACCCCGTCGCATCATTCCGCTCACATTAGCGCTACTACGTCTAGAGTTTCTGCTTTGACACTGAGATTGCAGCAGTTGTTGAGTGTTTGAACCTACAATCCCATCGGGACGTAACCTGTTAGCACGTTGAAATTGAATCACAGCTTGTTCTGTTAAACTAGCAAAATTGCCATTCACCGGACCATTAAAGTATCCCAGGTTTTTCAAACAGCTTTGAATATTTCTCACGAACTGTCCTGTATTCCCTCTCTTAAGTGCTAGCGCTTGCTCCGCTAAACAAAAAGATATCAATGTCAGTCCTACAGGTAAAAAACGTATGACTGCTGTGCTAGAAAATGCTTTCCAATTCAAGTTAGCAAAAAAATTGCAGTTTCCAAGGTATGTAACCTTTTTTCTGCTTAATAGTGCGTTCTTTGTTGAAGTCAGATGATGATAACTAACAATTTTCATAATTTTTGTATCAATAATTATTGGCAAACTCTGCAATGGTCTTAACAGCTAAGTGCTATCAGTTTCCGAAAGCTTAGGTAACAGTTTCTCCACGATGAGAGCGCAAGACATTGAAGGCGGGTTTAAATCCCCCTCCATACACTTAATAACAGAGAACTAGTAGTTGATACTGATTTAACCGTTTGGATATCATGAAATGAGTTATCTTCCAAAACTAGATTGAATACCAAGTACTTCCTTTGTAGTAGTGCAAAAGAAACCCCCCAAATGGTGCTGTCACTAAACAGCTAATAGCTCCTAAGAGAGCTTAATCGTTGAAAATAACTTCTTAAAAAATATACCAGTTCCTTTAGTAAATGGCTTTACTTACTTAGGGACAAATAGGTTGTATTTTATTATTCATTCACTTTCTCAGTATTACCCGCCTTGACCCAACCTTCTTGTTCGCTACCTTCTATACGTATCTTTTGCCAAGCTTGATCGTCGCTTTGTTGTAAAACAATAACGTTGGAATTAAACCCAACTCCACCAAGACGTTCTGCATCACCTTGTGGTTGCGATCGCACGATTAACCCTTGCGACCAGGTGACACGCGCCCGATAAGCCCCCGGTGGTAATTTTTTTTCTTCCTCAGCTTTTGGCGTTTCTTCTGGTTTCGGGGTTGGCTTGGGAGTGGCTTTAGGTTTCTCTTTAGGCTGAACAGCAGCTTTTTTGTTTTTTTCTGTGGCTTCTGTTTTCTTAGCTTGTCCTCTTACCTCAGGAGAATCATTGGCAAAAACTGGTTTAGTAGGGGGTGCGGAGGTTCGATTCATAAAATACAATGCAACAGCAACACCACCTCCGACGAGAATTGCGATCGCCAAGAAAATCCCAAGTACAAATTTTAGTATGTTAAGAATCATATATACAACCTCATGAAGTTAGAGCGAGGAGTAGGGGCTTTCAACCGTTCACCCGTACAAGAGTGAGGAATAAAAGGTTAAGAGATCGCAGTTAAAAATTGTGTACTATGACTCATTACTCCTTATTCCGCACTCATCACTTATAACTTATAACCCATCACTCTTCACTGTAGTTGACGTTGAATGCGATTAGACAAAGGACTGTGTTTGGAAGCTAATCGCGCCCTACCAGCTGCAGCCCATTCTTGAAGTTTCTGAATTTGCTCAGTGGCAGTTCGCGCCAGAGGTATGATTTGACTAGCAGCTTCGAGAATGTCGTCTGTCGTAAAGTCCCGGTTTTGACTAAAACCAATGTGCATAGCTTCAATTAACGTTTGCTCAATTTCTGCTCCAGAAAAATCTGGGGTTTCATAAGCAAGCCTGTCGATATCATAATTTTTCAAATTATGAGGACGCAGTCGAGATAAATGCACGGTAAATATTGCTTTTCTCTCGTCTTGAGTTGGTAAACCAACAAAGAAAATTTCATCAAACCGACCTTTCCGCAGCATTTCTGGGGGTAGGGCTTGGATATCATTAGCGGTGGCGACAACAAACACGGGAGAAGTCTTTTCCGCTAACCAAGTAATAAATGTACCAAAAACTCGGCTTGCTGTTCCCGCATCACCTTTGCTACCCATTCCCGAAAAGGCTTTATCGATTTCATCTATCCACAAAATGCAGGGAGCAAGGGCTTCAGCAACTTGTATCATTTGTCTAGTGCGGGATTCTGATTCACCCACTAAACCCCCAAACAATCTTCCCACATCTAGGCGCAACAACGGTAAATGCCAGTGATGGGCGATCGCTTTTGCGGTTAAAGATTTACCAGTTCCTTGAATTCCCACCAGCAGCAAACCCCGTGGGTGAGGTAAACCGTACTGACGGGCGCGTTCGGTAAATGAACCACCTCGGCGAAGAAGCCAATCTTTCAAGTTATCCAATCCGCCAATGTCAGAAATTTGCTCGGTCGCGGGGTAAAAGTCGAGAATTTGGGTTTGGCGAATGGTTTGGCGCTTCTCTTCTAACACCAAATCCACATCTTCTGGTTGTAGTTCGCCGTGGGTGGCGATCGCACGAGCTAAAACCCGACGAATCCGTTCCATAGATAGCCCTTGACAGGAACGAACCAAATCATCTAAAAATTTACCAGAAACAGAGTTACCAGTTGCTCCCAGTAAACGTTCCACTTCCGTTTTGATTTCAGCCCCTGAAGGTAAGGGAAATTCCAAAACCGTCAAAACTTCTGTTAAGTCGTCAGTAATAGCAATTCTAGGCGATAGCAAAACGATATTTTTGGGCTGAGACTTTAGGAGTCGGGCGAGGTTGCGGAGTTTGCGCGAAATCGCTATATCTTCCAAAAAGCGATGGTAGTCTCGGAGAATAAATACCGCAGGTGCAGATGCGGGTATTCTTTCCACAAATTCCAAAGCTTGTAGGGGGTTGCGCCTTCCAAACCCCTCATCGTTAGGATTCCCCTGGTAACCATCCACAAAATCCCAAGTGTAAACGGGACGGTTCCCCTGATTTGCAGCCTCTTCCCGGATAGCAGATTCTACCCGTTCCTCTTCATAAGTGGGGATGTAAAGCAAAGGATAGCGGGCGCGTAGCAGTAGTTTAAACTCGTCACGGAAAGTCATATCTAGTGGTTAGTTTTTGGTTGTGAGTTGTTTGGTAAGCGTTCAGCCATCAGCTATCAGCTTGATAGAGCTATAGGAGTGTTTAATTAGCTTATCAACAATGCCTAGAGAACGTCCGAAAATATGTTTCCAAACTGAGGTGCTGACAGCCGTTTGCCCCTACCTAGAATATCTGTTGTCCTTTGTTGGAGAATTGGTATTATTTGTTATTGGGGAATTATAAAGAAAAATGTAGTTCCTTGTTCGGGTTCTGACTCCGCCCAAATACGTCCGTGATGGCGTTCGACAATCTTTTTACAAATTGCCAAACCAATCCCTGTTCCTGGAATTTCAGTGCGGGTATGAAGACGTTGGAAGATTTGGAAAATGCGCTCAAGATACTTTGTTTTAATCCCGATACCATTGTCTTTGACGCTAAATAACCATGCTTCATCTTTTAATTCAGCTGCAATTTGAATTTCGGGTAGTTCTTTACGGCGGAATTTAATGGCATTGCCAATTAAATTTTGAAATAATTGTACAAGTTGAGTTCTATCTGCTGTAACGGTTGGTAGTGAATCATAGGTGATAGTAGCATTGTTTTCAGCAATCAGCACTTGTAAGTTGTCGAGAGCTTGACGCAAAACATTATTACAGTCTGTAGGAGAAAACGGTTTTCCTTTGGTAACACGAGAGTAAGCCAGTAGGTCTTGGATTAACTGGCGCATTCGTGCTGCTCCATCTATGATATTGCGTATATATTCTTGAGCCGTTTCATCCAGAGAGTTTTGATATTCTTCGGCTAAAAACTGACTATAACCTGCGACTGCTCTTAGTGGTTCCTGTAAATCGTGAGATGCGATATAAGCAAAGTGTTCTAGCTCTTCATTAGAACGTTGTAATTCCGTATTGAGTTGCTCTAAAGTAGCATTTGTTTTATATAATTCCTTTGTTCTCTCTTGTACCCGGATTTCTAACTCATCCCGTGCTTCTCTCAATTTTTGCTCGGCTTGTTTGCGATCGCTAATATCCCGACAACTAATAACTCGACCAACAATTTGCTCTCCTAATAATTGAGGCTTGGAATAGCGTTCGCATATTTTGCCATTTTGAAGCTCAAGAATAAGATAACTTTGAATTTCAGGGTGGACCATCTCCCGCTCAACCTGCAAACAAAGGTTGTCTGGATCTTTTAGTTGTTGATAAATAAACGCAAGTACTAAATGGTCATCCTTTTGAGAAATAACATTCTCGACCTCCCAAAGGTCTAAAAACTGTTGATTATAAGTGACAATCTTTCCTGCAAGGTCTGTTACCAAGATTCCATCAGCTGTGGCTTCTAAGGTTGTTTGAAGCAAAGACAAAGAATGTTCCACTTCTTTCGTGCGTTCCTTTACCCGTTGTTCTAGCAGTTCATTTGCTTGTTTTAGGGCTGTTTGTGCTCGCTTGTATTGCTCTGGACTTGGTAGAGCTAAAGCTAGAGAAACAATTGTTCTCAACTGCAAGGCAGTATATAGGGAAACTAGTGCTGTTCCCGCCTTCAGCAAACCTGAAAGCCAATACGTAGGATACCAAAGTGTCCAAATTGCCATGAAATGCGTAGTACCGCAAAAGATAATGAAGGCTCCAAACAACCAAAATACCCCGCTAAAAGGCATATCTTGACGCTTGCGAGCAAAATAGATTAGAAAACCTGGAATAGAATAATAGGAAAGCCCAATAATTAAATCTGAAAGCAAATGTAACCAAACAAGCCCTGGTTTCCACAAGTAGCAATGTCCGTGGGGGATAAACTGGTTTGGTGATATGAAGTTATGAATGAGTTCCCACATATAAATATTTTTTATGCCTTATGAGCAAGTAGCTAGCAAAAATCAAGATATGCATTTAAGATAACGTTAGCTTGCTATCATAAGCCGCCAGAGTACTGCGCCCTTGTAGAAGACAAGACGTAGGTGTCGAGTTGGGTTACCTCTTGAAGAAATATTAAGGCGTACAAAAATATATTGGTTGGGTGAAATTTTTATTACCGTAAAATTATCACTTCTCCGATGAGAGTATCAAAAGTGAATGGTACGCGCAGGTAGTTAAGAGCAAGTTTTTCAAAAATCTGGTTCACGGAAAGCCCTACTAGTTTGGGATTACTGCTAGCGATCGCAATTGAGTTATGGTCGAGTACAAAAACTGACGCACACAATAACTGTCCCACTCTTTCTGCGACTACTTTAGCAACTCGCTCAAATTGTGCATTGGTAGTTAATAAAGCTGCCATTTAATTTAGCTTCTATACCCTTACTACTGCTGTCTTATCGAATGAAGTATCGGAGAGATATTGTAGTAAAGTCATCGTCCTTACGATAGAGGAGAAAATTGTATTTTTTATCACGATTTTTCATGGATATACTACTAATTAAATATGCACTTAGATAGAGTTACTTTTTCTGCCAAGAGCGGTATGAATCGCGACTGTGGTTTATGTTAAATAACTAGTGGCAATTCAAATATAAACAGATTTTTTATGCAACTAGCAGGTAAAGTAGCATTGATAACTGGAGCGGGGTCAGGCATAGCTAAAGCCACCGCAAAACTGTTTGCAAAAGAAGGTGCAAAGATAGGCGCATTAGGACGCACAAAGGATGAACTTGAGGAAACTGTTTCAGAAATTCAGAATAACAAGGGCGAAGCAATACCGCTAGTTGCTGATATTTCCCATCCAGAAGAAATGCAACAAGTCACTCAGCAACTTGTCAACAAGTGGGGACGATTAGATATTGTATTTGCTAATGCGGGTATTAATGGCGTATGGGCATCTTTGGAAGAATTAGCACCCGAAGAGTGGGATAAAACAATCAACGTTAATTTGAAAGGAACATTTCTGACAGTAAAGTATGCGGTACCTTTTTTGAAAAAACAGGGTGGTTCTATCATTATCACTTCATCTGTCAACGGTACCCGTACCTTTAGCAATACTGGTGCAACAGCATACTCTTGTACAAAAGCTGCACAAATCGCTTTTACAAAAATGGTGGCTTTAGAACTAGCTAAAGATCGTATTCGTGTCAATGCAATTTGTCCCGGTGCGATTGAAACAAATATTAACGAAAACACTCAAACACGCGATTTAGAACACGTTCAAGAACCCGTTGAATTTCCTGAAGGGAAGATTCCTTTGACCGATGGAAAACCAGGAACACCAGAACAGGTGGCACAATTAGTGTTATTTCTCGCGTCAGATGCTTCTAGCCATATCACCGGAACGGAAATGTGGATTGACGGGGGAGAATCTCTACTCAAAGCTTAGTATGAACTGTTACCGCAGATTGTGTTAGACTCTAGATTCATTCTCAATACTTGTTGGTAAAGCCCTAAATTAAAATTTGGGCTAAGAGCTTAAACCCGTTTTAACGGGTTAAAAGCTATATTTGGTCAGATTCATCTGACTTTAGCGCTAAGTAGTGAAATTGATTTCACAGCGAGAAACCTACGTAGTATTGGATTCACTCTCATCTAGAGCTTATTAAGCTAATCTGTCTCCAAAGATGACTTTTCGACTATTTGGTCAGCGAATTCCGAAAAAAATACTGGTAAAACTTTTCTTAAAATTGGTTGTTCCAATCAACAATCCAAAAGCTATTTTTTTTCTACTTAATGGTTTAGCTGGAGGAATGACAGTCATAGTTTTGAACAGTTGTAGTTCGCAACCAGATAGTGTGACTCTCTCTAGTGGTACTGTTGATGGTTTTTACAATCGTCTCGGTGAGCAAATTCAAACCTCGACTCAAACAACTGTTGGACTTTCTGTTAAACAGATTAATTCCCAAGGCTCATTGCAAAACCTGGAACGTTTGCTAGCAGGTAAAGTTGATTTTGCTATAGTTCAGTTGGATGTGGCAAATCAGGCAATGAGGGAGAGAAAAGCTCAAGCCGTGGCAATTCTAGCACACGAATACGTTCAAGTTATTGTGCGAAAAAATTCTGGATTAAAAACTTTTGCTGACCTTCAAGGAAAGCGAGTGGCAGTTGGTTCTCCAGGTAGTGGTATTCGCTTCACAGCTACCAAGTTAATTCAAGCAGAAAACATTAGGATTCAGGAAGATAATTCTATTTTTAATGAAGCATTTAAGAAACTGATATCTGGACAAGTGGATGCAGTGATTTATGTAGGAAGTGTAGGATCGAGTCAAAATCTGCGGCAACAATTTGTTGAGAACCCTAATTTGAGGTTTCTTCCAATCAATACTGCATTAATTAATCACTTAACTGTTTACGCTCCTGGGTCGTACCAAAGTGCAACTTTACCTATTGGAACTTACATAGCACGTCCACTTGTTCCAGATAAACCAATACCCACTCTCTCCACTGCAACTGTTTTACTGACTCGCCCTGATGTAAAGCGACGAAAGGTGGCATTAGTAACGTGGGCGGTGTTGTCCACTGCCCGAACCTATTCTCCATTTTACCCAGAACTGCAAAATGGAGATGCAACCGATTTGCTGCGACGGGGATTGTTTTACATACACCCAGTCGCCGAGGAGGTCTTTGAACAAGGCGATCCCCGTATGGCGCTGATGCGTTACTGGGAAAATAACAGCGATTTGCAAGCTGGTATTTTTATTCTGGTCACAACCAGTATGATAGGGTTACTATTGCGACAATGGCACAGACAACGATCTAAGAAAATGGTAACGACAACTGCCAACCGGATTAATGAACTCAAGTTACTGTTACCAGACCATCCACAGCAAGCACTAAATGGTATTGAAGACCTAAATCAGGAACATCGGTTGATGTTTATTGAAGGTGCAGTAACAGCAGATGTTTATGAACAACTGCGACACAAAACACATACTTTTGCAGACCAATGTCGTACTCTTTTAGCCCAGCAGCGCAAAAAGTTTGTAATGGATACCTTGTTACTTCTAGATGAATGGCAAGCAACGCTGCAAACCAACCCGAAAGAAGCATTAAATAAGCTCACTGATATCAAACAGCAGTATCGAGATATGCTTCTGTCGGACCAAGTTGATATTGAAGCATACATAGAGCTTATGCAATTAACTTTAATGTCTTTAATGACACTGACACCAAAGTATTTTCCGAATGGTGCTAATTCTAATCATGATAATCAAAGGGTTGAATAAAAAACAAGACAATCAAAAAATGTCTCACAATTCTTGTGGTGCGGGCATCCTGCCGGCCATTACAGCAGTTTTCACCTAGATGAACCACACCATTTTGTAAGGACAGTAGGGGGGTTGGAGATGATATCTATTGAGACTTTATCCAACTCACGTTAAATTATTGCTGCAAAATAGTCAGTGTCATCAATCCTAATAGAAAAAGATTACTGGCTAGCATGAGAATTAACCCAGTAGACAGAGAAAATCTACCTTTTTCAATCAGAGAATCCTCTGTCGGTTTGAGTGTAAACTGGAGATCCCGTTGTGTGGTACTGGAGATTGCAGGTGAAGCAGCTTTCGCGATCGCGAAAGCTCGCTCCTCTTGCAGACACCGGACTTTAGTGCTGGCATAATCAGACCAGTCCCGTTGCTCTGCTTCTTCATAGTCTTTGAGTGTTAAGCTTAAGTGGGGAACGGATACATTGTGTTGACTAGCCATAGCCAAAGCGAGCCGCAAATCTTTTTGTAGTAGTTTGACAGTAAAGGCTGGGTGTTGGGAGGGGTCATCACAGCGTCGTGAGAACCAATAGTAGGGTAAGCCGTGAATGTCTCCAGCGTTCTGACCAAATGCTCCAAACCGTAGGACATCCCAAATAGTTTGTAGCGGGATTTCCTGGGCTAAACCCAAGGTAATACCTTCACTGACGGCTTGGACTGCGATCGCATTCACAGCATTATGGATAAGTTTGCATCGAGTCCCGCAGCCAATCTCTCCACAGTAAAGAACACGATCCGCCATGAGTTGGAGGATGGGCTGAACTCGCTCGAAGGTTGTCCTTGAGCCACTAGCCAGAACAGCTAAACCCATACCTTTCTGGCTTTGAGCACCTACAGGACAATCAATAAAAGGGGCATCTAACATCTCAACCCCCAGTTGCTCCATGGCTTGATGAAGTCTGAATACTGTTTCCGGAGAGTTAGTGGTAATGTCTACATAGACACTACCAGGGCGCAATCCTTGACTAAGGTTCTGTGTACCCTCCAGTACGGCTGTTATAACGTCGTCTGGAGTAGGTAAGGCGGTAAAGATTACCTCTGAATAGCTCGCAAGTTCGGCACAACTATGAGTAATGCGGATGTCTGAGTGCAACTTTGCCATCCGCTCTGGATTGATGTCGTAGACGTAGACCGAATAACCATGAGCTAGAAAATTGGCAGCTTGTTGCCCTCCAATATTACCGCAACCGATGATACCGAGGGTGGGATAATGGAGCGAGGATTGAGTTTCGGGAGTACTGTTGTTTGGTGACATAGGCAACATATTAACAATGAGTGTTTATGAAGAAATCACTCAAAAGTAGTATAAATTTCTGAAGAGATTAAGTCCGCTTTTTTACCTAATAAATAAGTAATTTTTTATATGTAAAATGAAGTTATACAGAGGAAATGAAGTTCACTTCCGTCCTGCCAAAACTTGTTCGGCAGTCAAAACCAACTATGCAAAAGTGGAACAGACGATGCTTTCTTTACCTCGGAATGCAACACCTCTTGAATAGGGTCAACAATCCAGTATTCAGGAATTTCTAGGACAGTATGCAAAAGAACGTTTGCTGCGATCATCTGTGGTTTGGGTAGATTCGCCCTCCAACTTCCACTACAAGGATGGGGGGAGTTTCGTTAATGTTATTGCATTCTATCTATTGTGCGATATTGAATGGCTTCAGCAATATGATGGGCTTTGAGTTCATCATCTCCTGCCAAATCTGCAATGGTTCGGGCTACTTTGAGAATACGATCGCTCGCCCTTGCTGATAAACCTAATTTTCTAATCGCCCCTTCTAGTAAATTGCGGCTACTATCATCTAGATTGCACCATTTTTGAAGATGACGGCTCTGCATCTGGGCATTACAAGATAAATTTGCTTGATTGTGAAATCTTTTCGATGCGCGATCGCGTGCTTTTTGAACCCTTTCCCTTACAGATACTGATGATTCTCCGTTTGGTTGTTGAACAATTTCCTCTGGTTTTAAGCGATTCACCACAACTTGTAAATCAATCCTATCCATTAACGGTCCAGATAGCTTTGCCCAATACTGCTCTCTCTGTCTTGGCGAACAAGTACAATTTTGAATTGTATCTCCGTAATAACCGCAAGGACAGGGATTTGTACTAGCAACTAAAGTAAACTGAGCCGGAAACATCACTGACTGACGGCTCCGGGAAATGGTCACGAATCCATCTTCTAAAGGTTGACGTAGGAATTCTAAAACTTCTCTTTTAAATTCTGTTAATTCATCTAAAAAAAGTATGCCTCGGTGTGCTAAGGAAATTTCACCAGGACGGGGAAAGCCACCACCACCGACGAGGGAAGGTCCAGAGGCGGAATGGTGAGGACTTCTCCAAGGGCGATCGCGTACTAACGACCCTCTATTTTTCAATAAACCCGCCACTGAATAAATTCGCGTCACTTCCAACGCTTCTGAAAATGTTAATCCCGGTAAAATTCCAGGTAAGCGCCGAGCCAACATAGTTTTTCCACTACCGGGTGGACCCACAAAAATTAAATTATGACCTCCAGCCGCTGCTATTTCCAAAGCACGACGAGCATGAGCTTGTCCTTTCACCTCTTGCAAATCTGCTTGTAAAGACGTTATGTTTGATGTCTTGACACTGTTATCCAATACTACGGGTTTATAACGCTTTGGATTATTTAAAAAATGCGTGACTTCAACCAAGCTATGAAAGCCATAAACTTCCAATCCTTCGACTAAAGCAGCTTCTTGAGCATTATCAGCAGGGACAACTAAGCCAGTAATTCCCATTTTGCAAGCAGTAGCTGCGATCGGCAAGACACCTGCAACCGAACGAAGGCTTCCATCAAGAGAGACTTCCCCCAAAAAAAGATAATCTCCCAACAACTCAGGGCTCACTTGCTCCGAAGCAGCCAAAATTCCTACACTAATAGGCAGGTCAAAACACGCACCCTCTTTTCGTAAATCCGCAGGCGTAAGATTAATCACAATCTTTCGTATGGGAAAAGCAAAACCAGCATTCTTGAGTGCTGCTTTAACCCTTTCTTTCGCCTCTAGAACGGCTGCATCCGGAAGCCCCAAAAGGACAATTCCCGGTAATCCACCCGATACATCAACTTCAACACCTACTTTAACTGCCTCAATACCGACAATTGATGCGCTCCAGACTCTAGCAAGCATGAAATATTTCTTTAAGAACAGTAAACCTATAGAATCTCTAGCAGATAAACAGGTAAATCAGCATGAGTGAAACTACACAGACAATTTTTAGATAACATTATTCAACAAACTCTAAATTTCTCATGATTTCAACAATCACTGCTTTTAAAGGTGGCAAGCCCTCCTGAACCGTTGCCCAGACTACATTTACATCAATACCCCAATATTCGTGTACCAACACATCTCGCATTCCAGCCACCGCCTTCCAGGGAATTTGAGTATATTGACTGCGAACATTATCAGGAATCCGCTTAACTGCCTCTCCCAGTATCTCAATTGACTTCACAACAGCCAAAATTTTCTCTCTATTAACTCGAAATGTTTCAAAATCGATCCCATCCGTAAACGCTTCAATATCTGCAATGGCATCCAAGATGTCTTCAAGAAATTCCGAGAGTTGTCGCTTCGTCATGATTTACAATACGTAAACAACTTCCGATAACACTCGATCCCGAATTCTTGGCTTCAAACCGTTTTGCGTCACTATATCGACCTTCATACCGATAACATGACTGAGATAATCGCGCAACTCTACCAACTTAAACAAAGTAGGTGCTTGTTCGTAATCAATCAGCACATCAACATCACTCTCCTCAGTTTGTTCCCCACGAGCATACGAACCAAAGATGCCTAACTGCGTGATTCGATAGTGTTCTTGCAACAGCTGTTTGCTCTGTCGTAAAATTTGTTTAAGTTCCTCCAAGGTTTTCATCTTTAGTGTTTCACTCCAAACTTATTAAAATTTGAGATTTAGCTTTTTAATTTCGAGTTGTTTCACAAACATTTTATTATATAAAAAAATGTGCTTAATCCCCTATTATAAAAATCTAGCAGACTTTTTGCGTCTTTGCGACTTTGCATGAGTTTATTTAACCAGACACAATACAGCATTTTGTAGATAAATGAAGTAAATCTGTAAAGACGCTCCTGCCGTTTGCCCTTACAATCAGCAGCATGAAATGTTTCTTTAAGAACACTAAACCTATAGAATCTCTAGCAGGTAAACAGGTAAATCGGCATGAGTGAAACTACAGAAACGATTTTCGACAAAATCATCCGTCGGGAAATTCCAGCCGACATTGTATATGAAGATGATTGGGCGCTTGCATTCAAAGACATCAACCCGCAAGCCCCTGTTCATATCCTCGTCATTCCCAAAAAACCCATACCTAGACTAGCGGATGCCGATTCTAACGATGATGTCCTTCTGGGACGTCTTTTGTTAACCGCCAAGCAAGTCGCCGAACAAGCCGGACTCGCCAACGGTTATCGCGTTGTTATTAATACAGGTCCTGACGGTGGTCAGACCGTTTACCATTTGCACCTACATATTTTAGGTGGACGACAGATGACTTGGCCCCCAGGTTGATTTTGCGATCGCCCTAAGTAAATTCTCAGCAAAAAAGTCCTATTCCCTCTTGTGGTAGCGGGCGAGACGCCCGCCCCTGCATGAGACCCTTTCTCAGCGAATTTATGAGCAAAAAAGTTAATTGATAACAAAAACTCATCTTACATATAAGTTTAACTGAATTTATTTACCTTTACAAATCTAAATTAAGCTTCTAATGTATTAATCAAGTAGGTAATCAAACCTACCCAAAACTTAAAAAGTTAAGCACTCATAAAAACATGACTACAACCTTACAACGTCGCGAAAGCGCCAACGTATGGGAGCGGTTCTGCAATTGGATCACCAGCACTGACAACCGCGTTTACATCGGTTGGTTCGGCGTTCTGATGATTCCCACCTTGCTAGCTGCTACAACCTGTTTTATCATCGCATTCGTCGCAGCACCTCCTGTAGACATCGACGGTATCCGCGAGCCTGTTGCAGGTTCTTTAATCTACGGAAACAACATCATCTCTGGTGCAGTTGTTCCTTCTTCCAACGCAATTGGTCTCCACTTCTACCCCATCTGGGAAGCGGCTTCTTTAGATGAGTGGCTCTACAACGGTGGTCCTTACCAGTTGGTAGTATTCCACTTCTTGATTGGTTGCTTCTGCTACCTAGGTCGTCAGTGGGAATTGTCCTACCGCTTGGGAATGCGTCCTTGGATATGTGTAGCATACTCTGCGCCTTTAGCTTCTGCTGCAGCAGTCTTCTTGATCTACCCAATCGGTCAAGGTTCTTTCTCCGATGGTATGCCTTTGGGTATTTCCGGTACCTTCAACTTCATGTTCGTGTTCCAAGCTGAGCACAACATCCTGATGCACCCCTTCCACCAACTCGGTGTAGCAGGTGTATTCGGTGGTAGCTTGTTCAGTGCAATGCACGGTTCACTGGTTACTTCCTCCTTGGTTCGTGAAACAACTGAGACCGAGTCTCAGAACTACGGTTACAAGTTTGGACAAGAAGAAGAGACCTACAACATCGTTGCTGCACACGGTTACTTCGGTCGCCTCATCTTCCAATACGCGTCCTTCAACAACTCCCGTTCACTGCACTTCTTCTTGGCTGCATGGCCAGTAGTAGGAATCTGGTTCACCGCACTTGGTATCAGCACCATGGCGTTCAACCTGAACGGATTCAACTTCAACCAATCCGTAATTGACTCTCAAGGTCAAGTCATCGGAACCTGGGCGGATGTACTCAACCGTGCAAACCTAGGTATGGAAGTAATGCACGAGCGCAACGCTCACAACTTCCCCCTTGACTTAGCTGCTGCTGAAGTTGCTCCTGTTGCTATCAGCGCTCCTGCTATCAACGGTTAATAATTCATTAGAGGTGTAACATAATTTAACGCCTCTAAGCTTATAAAGCGGATAAAAGCGCCCCTTCATGGGGCGTTTTTTCATTAAATTTATTAAATTTTCTTCCCCCACACCCCATACCCCACACCCTACACCCAATTCCTGTCATTATAATGATGTAGTAATATTCGGAGATAAAGCCACGGTTTACGCACGCCCTTTAGCACGTTTGATTGAGCAATTGCAACGCTTACCTGGTGTTGGTCCAAAGACCGCTCAGCGTTTGGCGTTACATATTCTAAAACGCCCAGATGCAGAAGTTGAGGCTTTAGCACAAGCTCTCATCGAAGCAAAAAAGCAGGTAGGTTTATGTTCTGTTTGCTTTCACCTATCTGCTGAACCAGTTTGCGAGATTTGCCGCAACCCTAATCGTGACAATACGACCATATGCGTAGTAGCAGATTCCCGTGATGTCATCGCCTTAGAAAAAACCCGTGAGTATAAAGGTAAGTATCACGTCTTAGGTGGAGTGATTTCTCCGATAGATGGGATTGGTCCAGAACAGTTGACTGTCCAAGCGTTGGTACGACGAGTGAGCCAACAAAAGCCTCACGAGGTTATTATGGCTATCAGTCCTAGTGTTGAAGGTGAGACAACAACACTATATATTGGTCAATTATTAAAACCATTTACTAAAGTTACCCGAATTGCTTTTGGTTTACCTGTCGGTGGCGATTTAGAATATGCTGACGAGGTGACCTTAGCAAGGGCTTTGGAAGGACGGAGAGAGTTGGATTGATATCAGCTTTCAGCACGCGCGATTGTAAAGTTTCAGTAAAGTATCCGTGTGAATACTCGCTCATCTGAGAGGATGAAGTACACTGTGGTGTAAGTTTCAAAGAAACAAAGAAAGTATGGCACGCAATTACCAAAACTTTACAATTGCTTTCGCCAGCGCTACTTTAGTAGCAATTTTTGGAAATATTTCTTCAGCCAAAGCTTTTCAGTTTTTTTTCGATCGCACTGAATGGGAAACGGTTTTACCAACTCAGCCTAGAATTTTTGATTTCGGTGAACCCAGAATTTTATCTTCTGAAACAACAGTGTTTCCAAACGGTGTATCTGCGTCAGCTGGTGTATCGAGAGGTTTAGGAACTGTTGAAGGTACAGCATTCAATTTTTTCTCAACACAAGTAGGTTCGGTTGGTGTTAATTTAAATGTTGATTTACCATCTGGTGTGAGTGCGCTTGGATTTGATGCAGATGTAGGACCAATAAACAGAAACCTTTTTGTACAATTTCAATCAGAAGATGGTGAAAGTTTAGGACCTGGAGTTAGACCAGCGCCTTTTTTCGGTATCATCTCCGAACCTGACGATCCGCTCATCACTGGTTTTAGTGTAGATTCCTTGAGTCCAGAAACTGGATTTGTGACAGTAAGAAATATTAGCAGTAGTATCACTATCCCTGAATCCTCTTGCATCTTAGGTCTGTTAGCTGTTAGCACTTTAGGAGCTACTTTATTTGAGTCTCGTAAACGGGATTCTGTTAGTTAACATTTTGCTGTCAGGGATTTCCTCGAAATAAAATCGACATACTGTGAGGTTCTCAGTTGCGTACAATATTCACAGGAGGGCGAACAACTGTTCCCCTCCCCTAAATTGGTAGTAAGCGTTCAGCCATCAGCTATCAGGCGTCAGCTTTTACGAGCTATCAAGATGTTTATAATAGTGCCAGAAACGCCTAGAAGATGTCTGAAAACAGGCTTGAAAGCTGATTGCTGACGGCTAAAGTGCTGAAAGCTTACTATTGGTATTGATATCACTTATTAGATTCAAGTGAGAAGCGCTATAGAACCTCTCCAACAAACAAAATATGGAATAGCACTCCACACCATCACTCGCGAATTAGGTCTAGCAATGAGTAACTTTGCTGGAGATACGCGTTTTCAGGTATGGTACTTAGAACGGGAGTTATCCAGTCAGTTGCATCAGTATTTGATGGATTTCATTAAGCCCCAAACGTGGACAGATATGGCTTTTATCGCAGTCGCAAGGGGACCTGGTGGTTTTACGGGGACTCGAATCGGGATGGTGACCGCCCGAACTTTGGGTCAACAGTTAGGTATTCCCGTGTTTGCTGTCTCTACCTTAGCCGCTGTGGCTTGGTCGTCTATTAACCCCACCCCTCAAACCCCCTCCTCGTGGACGCAAATGGGACAGGGAAAGGGGTTTTCTTCATCTACAATTGCTGTACAAATGCCTGCCCAACGGGGTAAAATCTTCGGTGCTATTTATCAACTTACATCAGATGCTTCCGGGCTGAGGGTTGTATTACCGGATACTGTCATGACACCAGAAATCTGGCAGGAAAAGTTAGCAAATGGGAATAATAGTTATCATCTCATTGAAGCCACATCTGGTTTAGCAGCAACCGTGTCAAGCGTGTTACAACTGGCATATTTAGACTGGCAAAAAGGCTTGCGCCCCAACTGGTCAGAAGCGGTTCCATTTTACGGACAACATCCTGTGGAGTAGCAACCTAACCAAAATTTCGTACACCAACAATGTATGAAAACTTCTTCCCCTACACCCCCACACCCTTACACC
>JAWQFQ010000142.1:0-851 GCA_035967975.1 Scytonema sp. PMC 1070.18
TTACTTAAAACCTTAACTGGACATACTGCAGAAGTTACCAGTGTAACATTTAGCCCTGACGGTAAGACCCTTGCCTCTAGCAGTAACGATAAAACTATCAAACTTTGGAGTGCAGATGGTAGGTTACTTAAAACTTTGACTGGACATACTGACAACGTCACGAGTGTGACCTTTAGCCCAGATGGCAAGCTACTTGCGTCTGGAAGTTGGGACAAAACTATCAAACTTTGGAGTGCAGATGGTCAGCTTCAAAAAAACTTGTCTGGGCATGGCGGTCCTGTGACTAGCGTGACATTTAGTCCAGATAGCAAGATACTTGCGTCTGGAAGTATAGACGAAAAAATCATATTTTGGACTCGCGAGGGTGTACGATTGAACAGCTTTTCAGGACATCACGCTAATGTTTACAGTATAAGTTTTAACCCTAACGGCAAGACTCTAGCTTCTGCAGGTCAGGATAACAGCATTCGCCTGTGGAGCTTAAAGTATCAAAAACCTCACACCCTTACTGAGCACCGAAGTTCTGTTACCAGTGTTAGTGTCAGTCCTACTGGTAATATTTTTGCCTCTGCCAGTGATGATCAAACTATCAAACTTTGGAGTTTAGATGGTCAGCTAAAACGAACTCTGAGTGGGCATAGTGGGGAAGTCACCAGTGTCAGTTTCAGCCCCGATGGTCAAACCCTGGGTTCTGCCAGTAATGATAAAACAATTAAACTTTGGAGTTTAGATGGTCAGCTAAAACGAACTCTGAGTGGGCATACTGGGAAAGTCACCAGTGTCAGTTTCAGTCCCGATGGTCAAACTCTAGCTTCTGCCAGTGATGATAAAACAATTAAACTTTGGAGTTT
>JAWQFQ010000142.1:951-23726 GCA_035967975.1 Scytonema sp. PMC 1070.18
AGCTAAAACGAACTTTGACTGGGCATACTGGGAAAGTCACCAGTGTCAGTTTCAGTCCCAATGGTCAAACTCTAGCTTCTGCCAGTGATGATAAAACAATTAAACTTTGGAGTTTGCATGGTCAGCTAAAACGAACTTTGACTGGGCATACTGGGAAAGTCACCAGTGTCAGTTTCAGCCCCGATGGTCAAACCCTGGGTTCTGCCAGTGATGATAAAACAATTAAACTTTGGAGCTTGGATGGTCAGCTAAAACGAACTTTGGATGGGTATAGTGCTGCTTTTACCAGCGTGACATTTAGTAGTGATAGCAAAATCCTTGCCTCTGGAAGTGATGATGCCACGATCAAACTGTGGAGATTAGATAATTCACAACCACTTTCAACCTTGATTGGGCATAATTACGCTGTAAATAGTATCAGTTTCAGCCCTGACAGCAATACACTTGTCGCTGCGGATGCTAACAACAAAATTATTTTGTGGAATTTTAATCTAGATAATTTATTGGCGAAGAGTTGTCAATTAGTTCATGACTATCTGAAGACAAATCCGAATAACGACAACGATATACATATGACTTGTAAAGCCGCTCACTCAGATGAAGATTGAACTTTTAGATGCACCTTAGACACATCAAAAATGCTATCAACATTTTTAACTGGGCACTTTCACTTCTGTGTCTCTACATATTTCTTTACAATTTATTTTCCGACAGCTAGAAGGCTGATTTTTAAGACAACATTTACAACTTGCTAAAGACGTTGCAACATTATTTGCTTCAATAGTTTCAGGAAAGGCTAACATGAAGTTGAAAGGTTTTCTCAAGTTAAGTAGTAGCAAAGAGAGATTTTTTTTCATTTTCTTATACTCCTTTAATTAAAAATCGAAATCAACAAGAAATTAAGAGTATGCACTTCATAAAAATAGATTTATGAAAATATGTTTAGCTCTTTGGAAGCTAGACATGGTGCCAAGACCATTTTTGAAAGTCTAGCGCTTTGTATTTTTTAATAGAGAGATAATTTTGAGCTTATGCAGTTAAGCCCCAAATTTTAATTTGGGCTAAAAGCTCAAACCTGTTAAAACGGGTTAAAAGCCAATATGGTTCAGTTAAGAGTTGTGCGGAGAACACCAAACCCGGTAACTTCTGCGAAACCGGGTTTTACAGTACCTCAACTATCATGCTTCCAACAACTATTGACACACGTCCCTACTGCAAGGGATAACCTAAAAATACGAAAATACATCGTATTGTGGCCGCACCATCATTGGAAGCGAAGACCCAGTTACGGTTACAAGCGGTCATCGCTTTTAGCTTCCCCGCACCTGTGTTTAACCACTCAGCATTATCGTTGGGGTTAACCTCGTCTGGAGGTATTTGCAGCCAACCATCATCTAAACCTTGTCGTTGCATAATTGCAGAATGTATCGCAATACTGCAAGGGATACAATAAATGAGGTGCAAGAAACCCGCCAGAAACCCGGTATCTCCAAGATACCGGGTTTCTAATTTCCCCAAAACCCTTCAAGTATTGGGATGTATCGAGATTTTTAGCTAAGAATCAACTTCAATTTTTTGCGCCTTTGCGTGAACCAAAATTCATCCCATTCATCAGCAATGCCTAATGTTTGCAACGCATCATGAATCTGTAGGGGCGAACGGCCGTACCCTACGGGAAGGCTCCGCCAACGCCCTTACACGGGTATCTGTCGCATTCTTTTTTCAATTTAGTATTAATTAATTTCCCGCAGTCATTCTAATACTCAACGAAGTCCTTGGTGACGCAACCAACTATCGTTCCAAGCTGCGTTTTCTTCCTCTAACGCTGGTACTGGCGGTTGGCTGTAATCAATGACTAAATCATAACCATAGATGTCATAAATTTCATTTCATAACCCTTGTAAATCTATAATAGGTTCAGTATCTTCAGAACGCAGAGGTAGGAAAAAGGAAGGAATAGTATTTTGTAAGTTAAAAGCATATAAGTCAGCATAAGGACGGTTATTACCTCGACACACCAAAATACGATAGAGACTTTTAATATTATTATCAAAAAATGTCATAGGTTCGCCTTTACGCAGTAAGTCGATTTCAACTAAGTTACTGCGGCTACCTAAGACTTGCTGACGCTTATCCTCATACATTTGCTGTCCTCTTCCTGTGCGTTTATTGGTAGGAGAAAGTATTTCAATAGTCGTGATTAATGCCTCGGTTCCTACTTCTTTTACTTCTAGATACCCTTCCCGGATTGTCAAAGGTATCGGAATTGTTACCCTCAGAGGTTGGACTATTGGTGAAGCGATCGCAATATTATTCGTAGTCGTTGCATCTTTTCCAGTTTGCCGAGTTCTTATAGTTACATCAGGAATATCAACAAGTAGGGAATTTTCATCGGTTTCGTATGTCCGAACTTCTACAGCAACTCGATATTTAGGACGAAGCTGGGGAGATAACAACCTAGCAATTTCACTAATTAGCAGGTGATGTAAACCGCGCCATAAATCGGGATGTTCTAAATACGGATTCAGTCGGTGGAAATGGAGATGGCATCTTTGGAACTCAGGAAAAGGACTTCAGTCCATTTTAATAAACTTGAGCTATGGTAAAGGTTTCCAATTGGAATAATCAGCAATATGACCCCAATATGCTAAGTACCCGGTAAAAGCAAAGACTAAAGCCGCTGCTACCAGTACGATCGCACCAACCAAACGCAAGGTACGATTTGTATTTAGATACAACGTTGGTGCAGCAAAGACTCCTCCGAGTCCTGTAAGGATAAATCCAATTCCTGATAACAGCGGACTTCTTGTCAAAGAGAGGTTGATGATGCGTACGCCAATAACAATCGCAACAAGTCCAGCAAAAAAGCCGTAAATAGCTAAAGTCAGTAAATCCCAACCTTGTGCTAGAGCTATAGCAGTGCCAATGAACAAAATTCCGAATAAAACTGTCGTTTCACCATAAGCTATATTGTAACTTCCAATCACAGGCCAAGTGAAAATCATATGCAAGCCTGTCACGAGCGCGATCGCACCCGTTATCCCAAAGCCCGGAACCCAACGCTTTTGATTATCACGACCCAAGCCATAATAGACAAAACCAGCAAGGAGAAACAGTCCTGCTACAAGATTAATTAACATTAAAGTGATGTAGTTGATGAACATAAATTAACCCTCCCTGCTGTTATGACGCTTTGCCCTGATTCTACCCCTAGTCTGGTTTCTCCCAACATCAGCGATCGCACTTTTTCTACACAGGCTCCCTTAAAGTTGGGAATCATGGCTTCTGGGAATGGAACTAACTTTGAGGCTCTTGCTCAAGCGATTCAAGATGGACACTTGTCCGCCAATATTCAAGTCTTAATTTACAATAACCCAGATGCTTACGCCGCTATCAGAGCCCAAAAGTGGGGTGTCCCGGCTGTACTTCTCAATCACCGCGATTATAAAAGCCGCGAAGAATTTGACGAGCAAATTGTTAAAACTTTAGAGCAATATAATGTAGATTGGGTGATTATGGCAGGTTGGATGCGTTTGGTGACATCAGTTTTAATAAATGCATTTCCCGACCAGATTATCAATATTCATCCCAGCTTGTTACCCAGTTTTAAAGGAACGCGTGCTATAGAACAAGCCCTTGCATCGGGAGTGAAAATCACTGGTTGTACAGTGCATCTACTTTGCTTGGAAATGGATAGTGGTCCCATCGTGATGCAAGCAGCGGTACCCGTGCTTCCTAACGATACACCAGAAACACTCCATGCCAGAATTCAAGTTCAAGAACATCGGATTTTACCTAGAGCGATCGCACTCGCTGCACAATCGCAACAAGCTACAGTTCCCTCTGTGTAAAATTCTACCAAATTGAAAAAATAATGCGACAGATTCCCGTGTGAGGGCGAACGGTCGTACCTTCAGGACTGTCTCATTTTCCATATCAAGCTCGAAATCCAATTAGTCACGATATGAGCGACAATTGGCACTAATAAATTACCACTGAGAAGGGCGCTGTAACCTAAAAATAATCCAACAATTGTAGCCCAAATCACATAAGGCCATTGGTGAGAACCACTAAGATGCAAGACACCAAAGCAAATACTTGATAAGATGACAGCTGCGTGGTTAAAGCCAAAGGCTGGTAGCATAACGCCACGAAATAATAATTCTTCACTTAATCCTGGTAATAGCCCCAACCAAAGGATGTCTGACAAAGTTAAGGGCTTTAGCACCATTTCCAAGTAAAAGTTAGCACTTCTACGGTAAGCAGACCAAAGACGATAAGCCAAACTACTCAAAACGGTAATGCATAAAGCTAGAATGACCCCTAAAAGTAGCTCCATTTCGTTCCAACGCCAAGACATGAGGGAAAAATTACCAAACTGCAACCACAGCTTGGCGATTGTCCACAAAGCAATGGCTGTAACTCCCATCGCTACCAAGATTTGGGTGCGTGTTAAAAGTGGAACTTCTGGCTTGTGATTCTGCTGTTGTGCCACGGGAAATTATGAATTATGAATTATGAATTATGAATTATGAATTGGGAATTCGAGACGTTGTAAGGGTATTGTTGTAGAACTGAGGGCGTAGGGGTTTATACCTGCTTGATGAGCAACTAACACACCAACTGCCTCTAAATATGATTTTACCTGTATTGATTTTATTCCTAGTGGTTCAGGACGAACCTGTACCAAAGTTTGATTTTCCTCTACGGTAATAATTTTGCATCGCCTGCTTTGACTTAAACTTAGTAGGGCGCTACTACCACAAGCACTTGCAGGGACAATCACCGCATCAACATCACTAGCCCAAATGTCACTGGATTCTGACAGTTCATGACTTGTCCTGATGATAAATTGGGGTGCGCGACTTAAACCAACAAGCACGCTTGGTAAAAAAGTATAACCTAATTCTTCCGCTGCGGAACGAGGGGATAGATTGGGATCTAGAGGGGGGGGTGAGAACGCAGGGGAATGGGCGCAAGGAATTTGAAATGTTCTGACAACTAAATGACTGATAACAGCTTCTGCACCAGCGATGGGATCGACTCCTTTTCCTTGGCGGTAGTTTTGGTCTGCTTGTTGATCAAGATGATCGGGAAAACGCGCAACAACTGCGATCGCTTCCGCCCCAGCTTTCTTTATCAAAACTTCCGCCGCACGTAACAAACTATCCGGGTTACCTATCGTTCCCCAACTTGCACCCGATGTAGAGGTCCGCAGTTCTACGTTAAATGGAGCATCACTAATAACATAATTACTTAGTGATAATCCTAGGGTTGCTCTAGCTGCATCTGCTGCTTGAAGGTGTCGCAGGCGTAAGTCCGGTTCAATACCTTGGTCAAAAAGCAAACCTATCCGATTCTGATGTACCGGACGCAAACCCCAACACCCAGCCGCAAATTTATCCAACCCATAGCCTTCTACATAAAGAGTATTAGGCAAATTCCAGTATAAGCTAGCACCATTAAGGACATTAGGGTGAGTAATCAAGCGGTGAGAAACCTGCGCTACGGCTTTTGCAACAGGTAATGCATCTCCTGCATAACCCCCAATTGCAGCCCCAATGCCAGTAGGTACAATTAAAATAGTAGTGTATGGACGCACGTAATTAAAAATGGTTAATGGTTAGTTGTTAGGTGTTAGTGGTTAGTCGTTAGTTGTTAGTTGTTTTTTACGACTAACCACTATCTACTAACCACTAACCACTATCTATTCAGTAGTCACAACAGCTTCAACAACAGCCTTTTGCTGTTCAACATCCACAGATGTAACCGCCCAACGGAGGGGTTCTCCTTGTTTTTTTAACTCGGCTTCAATTGCTTTTTCTAATTCTGTGGGAGTTTCTTGGAGGTTAATTTCTGCGCTAATAAAATGTGTTGTCATTTTTTTACTCCTCAGTTAAGTACAGAAGATATGTTGCAGAATGTTTGGGTTATTTACCAAATTGTAATTGATAGACTATTTCTTCTTTTTCCGTTTCAATTTTTAAGTCTGAACGGGGCTTAGCGACACATAATAACACATAACCCTGTTTTTGAAGTTCTGGACTGACTCCCATCCCATCGCTTTGGTCAACAGTTCCTGAGATAATTTGGGCAGCACAAGTTGTACAAACACCAGCATGACAGGAACTCGGTAACTCCAACCCAGCTGCATCCGCAACCGATAGGATTGTTTCATTTTCGCTCACTTGCAAAGTATGGGTTTTACCTTGATGGTTAATTTCAACTGTATAAGTTTGGGTCATATACGAAACAGGCAGGATGCAACGGACAAGTCAAATATTTTATCCTATGAATAGGCATAAACCCAATTAAGAAAAACAAACAAACAAGTTATCTTGAAAGAGCTTGGCTAGCCAAGGCACTATAGAGTGATAATTATTAAGTTCTTTTAAGAGGGGTCAGAGGGTAGAGAACAGCAGCCCCAATCCCCGACCCTCACCCCTTTTGTCAAATATCTGGAGAGCAGAATGTTGGAATCATACCGCAGACACGTTACCGAAAGAGCAGCACTAGGAATTCCTCCCCTACCGTTAGATGCACAGCAAACATCTGAACTGTGTGAATTACTCAAAAATCCGCCTGCGGGTGAAGAAGAGAGTTTACTGCATTTATTGCGCGATCGCATCCCCCCAGGAGTAGATGAAGCAGCCTATGTCAAAGCTGGGTTTCTCACCGCCATTGCTAAAGAAGAAATCACCAGCCCCCTAATTTCACCGATTCAAGCCGTAGAATTGTTGGGTACAATGATCGGTGGTTACAACGTTCAATCCTTAATAGAACTTCTGCAAACTCCCACCGTATCCGTATCAGAATCATCCGAAACCCCATTAGTCATGGGAGGACAAGGAAAAGAACCCATCGCAACATATGCAGCAGAAGCATTAAGCAAAACCTTACTGGTGTATGACGCCTTCCACGATGTCTTAGAATTATCCAAAACCAATCCCTACGCCAAGCGAGTGGTAGACTCTTGGGCAGAAGCAGAGTGGTTCACCTCACGTCCCAAAGTTCCAGAATTCATTAACGTTACCGTCTTCAAAGTTCCGGGTGAGACAAACACCGACGATTTATCCCCCGCCACCCAAGCGACGACACGTCCTGATATTCCGTTACACGCTTTGGCTATGCTAGAAAGCAGAATGTCTGGGGCATTAGAAACCATTACTGAGTTAAAGAAAAAAGGACACCCCGTAGCATACGTAGGAGATGTGGTAGGTACAGGTTCCTCCCGCAAATCAGCAATTAACTCCGTGTTGTGGCATTTAGGACATGAGATTCCCTACGTACCCAACAAATGTGCTGGTGGATACGTTTTAGGCGGTACGATCGCTCCCATTTTCTTCAATACCGCTGAAGATGCAGGTGCGTTCCCCATCCAATGCGATGTCAGCAACATGGAAACGGGTATGGTGATTACAATCCATCCCTACAAAGGAGAAATCACCAACGAAGCAGGCGAAGTCATTTCCACCTTTACCCTCAAACCCGACACCATCCTCGATGAAGTCCGTGCTGGTGGACGCATTCCCCTACTGATTGGACGAACCCTCACCGATAAAACCCGCCAAGCCCTTGGTTTAGAACCCAGCACTTTATTCATTCGTCCCAGACAACCCGCTGACACGGGTAAAGGCTACACCTTAGCACAGAAAATGGTGGGTAAAGCCTGTGGTTTACCTGGTGTGCGTCCCGGTACATCCTGTGAACCCATCATGACAACCGTTGGTTCTCAGGATACCACAGGTCCAATGACCCGCGACGAGTTAAAAGAACTAGCTTGTCTTGGTTTCTCTGCTGACTTGGTGATGCAAAGTTTCTGTCACACAGTCGCTTATCCCAAACCAGTGGATGTCAACACCCACAAACAACTACCCGACTTCTTCGCTTCTCGTGGCGGTGTAGCTTTGCGCCCTGGTGATGGTATTATTCACTCCTGGTTAAACCGGATGTTGTTACCCGATACCGTAGGAACCGGCGGTGACTCTCACACCCGCTTCCCCTTAGGTGTTTCCTTCCCAGCTGGTTCCGGGTTGGTAGCTTTTGCAGCAGCGTTGGGTGCCATGCCTTTGGATATGCCAGAATCTGTATTGGTACGGTTCAAAGGAGAATTGCAACCTGGTGTCACCCTGCGAGATATTGTCAATGCCATTCCCTACGTAGCCATTCAGAAAGGTTTGCTAACAGTAGAAAAGAAGAACAAGAAAAATGTCTTCGCAGGGCGGATTATGGAGATAGAAGGCTTGCCAGATTTGAAAGTTGAGCAAGCTTTTGAACTCACCGATGCTAGCGCAGAACGTTCCTGTGGCGGTTGTACTATCAAATTAAGTGTTGAGACAATTTCCGAATATCTGCGTTCTAATGTCGCGCTGTTAAAGAATATGGTAGCACGGGGCTATCAAGATGCTCGTACCATCATGCGCCGCGTTGCCAAGATGGAAGAATGGTTGGCAAATCCAGTGTTAATGGAAGCTGATGCAGATGCAGAATATGCGGAAATTCTTGAAATTGATTTGAACGAAATCAAAGAACCCATTGTTGCTGCACCCAATGACCCCGATAATGTCAAATTATTATCGGAAGTTGAAAATGACCCCGTGCAAGAGGTATTTGTTGGTTCTTGTATGACGAATATTGGTCATTATCGCGCAACGGCTAAGGTGTTGGAAGGCGCAGGTTCAGTCACAACTCGCCTATGGGTTTGTCCCCCAACTCGTATGGACGAATACCAACTTAAGCAAGAAGGGGTGTATGGTATTTTTGGAGGTGCAGGTGCGCGGATAGAAATGCCTGGTTGTAGTTTGTGTATGGGGAATCAGGCGCGGGTTGCTGATGGTACAACGGTATTTTCAACTTCAACGCGTAACTTTAACAACCGCATGGGTAAAGATGCACGGGTTTATCTCGGTTCAGCAGAATTAGCTGCTGTGTGTGCGCTGTTAGGAAGAATTCCTACAGTCCAAGAATATTTGGACATAGTAGCGAATAAGATTCATCCTTTTGCTGGTGATTTGTATCGGTATTTGAACTTTGACCAAATCGCTGGTTTTGAGGATGAGGGACGGGTGATTCCGTTGGAAGAGATGCCTAAGATAGAAGACATTTTAGGTATGCCTACAGCAGGGAAGAAGTAGTTATTTTGGGTGGACATTGTTTGCCCAAGATTCATTCGTGAAAGGCGAGAAACCCGGTATCTTGAAGATACCGGGTTTCTGGAGATTCGCAATTCTTGTAAGAATTCAAACCACAGAGGCGCAGAGGACACAGAGATAAGAGCTTATTCTTGAAAATTGTAAAATGCTGTCTATAATCGTATAGAAGAACACATAAATTGATAAATTAAGTAATGAAAGCATCAGAAACGACTCTTCGCAATTTACTAGAAGGAGGCAAACAGTTTCAAATACCTCTTTTTCAGAGACCATATTCATGGAAGGGGGACAATTGGGAGGCTCTATGGAATGATTTGATAAATATTTACACTGATGAAGTAAGAGGCTCTTATTTCCTGGGTCCTATAGTTACGCAAGCAGAATTAGGAACAGCTGAGGGTATCACTCCATTTGTAGTTATTGACGGACAACAACGTCTGACTACCCTAAGTATTCTCTTAGCAGCATTACGGAATCATATTAAAAAAGTTGATAAACAACTGTCAGAACAAATACATGAATTTTTTTTGATTAACAAGTATCAAAAGAGTGATGATTTCTATAAAGTTCTGCCTACTCAAAGCGATCGCGATGCTTATAAGAGTATAATAGACGCTAAAACGAGCAAAGGGAAAACTAAAGAAACGACCTTAGGACAAATCCATGAGGCATACAAATTTTTTGATAAGCAACTCAAGCAACCTATTCTTGAAGATATTCCTTTAGACCCGGTCAAGCTAAAAACTATTATACTAGAGCGATTAGTCTTAGTAAATATTACTTCTGGTGCTGATGACAATCCCTATCTTATTTTTGAAAGTTTAAATAATAAGGGTGAAGAACTCACTCAAGCAGACTTAGTGCGTAACTACATCTTCATGAAATTACCACCAGAAGAGAGAGATGATGTATTCAACAATGATTGGTCTCCTCTTCAAGATAGTTTTAAGGCAAAATCAGGAAGCAAGCCTTATGCTGAAGAACTAACTAATGCTTTTTGGTTCTATCTTCGCAAAGATGGTGAAGCTATAAATTTAAAAGAAGTTTATAGAGGTATTAAAAAACGGTTTGACATTTTAAAAGATCAAGAAAGAATAAAAAGTGAATTGCGAAATATTATCAAATTTTCTGATTACTATAGACGGTTAAATTATGAAGAGGAAGAACCTAATCCTCAGCTAAAGCGTTGGTTCCAGAGGCTAAAAAGATTAAATTTTACAACTTGTCATATATTTTTGCTCAATATTTATCATGAGTATGAGGAAGAACGCTTAACAATTGATGAGTTTGAAGATATTTTAAGGTACTTAGAATCTTATTTTGTACGGCGATTGTTTGCTGAAGCCAGTACAAGAAGCTTAGGGACAATTTTCAATAACTTATACAATGAAGTTAAAGCAGAAAATCCTCATGATTTGGTAGATGGGTTATACAAGACTTTAAAGAAATATGAGAAAAGTAAACTTTGGCCTGATGACGCAGCTTTCAGGGATGATATTCTTCAGCGTAATATATACACAAAAAGCTTGAGTGATAGGGCTAAGTTGATTTTAGAGAGTTTAGAAGAATCTCTGACTAAGGAAATGGTTGACTCAAGCAAATTAACAGTTGAACATATTATGCCTCAGACATTAACAAAAGAATGGAAAGCAATGTTAGGGACAAATCATACCTCTATTCAGAAAAAGTGGCTAAACACCTTGGGTAACCTAACATTAACAGGATATAACTCTGAACTGTCTAATAAACCTTTTGAGGAAAAATTGATTTTCTTAAACAAGAGTAATATAACGTTGAATCAGTACTTCAAAAAGGAAAAAATTGATACCTGGAATGAAGACGCAATCAACTCTCGTGCTGCATATTTAGCAGATATAGCTATTAAAGTTTGGCCTAGGTAAGAGCACTTATTTTAAGTTTATCTGAAACTAAGCCTATCAACAATCAATAAGTAGCTGGCGAAAATGATTGTAGTCTTCTGTAAAAACAGATTTAGGCACTTCATCTTAGAGGTTGTTTGAAAAGTAGTTGGCTGTGATTTTAGGCACTTATCGATCCCCCCTAGCCCCCCTTGAAAAGGCTACGGTGTACACACAAGTCGAGTTGGGAATCAAATGGACGGAAAAGAACGGAAAATGATTTTTTGAAATCCTTGATTTTCCGTTCAACCTCTATCAATAAGCTGGCACTATTGAGAATCAATAGGCTCAACTCAAAACCTTACCTACTAAGGCTTTTATCTTACCAGGCAAGGATTTTAGGACTTCTGTGTACACCGTAGCTTGAAAAGGGGGGAAAATCTCTAACGGTCCCCCTTTTTAAGGGGGATAATGGTGGATCTTGAATGTGCATGCTACTGATGAAAGGACTTTTCAAACATCCTCTTAATTTTCTAGAATCCTCTTGCCTATTGCCTGTTGCCTATTGCCTACCTACGCTTACAATTGTGTTTATTTAAAGTAAATATTATGATGCCAGCACAAATTTAGTGCTGAATTGAAAAAAGGCGTCCGAAAATTAAGTAAAACTAGACGCAGGTAAAACCAATACTTGGAGAAAAATAAGTGAAAGGAACAACAAGGAATGCTAATTCAGAATCTGCGTCTATTCTTTGCGTAGGAGTAGGCTGGTTTCCGAAAAGCCCAGGAGGATTAGAACGATATATCTATGACCTGACTCAGAAACTAGTAGCTTATGGAGACAGGATTGAGCTGTGTGGTGTGGGTCTACCGGACAATGAACCTAACTCACCCATCAAACTCACTAACTTAGCATCGCCAGATACTCCAATTTGGAAGCGTCTATGGTTGATTCGTCAAAACTTTCAGAAAACAAGATGTGGCAAACCAGATGCAGTTAATTTACACTTTGCCTTGTATAGTTTCCCAATTTTAGATTTGCTGCCAAAGGAAGTGCCAATTACTTACAATTTTCACGGTCCTTGGGCATTTGAAAGTAAACAAGAGGCAAATGAGAGGAAAATCAGTGTTTTTCTCAAGCAATGGCTGATCGAACAAAGAACTTATAATCACTGCGATCGCTTCATTGTCCTCAGCAAGGCTTTTGGTAATATATTACATCAAGAGTATCAAATTCCTTGGGACAAAATTCACATCATCCCTGGTGGAGTTGATCCGACCCGATTTCAACCAAGTTTATCTCCTCAAGAGGCTAGAATCAAATTAGGTTGGCCTTGCGATCGCCCAATAATATTTACATCCCGTCGTCTAGTCCATCGCGTTGGAATAGACAAATTGTTGAGCGCAGTTGCAGAAATTAAGCCGAGAATTCCAGATATTTGGCTGGCGATCGCAGGTCGCGGACCGATACAAGAGACACTACAACAACAAGCGCATGAATTGGGACTGGACAACCATGTCAAATTTTTAGGGTTTCTCCCAGATGGAGATTTGCCCATAGCATACCAAGCTGCTAATTTGAGTGTTATGCCCAGTCAGTCCTTTGAAGGATTTGGATTGGCAATAGTTGAATCCTTAGCTTGCGGGACTCCCGTCGTGTGTACACCCGTTGGGGGAATGCCAGAAATTTTACAACCATTCTCACCGGAACTCATCACTGACTCGACAGAAGTCGCGGCGATCGCAGACAAATTAGAACAAGTGCTCCTAGGAAAAGTGACAGCACCATCGCGAGAAGCCTGTCGCCAATACGCAATCAACAAATTTGACTGGTATAAAATAGCTCAAGATGTCCGGAATATCCTATTAACCTAAAATGAAAATCCTCTTCCTCGACCAAAGCGGTAAACCAGGCGGAGCAGAACTATGCTTGATAGATATTGCCAAACCTTATAAAGATAAGTGTTTGGTAGGATTATTTGCTGATGGTTCTTTTAAGAATTTACTCCAGCAGAATCAAATCCCAGTTGAAGTTCTCACAACTCAAGCAATACAAGTTCGCAAAGAAAGTAGTCTTGCTCAAGGACTCAGCAGCATAGGTCAACTCCTTCCCCTAATTGCTAAAGTCGTCCAAAAAGCACGTGAATTTGATATTATTTATGCCAATACTCAAAAAGCATTGGTCATAGGAACACTGGCTAGTTTTTTCAGCCGTCGTCCTCTGGTTTATCATTTGCATGATATTCTCTCTCCAGAGCATTTTAGCCAGACCAACCGTCGCATTGCTGTCACCTGTGCAAATCGTGCATCACTAGTCATTGCGAATTCCGAAGCAAGTAAAACTGCTTTCATCGCCGCAGGAGGACGCCCGGAAATAACTGAAGTTGTTTATAATGGTTTTGACCCGAAAATTTTTCAAATCAGCGACGCTGATGTCAGTCAACTCAGACAACAACTGGGACTAGATGGACAATTTGCGATCGGACACTTCAGCCGTCTCGCACCTTGGAAAGGACAACATATATTAATAGACGCCCTGGCGCAATGTCCCCAACAAGCGACGGTGCTTTTAGTTGGTGATGCACTGTTTGGCGAACAAGATTATGTCCAACGCCTTCAAGAGCAGGTGAAAACCTTGGGACTGGAGAACCGAGTTAAATTTTTAGGATTTCGTTCAGATATTCCCCAGCTTATGGCGGCTTGTGACCTAGTTGCACATACTTCTACCGCCGCAGAACCTTTTGGAAGAGTTATTGTAGAGGCTATGCTTTGCGGAAAACCTGTGATAGCTGCAAAAGCTGGAGGTGCGATTGAATTAGTAGAACACGGTGTAAATGGATTTTTAGTCACACCAGGAAATTCTCAAGAACTTGCACAGGCGATCGCAGCTTGTTTTAACGATCCACAAAAGACTGCGACCATAGCCAAGCAAGCAAGAATGAGCGCTGGTGAGCGATTTGATGTGACAGTTATTAACCAGCAAATCGCTAAATTATTGCAGATGGTTAATAGCTAAGGGACTTCCAATAAATAAATTATCCTTCTTGTGGTACGGGCGTCCCCGCCCGTCCCTTAAATCTGTAACAGCTCGTATCACCCGTACCACAAGAAATTTCTAGATACTTTTTCAGTATAGTACAAAGCGCGATCGCATATTGTCAAAGAATCTTGAGATTGACTGCACTTTCGGGTCAGCATATTAATGCATAAGTCCTATTGTTAAGAATATTTATGAAATAATACAAACCCGTACTTATTGCTAGGTACAAACCCGACTTAAATATAGGATACTACGAGTGTTATTCACCGGGTGCTACTATCAAGGGGGTGTGATGTCTGGGATAAGAGGATTCGGAATTGTCTTAGGAAGTGCGATCGCTCTGATGTCAAATAGTGTAGTTGCTCAAATAACTCCCGATAGTACTCTTCCAAATAATTCCATTGTTACATCCAATGATAGCACCTTCAATATTACAGGGGGAACTACTGCAGGAGCTAATCTATTTCATAGTTTTCAAGATTTCTCCGTTCCCACTGGTACGGAAGCTTTTTTTAACAATGCTATTGATATTCAAAACATCATTAGCAGGGTAACAGGTAGGTCAGTATCTAACATTGATGGGTTGATTCGTACGTTAGGTACAGCCAATTTGTTTTTGATGAATCCAAATGGGATTGTCTTTGGTCCAAATGCGAGTTTGAATGTGGGTGGTTCATTTGTAGGTACGACAGCAAATGCAATTCAATTTGGCGATCAAGGATTTTTTAGTGCTACTAATCCAACCAGCAATCCTCCCTTATTAACAGTTAATCCATCCGCTTTATTCTTTAACCAAATTGCTGCGACTATCCAGAATCGCTCAACTGCACCAGCCGGGATAGCACCAACGGGTTTCAATTCAACTGGTTTACGAGTTCCAGATGGTCGAAGTCTGTTGCTCGTAGGCGGCGACATCAATATGGATGGAGGAAGATTGAATGCTTTTGGTGGTCGAGTCGAATTGGGAGGTCTTACTGCACCAGGAACTATTGGGCTTTCCATTGATGACCTGAATCTGCGCTTAAGTTACCCGGTCGGAGTACAACGTGCAGACGTATCTCTAAATGACAGTGCATTCGTTGATGTCGTTGCAGGAAATGAAGGTAGTATTGCTGTCAATGCTCGCCACTTTAAAATTGCAGGAGGCAGTTTTCTTGCGGTAGGAATAGGGGCAGGTTTAGGAAACAAAGATGCTCAAGCTGGTAACATTGAGATAGATGCCTCCGATACTGTCATAATAGATGGTACCAATTCTACCTCTTCCTCTAGCAGGATAGTCAATAACGTTTTAGGAAATGGGAATGCAGGAAATGTTCTTATTAAAACAGGTTCACTAAATATTATCGGAAATGCTCAAATAGGTTCTGCAACTAATGGACAAGGAAATGCAGGCAGCGTCACTATTCAAGCGATGGATACAGTTTCCATATCAGGAAGTGGAGTTCTTAGTTCGGTGGGACTTGACGGGGTAGGTAATGGATCTGATATAAATATCTTTGCGCGATCGGCATCATTGTCTGATGGTGCTCAAGTGTCTACTGGTACTTTGGGTACAGGTGATTCTGGGAACATTTTTATTAATGTGGATAACGATATATCTGTCAAGAGTGGTTCTTTCATACAAGCAATTACTGCTGCAAAGGGAAATGCAGGTAATATCGTGCTAAAAGCAGGCGGTACAGTTTCCTTTGAAGGCAGTGGAGCATTCACTATTGTAGCAAGAGAACAATTCACCTTTTTAGGAAGAGTATTAGAATTAGTTGGTGAGGGTAAAGGTGGGAACATTGAAATTAGTGCTGATTCTCTGTCTGTAACCAATGGCGCTCGACTTCAAGCCAGCACCTATGGACAAGGGGATGCAGGGAATGTAATCATTAATGTCCGTGATGTCTCTTTTGATAATGGCACTGCTTTCAGTACAGTAGAACAGACTGGAGTCGGAAAAGGTGGGAATATTCAAATTAGTGCTGATTCTCTGTCTTTAACCAATGGCGCTCAACTTCAAGCCCTCACCCGTGGACAAGGGGGTGCAGGGAATGTAATCATTAATGTCCGTGGTCTGGTTTCTTTTGATGGTACAAATACTTTTGCTATTAGCAGAGTAGAAGAAGGTGCTGTAGGAAAAGCTGGGAATATTGAAATTAGTGCTGATTTTCTGTCTGTCACCAATGGCGCTCAACTTCAAGCCGACACCCGTGGACAAGGGGATGCAGGGAATGTAATCATTAATGTCCGTGGTCTAGTCTCTTTTGATGGGACTACCAGTGATAGCAGTTTCCCCAGTGGTGCTTTCAGCATAGTAGAAGAGGGTGCTGTAGGAAAAGGTGGAAATGTTCAAATTAGTGCTGATTCTCTGTCTTTAACCAATAGCGCTATACTTACTGCCGACACCCGAGGAAAAGGGGATGCAGGGAATGTAATTATCAATGCCCGTGGTCTGGTTTCTTTTGATGGTACAGATACCTATGTACTCAGTACAGTAGAAGAGGGTGCTGTAGGAAACGGTGGAAATATTCAAATTAGCGCTGATTCTCTGTCTTTAACCAATGGCGCTCAACTTCAAGCCCTCACCCGTGGACAAGGGGATGCAGGAAACATCGACATTAACGCCCCTAACAGAGTCAGCGTCTCCGGTACCAGTTCAATAACAGGACGCTCCAGCGCACTGGCTACACCGACTTTTACCATAGGTTCTGGAGGTAACATCACAGTAAATACCACAAACTTGCGCGTATCAGATGGTGCGGTGTTAAGTGCGCGAACTCTGGATAATGGCAATGGCGGTAATATTACCTTAAATGTCAAACAAGCTGAGATTTTAAACGGTGGGCAAGTTCGCTCTATATCTTCAAGTACTGGTAATGCAGGCAAAATTACAATTAATGCACTAGACAGAGTGATTGTTAATGGTATTGATAATACTTACAATGACCGTGTAGCAGAATTTGGCACAAACGTTGCACCTACTAATCCAAACAGTGGATTGTTTGTTAGTTCTTCTGGTACAGGGGAAGCAGGAAACATTGACGTGATTTCACCCCAAATTCATTTAGACAACAATGGAATCATCAACGCTGAATCTGCATCTGGTAATGGCGGTAATATCAGATTAGCTGTAGGAGACTTATTACTTCTACGTCGTGGCAGTCAAATCTCAGCCACGGCTGGTACTGTGGGTGCAGGTGGCAATGGTGGCAACATTACTATTAACGCTCCCAATGGTTTTATTGTCAGCGTCAATAATGAAAATAATGACATCACCGCTAATGCTTTTGAAGGCAGTGGTGGTCGGATTACAATCACATCTAGAGGGATTTTTAATATTCAACAGCGCGATCGCAAAGAATTGGAGCGCTTACTAGGCAATTCACCAGACCCTCGACAGCTACCAACCAATGATATTACAGCATTTTCCCAAATCAACCCAACCTTAGAAGGTCAAATAAATATCAGTACACTAGATGTTGACCAAAACTTGGGATTAATAGAACTCCCCGCAGTCTTAGCAGATGTATCAGATATAGTAGATACTGGTTGCGGTGCGATCGCCAGCACACTCGACGCCCCAGGAAGCAAATTTGTCGTCACAGGACGTGGTGGTTTACCTCCTTCTCCCGACCAACCCCTCAGTCCTGATGTTGTCTGGTCTGATACAAGGTTACCAGAAACAACACAGAGGATCTCGCCCCAACAAACAACCAAATCACCCGCCAAATCTGATGTTGTCGAAATTAATCCCGCTACTGGTTGGGTGTTTGACGGCAAAGGACAAGTCACCCTCATCTCTCATACACATAACTTTACCAATACGATATCTACTGTAGCGAGTTGTCCTCAACATTGAAATGAATCAAGTCAATCTCAACAGCTACTTCATGTAGTGCATAAATCAATCTCAATGACACCTATTAATATTTATCCAAACTACAACACACCGCTATCCCCTTTCTTACCACGGAAAGGGGTTTCATTTAGATAAATTTCCACCCAAATCGATTCTGAATTCTGTCTTCTGGTAAGCGTTCAGTCATCAGCCATCAGCTATCTGCTTTTATGGGTTATGTGGGTATTCACAATGGTATTCAAAACACCTATAAAATGTCCGAAAACAGGTTGTTCGTCTAAATTCACTTCCCCCTCATTCGTCGTCGGTGTCGGCTGTGGAACTGGGGATGGTTGATTGGTTGGTGATTGTGGTGGAAAGAGAATTGGAACTTACGCTCTTGTTTGCGCGATCGCCATTTTTGGAATTAATATGACTGTTAGTAGAGCTAATTGTAAGAACCGTCGTGTACTTGCCATTATTCCCCACCCAAGGTTTGACACGTTTTACCCAACCATTGCGGGGACTTTTCACAATGGGGATGAGAGAGAGTTTGTCATCAATAACAGATAAAGAAATATTAAGTTGTGCGAGTTGATAATCTCTGTCACGTAGGTTTTGCAAATACGTTTGCTGTTGGCGTTCGTACTGTTGTTGCAATTGCTGCCGTCTTGAAAAGCGTTCCTCTGCAGCAACGCTAGCATTGTACTCTACAAGTTGACGTTGTGACTTTGCTGCGAGTAGTCGAGAATTTGCCAATTCTAATTCTGAATGTGCAAATTGCACGGCTAATTCCAATTGTTGTAATTGTTGTTGTTGCTCAATGGCTGAAGCGTCAAGCTTTGCTCTTTCCTGGTCGAGTCCTGATTGTGCTCCAGAAAGTTCTGACTCTAACTGTCGGAGTTTAGCCGATTCATGCTGGATAATCTCTTTTTGCATCTTTATATCCTGCATTGCTTGTATCATCTGTCGTTGCTCTTCTACCTTTTGAGTTGCAATTTGAAGGTTTGCTTCTGCTTTCTCAGTCTCCGCCCTTCTCTCTGGGTTATCAGATTTGAGCAAGGGTGTCCGAGCATTAAGTAGCGATCGCACCTGGTCGAGTTTCATCTGAGCTTGAGATATAGCCGCCAATTCTTCTACATAATCAGCTTTGGGAATGGGTTGGACTGGTAGTGGTTCTTTTGGTGGTGTCGGTTGTGTTATCTTCTGAGACTTGAGGTTATCGATTTGAAGGAGGATAGAAGACCTTTGTTTGACCAAGCGATCGCGTTCTGGTTTGTTATCAGATATAGTATCTCCTTCTTTCAATTGCTGTCCTTCCTTGACGAACAAAAACGAGGGGTCATCCACCGTAACCGACAACCGGAGATTCCTTTGCTTTTTATCCAACGGCTGTTCGACAACTTGACGAGCAGCAGATTTAAACGCAGTCATATGACTCCAAGTAACATCTGGTGCTTTTATATTGCTAGGAGCATCAGTCACTCTTTGATTGACTCTAGATGCGAGTGCTATTAACCCAATTGTCACAACAGGGACGAAAATATGATTGAATTCTTTCATAATTCATAATTCATAACTCTTTAGAGGGAACGGGGAACAGAGAACAGGGTAATTTTTAACTCCTCATTCATAATTTATAATTCATAATTTATAATTCATAATTCATAAGTGTTTACAGTCATTTTCAGGTAAATAGACCACAGTTGTAGGGGCGAACGGCCGTTCGCCCTTACAAAGGTTGTGGTTCATTTAGGTGAAAACTGCTGTAAGCAGGGTGTGTTACTAGTACAATCTCCAGTCATTGACAGTGATCGCAATCCTTGACGGTTCCTAAAGTTTTCAATGGCAAAACCCCAGCCATCAAGCCAGGGGGAAAGAAGAGAGTATGAAAGTGTGAAATTCAACAGTCTTAACCAACTACAAAAGCAATCAGAACTAAAGAGGTGACCAGTAATGTCGCAAACACGCCTTGGATAACATATTGACGTTGCTCCCAAATTGCGGGGTATTCAGCAAACTTCATTTTTGTCTCAGTTGGGTAGTTGTTGAGGACGCCGTCTTCGTTAACAGTGGTGTACATAGCTTGTTTCCTAAATTTTTAACTTATGTAAATAAATATAACAATATTGTTACAAAGCATCAAGAGTGCTTGACGTAGAAAAATAAATAGTATCCATAAAAGAAACTAATCGGTGGGTTATTGTGATACATATGCATCAATACTGCTCGGTTAACGGTAGTTGAGGTGCTAGAAACCCGGTAGCTTTGAGATACTGGGTTTCTAATTCCCGCTTAACCGACAAGTATTGACACATACATAGCAATCATTGCTATATGTTTTAGTGCAATTCGTAGTATGATTCGTGACCCAAATGCTGCACATATCTTTCTACCAAGTTTTGAAGAGTATCGTCCGTTCCAATATAAATCCAGTCATCGATAGAACCCAAAAAACAATATCTTTGGGTTATAAATAACCGTTTCTCCTCATCAACCAAAATAAATTGAAGCATTGGTGAATAGGTAATAGAGCGACTGAGCACATCTTGAGCATCTGCCCGTGGAGCGATGGAGTCAGAGTTCAATATACTTGATAAGACATCAATATCTTGATTAGGCGTATACACAATAATAGTATTCTTTTTTACATCGACTTGGTAAGACTTTAAACTCGAATTTTTTTTGATACCTTCTTTTACAATTGTGATTTCGTCATCAGTTATGATTTTGGATTGAACTTTCCTCAGAAACACCTGAGCGTTGGGATTCTCATAAATTTCGTAGCCATCTGGTATGGTCTCAACGAGAGTCCCCTGATTTTTCATAGAAAAGAAATACTTCTGCTTGCCAGTTTTAGTGGTGCCTTGATGAAGATAATATGTCTGACCTTTCCTATTAATATGTTCTATAGGCATTTGGTTTATCCTTTGCTTAGCGCTCTTCCATCACTCTCGGTAGATAAAAAATACATAATCCATGCTACACAAGACTTTCAGGCAAAAAGTATGATTTTTCTCATAATGCCTCGTGCCTTTTTGCAAAGTGCAAAAGCTTCTGCTCTGTTTACCAATACTCTTGCTATGCCTTGTCTGTGATAGTTATGTACTCGCCTCATAAAAAATATGTTGTAGAAAATGTCAACAGCATAAAATCTTTGCTAGATCGACGTTGTTGACATTGTATATGATATAAAATTAGGCTGGGAGAGATATCAAAAAAAAGGCAATTATTTGGTCATAGATTCTTGCAGCGAATCTTGATAGTGCGCCATGCCCAGTTGTTCAAGTTCTGAACTGTTTCAGCAATTGACTTATTGAATTTGCGGTCAAATGGATAACCCATAGCAGCTTTATCCGGATATTCTAAGTCTTGTAGACCGCAGTAACTGATTGAAGTACAGCACTGAGGATGATCCGGTATGTTAAGTTGATCGCTACTGGAACACATGACCAGTAAACGAAACTCCATGCCATTTTTCGTACCACGTGGTAGAAGCACCGTATAAGGCCAACCACAATCGCACCAAGGTTGTTCCTCTCTCGCAGGTGATGCACCATCTTCAGCAGTGAGAACTGACATACTATTTGCGATCGCGTAAGTGTCGATAGGGGTCTAACTCAGGAATACTGTCAATAAAGATACAATCTCCGTTCAGTAACTGACCGAGAGGAACAACTAACTCAAGACTACCCAATTTCAATTTTGGAGCGTGGGTTAGAATAGTCAATAAAATTGAAAAGAAAATGATTAAGCCTAAAAATATAGTATATCGTGGACACCCAATAGAAAAAGTTGGTCACGGTAAAAGAGCGGTATTTAGGACAATTATTAATGAAAAAGAGTGGTCTGCCATAACTGAATTAGAAGTAAAAGCAGCCATTGATGTTTGGATTGATGAAGGAGTGGAGCCATCTTCAATTTAATCGCGCCTACAGAGTCATCAAAGAGCGATCGCAACTCATATCATTTCGCATTATCGCAAAGCAAAAGCTCTAGTAAATAATGTCTTCACTGTAGCCCTATTTTTCTGAGATTACATCTCAGTTTATTCTGGATTTAGAAATAAACCCATGACATAGATAGTCCGATGCAACCTCTAAGTCATTAGGAGGTCTGCTTCTAAAATTGGCATCTCGATTTACATTATTGAAGGAGAACTTTAATCCAGATTGCAACTGAAAATAATCAAAACCTCCCTGTCCTATTTGGAGTTGAGTTTGTACTTTTCAGTTTTAGGTGACGAATTATCGACAGTTTTCGTTTACAAACGCAGCTTCAAAGGAACTTGGGTTATTAGCTAATGGTTAAATAATAATTATAGCAATCCTATTTGATTTGTAAAATTGCGAGCACCCAGAAACCCGTATTCTCAAAGAATACGGGTTTCTCGCGTTTACAAATGCTTTAGGATTGCTATAGCTATTAGCGTTTTAGTTCTACGCTGCTTCCCTGAGTTTAGAGTTATCAAGGGCTTCTGAGATATTTAAAGCGAGTTGTTCGGCGTAAGGGACAGCAGCTTCCTCCAAGACTTTAACTTCAATATTGACACTTACCAGATAACTGCCCGTATTAGCTCCAACTGCTTCAGCAACTAATTTAGCAATATCCGGACGTTTCGCTGTGAGTGGGTCGCGTAAGATACAGCGATCCCATTCATGCTTGGCAGTAGGGTTGAGGCTGAGAATATAGTGCTTAATCATAGTACAAACTGTTGACTTTATTTCCAGAAGTCTGTTCCACACCCGTTTTGCACTGTATTTGGCTTTGTGGATGTTATCTCTATTATAGTATTTTTGTACTAAAAACAGAGAGTAGATAGTAGTTAGTTGTTAGTAGTAAAACGCTACTATCCACTATCCACTAACAACTATCCACTATCCACTAACAACTATCCACTA